>JAGLOP010000001.1 GCA_023138835.1 Arcobacteraceae bacterium
AATAGAGTATCTACTGCTGCATCTGTCGCTGTCTCTATTGCTGCATCTAAGTTTTCTGCTGCTGTTAATGTTGCATTTGCATCTGTTAGTTCTGCGTTTGCTGTTGTAGAAGCTGTATTAGCATCACTTAATGATGTATTTGCAGTTGTAAGTTGAGCATTTGCTACATCTAGTGCTGCTTGCTCATCATCAGTGTTTTCTCCGGCATTTAAAGCCCTATCATATGCATCCTGAGTATCATTTACGGCTAAATTTGCTGCTGCTACTGAAGCTGTTGCTGCTGTTACTGCTACATCTGCTGCATCTACTGCTGCTTGTGCATCTGTTACATAATCTGTTGCAGAATCTACTGCTGCTTGACCTGCTGCTTCTGCTGCAGTTAATGTATCATTTGCAACTGTTGTATCTGCATTATCTATTACAGTTTGAGCATCAGTTGCTGCTGTTATTAATGTATCGGTTGCTGTTTCTTTTAAATCAGCTGTGTTTTGAGCTGATGAAGCTACAGTTTCTGCTGTTTCAGCTGCATCTTGTGCTGTGTTAGCACTTTCTATTGCAGATGTATCTATTGATACAGATTCATCAATTGAAGTAGATATATTTCCTGCAACATCATATGCTATTACATTTACTTCATAATCTCCATCTAGTATTAAATCATCTACTTCAATAGACCATGTGCCATCATCTTTTATTGTAGCATTATAAGTATTACCATCTATAGTAACTTCAACTTTATCTAAATTAATATCATTAACTGTTCCTGTAAAGACAGGTGTACTATCTGCAGTATAAGTTATATCATCTATGCTAATACTAGCACTTGTTGTATCAATTATAATATTTTGACTACTCTGTGCTGTATTATTTTCAGCATCTGTTGCTGTAACAGTAAAAGTATGAGAGCCATCTTCCAGTTCACTTGATACTGTTATCGAATACGTTCCATCTTCACCTATAACTTGGCTTCCTATCTCATTTCCATTTTCATCAGTAATAACAACTGTTGCTCCAGCTTCAGCTGTTCCTTCTAAAGTAGGAGTTGTATCTGATGTTATATTATCTGTATCAGATATTCCTGTATCACTTGCATTAACAATATCAATTGTTGGAGCATCAGTATCAGATACTACAATATTAAATGATTTAGTAACTACACCACCATTTCCATCATCTACTTGTAAAGTAATAACATCATTACCCGAAAACCCCTCTTTTGGTGTATAAACTATCGCACCATCTTCATTAATAGTAACTGTACCAAAGTAAGCTTGTGCACTTGATGTTAAAGTATCACCATCAATATCACTAGCGGAAAATGAAATTACTTTTTCACCATCTTGACCTACATATTGCGTTAAAATTGGCTCGATCACAGGTGCATCATTTACTGGTGTAACTGTTACATTGATTACTTGTGTTGTAGTCCCACCATTTCCATCATCTACTGTTAAAGTAACTGTAGCATCACCATTATAATTTGTATCTGGAGTAAATTCAATTTCACCATCTTCATTAATTATTGCTGTTCCATTTGTAGCAGCTACACTTGATGTTAAAGTATCACCTTCTATATCACTTGTACTAAATGAAATAACTTTTGTTCCATCTTCTGCAAGTGTTTGTGATGAAATATCATCTATTGTTGGTGCATCATTTATACTGTTTATAGTAATATTAGAAGTTTGTACTGTAGTTAAACCATCATCATCTGTTGCAATTACTGAGATAGTATCTGTTCCATAATAATTAGCATCTGGAGTATATGTTATTGTTCCATCATCATTTACTATTACAGTTCCATGTTCCGCACTTGCTGTTGTAGATACTATTGTTCCATCTACATCAGAAGCTACATAAGTAATTGATTCAACTCCATCTTCATCTACAGTTTTTGTAGATTCAACCGCAAGTATTGGAGCATCAGCACCTTCTATAACATCCATACCAAATGTTTGTGTTACAACACCACCATTTCCATCACTAACCGTTAGAGTAATTGTAGTAGAACCAGAATAGTCTGCATCAGGAGTATATACAATATAACCATTGTCATCAATATATACTGTACCATTCTCAGCTGTTACAGTAGCTGTTAAAGTATCATTATCTATATCTGAAGCATTAAATATGATCGTTGTCGTACCATCTTCTGCCACTGATTGTGTTCCAATCAAATCTATAATAGGAGTATTATTCACAGGTAGAACTATTGCTTCTGTAACAGGAGTTTCAGCTTCTAGTACTATTGGTGTCTCTTCAACTACAGTTGAACTATCACGATCACCATCTCCAACATCTACTTCAACTTCCACACCTTGTTGTCTAGAACCTAATATTGTATTGTCAGGAATATCACTATCACCAACATCCACACTAACATTCGCACCTTGTCCAACACTAGTTAAAATATCAACACCCTGTTCAATACTCTCTAAAATATCTGAATCACTAGGCGCTACTTGATTTATAACTTCTAGTAGTTGTTCATCATTTATTACTTCATTGATTTGATTTATGGTTTCTTCAGAAAGAACTGTTTGCTCAGCACTCGGCTCTTGCTCAAGTTCTTCTTCTGCTGCGGCAAGTGCATCCTCTTGGGCTTGTTTTGTCTGGGCAAAACTATCTGCAGAACTTGCAAAATCTTCAAGTGTGACCTCACCCGTATTAGCTTGATTTCTAATATCTTCCTGTATTGTCTCATCACTGGTTGGTGCTTGACTCGCTTCTAACGCTCTCAGCTCTTCTAATTCTTCTTCAGTTGCCATAAAATACTCCTATTTCATTATATAGGATTATTTTATAACTTTTTTTAGTTAAAGTAAATTATACTTTGGTATAAATTTTTTGATTTTATTAGATTACTTGGTATTGAACTTCTTGGTCTTCTTCTTCAACCCTATCACCTTTTCCTCGAGCAACAAGTCTAATTGGAGTACCTTCAAAATTGATATTGTCTCTTAAAAAATTAATTAAATATCTTTTATAACTAAAATGCAGCATTTTTGGTTTATTCATCACGACAGCAATAGTAGGAGGGGAAGTATTGAACTGTGTTGAGAAATAAATTCTTAACATATTTCCAGCGGGACTTGGCATAGAGTGTCTTCTAATTGCTTTTTCGATTGTTTCATTTAACAGCGAAGTTGGTATCCTTTGTGTAAAGTTATCATAAATTTCAATTAATTTGCTCTGAAGTCTATCTATACTTCTTCCGGTTTTTGCAGAAACTGCGATAATTGGAGCATAATATAAAAATTTAAATCTACCTCTTATCTGCTCTTCAAGTTTTTTAAAAGTTTCTAAATTCTCATCCCACTTATTAAGTACAATTATAGTTCCCAATCCAAACTGATCCACAAGTCCAGAAATTTTCTCATCTTGGTCAGTGAGAGGTTTTGAAGCATCTAAAACAATAAGAGCAAGATTTGCTTGTGATAACATATCTTCAGTTCTCATTAAAGCATACTTTTCAATACCTGCAATTTTTCCTCGTCTTCTTAATCCTGCTGTATCAATAAAAGTAAGTTTTTTATCACCAACTTCTATAGTTTCATCAACAGGATCGATAGTTGTTCCTGCAATTTCACTTACAACAGAACGCTCTTCTCCAACCAAAGCATTTAATATTGAGCTTTTCCCAACATTTACTTTCCCAATAATAGCAATTCTAATATGATTATCAACAACTCTTTCAACACTGTCATTAGTAGTTTCTAATATTTCTTCACTGCTGCTAATACCATTTTCATGCAAGTAATATTGTTTTTCCGGCTTTTCTTCTAAATCAGAAAAATCATCTTCCTCTTCTTCTACCTTATCAACTAAAGCTGGTGGAAGTTGCTCATAAAGCCATGCAAATAGTCTTTTTGTACCACGATTGTGAGATACTGAAAGTCCAAACATATCTTCTTCATTTACACCAAAACTGTAAAAATCCCAAAGTCTCTCTTTTTCATTGTCATTATCAATTTTATTGATAACTAGTGCCAACTTTTTCCCTAATGCTTGAAGTTCATAAAAAAGTGCTTTATCATCATCATCCGGTATCTTTTTTCCATCAACCATAAATAAAATAACATCTGCTTGTTTAGCCGTTTCAATAGCTTTTCTTTTTACATTTGTAAAAATTTTAAATTCACTGCCATCTTCCATAATTTCATTATGAGATTTACTAATTCCACCAGTGTCAAGCATAAGTGCTTCACGGTCATCTATTTTTATCTCTCTTCTTCGTATATCTCTAGTTGTACCAGAAACATCACTAACTATCGCCACTCTTTTTTTTGCAAGTCTATTAAAGAGCGAACTCTTACCTACATTTGGTTGTCCTACAAGTGCTATTTTTATCACTATATTAATTCCTCTTTATTATTTTCAATATATATACTTTGACTTGGAAAGGCAAAGCTTGAACCATTTTTCTCAACTATTTTCATAATTTCTAAATATGTATTTTCTCGTACTTTCATAAACTCACCCCAAGCAGTAGTTTTTGTAAAATAGTAACAAAATATATTTAAACTACTATCTCCAAATGCACTAAAATATACATGTATAGTATCCTGATGTATATCTGGATGTTTTTCTAACATCACTTTTATATCATCAACTATTTTTTGTACTGTTTCACCTTTTGTGTTATAAGTTAAACCAATATTCATCTTGATTCGTCGTTTTCCCATTCTTGACCAATTTAAAATTGCACTATTTGCCAATGAAGCATTTGGAACTGTCACTTGTGCTTGTGCAAAAGTTCTTACTTTACTACTTCTAATACCAATTAATTCAATAGTACCTTCAACATCTGGTGTTTTTATCCAGTCCCCTACTTTAAATGGCTTATCAGTAAAAATAACCAATGAACCAAAAAGATTAGCTGCTGTATCTTTAGCAGCGAGAGCAAATGCCATACCCACAAGTCCAAGAGATGCTAAAAATCCAGTTATATTATAGCCCCACTCTTGAAGTATAGTAGATATACCAATAGCAATTATAAATAATCTTACTGATTTAAGAATAAAATTAGCTACCTCTTCACTAAGCTTATCACCAAACTTATTTGTAATCTTATCTAAGTGTTTTGCAAAATAATTTAACAACTCAACAAAAGCCCAGAAAAGAACAATAATAAACCCAGTACCTATAATTTTATCAATCATACTACTCATATCAGCATTCAAAACCAATACCAACTTGGCAAATTTAGCTCCAACTACTATAAATAAAAAATCTACTGGTTTTTTAATAGCTTCTAAAACTTCATCATCATAATCATTTGATGTTTTTTGTACAAAATGATAAGCGGCTTTTCTTAAAATAACTCGCGATAATTGAAAAATTACAAAAATTAAAATAGCAAATATATACCCGTCAATCTCTGCACCAAACAGTTCAATCATTTTCATCCCTTATTTTATAAAATTAGTCTAATCTTATGCGATTTTAACTAAAATTATATTAAAATCGCGACAATGAACAACTCAACACATCAAGATAACATCAAATTAGCTATAAAATATATGATATTTGCTTCACTCCTTTTTGCTTTTACAGGTGCATTTGCAAAACTTCTAAGTGGATATATGAGTTCACTTGAAGTTGTATTTTTTAGGAATATCACTGGTGTTGTAATAATTTCAATTTCAATTTACAGATCACCACTAAATCAAATAGGCGGTAAGCCATTTTTATTATTTTTTAGAGGACTTATTGGATTTCTAGCACTGCTTATGTATTTTTACGATATTGCTCATATATCTTTAGCCGAAGCTCAAACTTTTTCTAAAACTGCTCCAATATTTACAGCAATCTTTGCATATATATTTATAAAAGAAAAACTTTCATTTCAAGCTTGGATGGGTGTATTTATTGGTTTTATCGGTATTTTATTTATTACAAAATTTACAGGTACTAATTTAAGCAAAACTGACTGGCTGGGGATCTTAAGCGGAGTTGGTGCAGGACTTGCTTATACTTCAATAAGAGAACTCAAACATTTTTATGATACAAGAGCTATAGTATTATCATTTATGAGTGTTGGAACTATTGGTCCTGTTTTACTTATGATAATTGGAGAATTTTACACAACCAGCATGTTCGATTTTATGATAGCTAAGTTTATTGTACCGGAGGGTATTGCTTGGTTCTATATTATCGGATTAGGAATTACTGCAACCTTATCACAAATATATATGACAAAAGCATATATGAATGCAAAAGGTGGAATAGTTGGAACTTTTAGCTATACAAATATTATATTTTCTATTATAGTTGGTATGATGTTAGGTGACAGCTTTCCTGATATGTTTGTAATCTTTGGTATAGTTCTAATTGTACTTAGCGGGTTGCTTGTATCTTTTAATAAATCATCAAAATAGGGTTTATACTCCTATTTTAATATTACTAACCTTAGGAATTATCTTTTAACTCATTTATTCTTTTATCAAGTAATTCCAATGTTTTAGACTGAGTATCATGTGATATCTGAGGTAATTCGTCACCCCACATCTTTTGGGCTTCTTCAAAACCCTGAACAATACCTGCACGACCTTTTTCAAGTAAGTCAATATCATCACCGGCAAAACTAAATACAAAATCAGCAACCCTTTGAGAAGTTTGGCCAATTCCAAAAAATCCATCTTCAGATATAAGATCTGTTGCTTCTTCAACTGAGAGTTCAGTAATTGGTTTACCTTCATAACCTAAATCTTGTAAACTAAAACCGCCATCTATATCTTTGCCAGATAATATGTCAAAAATCTGTCCCTGAGCTTCTGAATTACCCTTTGATAATTCAGAAGCATCTAAAGAAAACAATATAATTTGAGCATTCATAGAAAGAGTCACTTGTACTGCAGCATTCTCAATCTCTTCCATTGGTGTTTTTTCAGATGTTTTATTTGATACTTCTTGCACTGTATTAAATTTATCTTTAGCATTCGCCGTTGCTTTATCTAAAGCGCTGGTATTTACATTTATATAACTACTACTATTAACTTGCATTTTATACTCCTTAATAATTAACATTTCTATATTGTAACTTAAATTTAATAATATGTGACTTGATTTATATCAATATTTAATATTAAAATTGCTACAATCCGCATTATAACTTACTTGTAAGAAGAAATATATAAAAATACAACTATATACAAACCTTTTATTTATAGGCTTTATAAAATATTTTATAAAAAGTATGTCAATTTGACATACTTTTCCAATTTCTTAAAAAAGTCTGATAGAATTACACAAATTAAATGACAAACGGAGAAAAATTATGAATGAAAATCAAAAAAACGCTTTAGATTTAGCAATCAAACAAATGGATAAAGCCTTTGGAAAAGGTACGCTTATTAGACTTGGTGATAAAACTATTGAACCAATTGAAGTAATTAGTACAGGTTCTTTAGGACTTGATTTAGCTTTAGGTGTTGGTGGATTACCAAGAGGTAGAGTAGTTGAGATTTATGGACCTGAAAGTTCTGGTAAAACAACTTTAACATTGCATGCAATTGCCGAATGTCAAAAAGCTGGTGGTGTTTGTGCATTTATTGATGCAGAACATGCACTTGATGTAGCTTATGCTAAAAATCTTGGAGTTGATACTGATAATTTACTTGTATCACAACCTGATTATGGTGAGCAGGCTTTAGAAATACTTGAAACTTTAATTAGAAGTAGTGCTGTTGATTTAGTTGTAGTAGATTCTGTTGCTGCACTTACTCCAAAAGCAGAAATTGATGGTGATATGGATGAGATGCAAGTTGGTCTTCAGGCTAGACTTATGAGTAAAGCTCTACGAAAGATTACAGGAATTTTACATAAAACAAATACAACTGTAATATTTATCAACCAAATTAGAATGAAAATTGGTATGACGGGTTATGGAAGTCCCGAAACTACAACAGGTGGAAATGCTTTAAAATTTTATAGTTCGGTTAGACTTGATATTAGAAGAATTGCTTCACTTAAACAAGCAGAAGAGATTATTGGAAATAGAACAAAAGTTAAAGTTGTTAAGAATAAAGTGGCACCACCTTTTAAAATAGTTGAATTTGATATTATGTTTGGTTTAGGAATTTCAAAAATGGGTGAGCTTATTGATTATGGTGTAAAAATGGATATCATAGATAAAGCTGGTGCTTGGTTTAGTTATAATGACAGTAAAATAGGACAAGGTAAAGAAAACTCAAAACAATTTTTAATTGATAATCCTGAAATAGCTAAAGAGGTTGAAGAGAAAATTTTAGAAGCTATGGGAATCCCAAGTAAAAATAATAAAGAGATGGAAAAATAAATATATAAATTTAGCAAACCCTTTAAACATAGGGTTTGTTAGTTAAATTGTTATATAGGTAAAGTTATAACGAACTCTGCTCCAACATGATTTTTATTATTATATTCATAATTCACATTATTAGCTTCAATAGTTCCACTCATCTTATCAACTATTAACTCATATGTCATATGCAGCCCAAGTCCTGTTCCTTGACTTTTATGTTTGGTTGTAAAATATGGTTCAAATACTTTAGGTAATATATCATCCGGTATTCCTCCTCCACTATCTTGAAATCTTATTATCACATTATTAGCATTTTTTTCTGTTGTAATAAATAAAAATCTATCATCCTCTTTTTGCTCTTTTAGTACATCTTTTGCATTATTAAATATATTGATAAGAGCTTGGGTTAATTCATTTTTATAACTATCTATTATTATATCTTCTTGTAAATTTAATATTATATTTATATTATAATTCTTAATCGGACCTTCAACTAGATGTAACAAACTGTCAATCTCATCCTTTAAATTAAAAATGGTTCTTTTTCTATCACCTTTTATAAAATCGGTAAAATCATCAATTGTTTTTGATAGGTATTGTGCATTATTATTGATAATATCGCAAGTTTTAAAAAACTCTTTATCTTCAAGCATATTATATTCTTTTTGCATTTTCATACCTGTAGCACCTGTTGATATTACGGATAAAGGCTGTCTCCACTGATGAGCAATATTTCCTATCATCTCACCCATTGCTGCCATTTTTGATTGTTGAATTAGCAAAAGTTCTTGCTTCTTTTCTTTTGAGATATCAGATATATTTGCTACTACAATAGCATTATTTGGTTTATATTTTGAACCAATTGATATTTGGATAGGAAAAATCTCACCATTTTTTCGAATTGCTTCTGACTCATGTGATTTACCCATAATATTAGATGAGATACCTGTGGTTAGAAATTTTGTACAAGCTCTAATATGATCTTTTTTATATTTCTCAGGGATAATTCTTAAAACTTCCCTAGTTCCCAGCATTTCAGCTTTTGTCCATCCAAACAACTCTTCTGCTTTTGCATTATATGTTGTTATTTTACCACTCCAATCTATTGCTATGATTGCATTATTATTTGATTCTATAACTGTTTCTTCATATATCTCTTTTTTATGCAGCTCATCTACTTGTGCTTTAAATATATATTTTTTTTCAATCATTATATATAATAATATTATAATAAAAAACACTATAATTAAAAAAGAAAAGTTTTTTAAAATATAATCACTTTGAACAAATACAAAATCAATAGGGATTGCAACAGAGATTATACCCCTCAAATCTCCAGTTTTATAGTCAAACGACCTATCACCGTATTTATTAATAAGTTTATTATACATAGCTTCTTTTACATCAACATACGGTTTTCCATGACAAGATAAACAAGCTTCTTTAACATAAATAGGTGTACTGTATCGCAAAACTGACCTATTCTTCATTTTTGTGATTTCCCAATGGGAATCTTTTATCTCTTTATCTTCATATTTTTCTAAAATTTCTCTCTCATAATCATCTGGAACATTTTTATTATTTCGATATTTAAGTGAAGTTTGTTTTATATAAAAACCATATTGCTTATACATCTCTTTGCTTATGTGAGATCCAACATAAGCCGGTGCTAATGCAAAATCATCTAATGTATCATCTACAATTGGTGTTTTAGGTGCAACACTTGCCATATAAGCTCTAGTAATTAAGAGCTGGTTTGTCATTTGCTTTGCTTGAGAAATTGAACTGTCAATTGCATGAGATCTTATATTTTCACTGATAAAGTAAACAGATATAGATATAACTACAATCAATGTCAATAATAAAGCAGTATTAATTAATAATTTTAATTTTATAAACTTGTTCATGATGTCAATTCTATCATATACAAACTAAAAGTATAAATTATTACAATTAAATATCAAGCGGCAACTCGATAAAAAACTTAGCACCATTGTTGGTATTCTTAACATATAGTTTTCCTTTTAAGCTTTCACGAATTATTCTATAACTCATATGAAGTCCAAGTCCTGTTCCTTGAGATTGGTGTTTAGTTGTGAAGTATGGGTCAAAGATTTTAGGCAATATATCTTCTGGAATTCCACCACCATTATCTTCAATAGTTATAACAACTTTATCTTCTTGTTTTTTTAAATTTAATTTTATCCAAGCATTTTTTATATTCTTTTCTAATAAAATATCTTTTGCATTATTGAGTATATTTATCATAACTTGAGATAGTTCACCAACTATAAAAGTTATTTTTATAGGATTAAAATAATCAATATTATTTTTAAGCTCTATATGGTTATCCTTCATAGTAGAAGCAATAATATTTAAAGCCATATCAATTCTTTCTTGAAGTATAACCTCTTTAATTTCTTTTTTTTCTTTTATAAAATCTCTAAAGGTATCTATTGTTTCAGATAAAAAGTTTGCATTTTCTACTATATAATCCATATAACTTGGTATCTCTTTATCGTTTAATATTCCAAATTCATAATTTACTTTTAGTCCAGATGCTGCAGTAGAAATCACACTTAAAGGTTGTCTCCATTGATGAGCAATATTTCCTATCATTTCACCCATAGATGCCATTTTCTCTGATGCAAAAAGTTGTAAATCCTTATTAACTAACTCTGTAATATCTGAAAAAGTAATAACATAAACATCTTTTTCATTAATTTCTATACCACTTGTAGATATTTTAAATATATGACAATGATAATCTTTATCTTCTATTTTTACTTTGTGTGGTTCATTCAAATCTTCTAAAAGTATATCTATCCAAAATTTTCCATCTTTTTCTTTTTGTAGATAACCAATTTCATCTATAAAAAAATCACATATACAATCATGCTCTTTCTCAAAATCTTCTAGAGTTTTATATCCAAAAAAATCAAGCATAGTCTGGTTTGCCTGCACTATATGAACTCCGTCTGAAAGAAAAACAAAGTTTGCTTGAGCATTTAATATTTGTACAGTTTTATGTTCTGATTCTTCTAGTTTTTTTGTTCGCTCAACTACTTTATCTTCTAAATTATTATTTAATTCTTGAAGTTCTTTATTTAATTCTATTTTATATATAATAAATAAAATTAAAGTAATTAATAGTGAGATAATGGTAGATATTATAATAGATTCTTGTTGGGATTCTTGTTTTATTTGTTGTAAAGAATTTAATTGGGATTTTTTTACAGAGATCACAACTTTGTATGGAAATCCAGTCAAGCCTTTTTGTGTTATATATTGGTTTTTATCTGTCATAATATCCTTTAAATATATACCACGTTTCTGTTGTTTAGAAAAAGAACAAGCATGATCTAAATGGAAATTAATTTGATTGTCATTTTCTATTAAAAATATATCATACAATGTAGTTTTAAACGTACTTTCAAATATATCTGTAATATTATAATTAATTACTATATAAAAAATTTCATTTGATATTTTAACCTTTTTTACAACTCTTGTAGTATGTATATGAGGTATCTCTATTTTTCCATGCTCGATATTTAAATCGAACTTTGAAAAATATATATCATTTACATTGATATTTTTTGCTTCTTGATAATAATACCTGCTAGATTTATCCTGAAGAGATGTTGCTTTCTTTACATTTTTACTTTTCTCTAAATCATACCTTACTAACTCCATACCATCACTACTAAGCAATCGCAACTGAAATATCCCTATATCTGGCAAAAAATGATTTTTAAGTATATCTGATACTACACTTTCATCATATTCTTTTAATTCATTTGTAATATTTGATAAAATATTTGAATAGTTTTTTATAGTTGTCAGCCTATTTAATATTATATCCATCTGATTATCAAGTTTTGGAACTCCTTCACTATGTAAAAAAGAAATTCGTTGTTTAAAATCTTCTTCAATTGAATAGAAACCAACTCCTACCTGAAACAAGAAAGTTACAAAAAAAGTAACCAAAAGAATTATTAAATAATTTTTAGAATTTTTTACATTACCAACCATATACTATTCTTATAACTCCCTTCATATAAAAGCTTTTTTTATTGTTATATATAACATTATAACCAAAGATATTTATATATATGATTAATTTAATTCAAACTACTATTCATAGTTATAAGCTTTTAATCGACTTAGGGGGAAATTTTATCTTATTTTGTTACGATATGGTTACAGTTGAAAAAGTAATTTAGTGCAATCCCTTTATATAAAAGGCTTACAGTAAATAGGCACAGCGGTAAGCTGAGTTTTTGCAAACCTTTTAAATATAGGGTTTATAATAAAATTGTGACAGCTACATTATGATTTCGTATGCTTTGTGACACACTTTTGACACAATTTTTATATCTATTAATTAGTTTATATAATATGATATATTTATAAAATTTAGAATAGTCGCAAAATTAGTCGCACTCTTTTTATATATTTATAATGCTAATATTTTATATATAGTCGATATTTAGATAGATATATCTATATAATTAGTCGCGAAATTAGTCGCACTTTCCTTGTAATTATAATTTAATTATGATAGAATCATTTCAATACAAAGGATAAGTATGGATTTTACGCCAATAATACCACAAAAACTTGATGGAACTATAGATGACACACTTTTAGCTAAAGCTGAAAATGTATGTATCCAAAGTGCTAAGATGATTGGTAATTATAATGTAAAAGTAATTGAAGAAGTAAAAGAGCTTCTAAGAATGGTTAATAGCTATTATTCAAATAAGATTGAATCAGAAGGAACTCATCCTATTAATATTGAAAAAGCTATGAGACAAGAGTATTCTAGCGATGAAAAAGCAAGAAATTTACAATTACTATCTGTTGCTCATATTTCTACACAAAGCTTTGTAGAAAATACTTGCAAAGATATAAATCCATATTCAAAAGAATTTATTAAAAGTATTCATAATAAATTTTACTCTCAAGAAGGAATGGATTCATTTTTGGAAATAAAAAATGATAAAGAAACAATAACAATGCATCCAGGAGAACTAAGAAATAGGGATGTGAAAATAGGGCATCACATTCCTATTTTATACAGTGAACTAAATAGTACAATGGATAAGTATGAAAGTTTTTATAAACCCAAGAAACAAACTCAAGCTACTAAACTGATATATGCATTAGCTTCACACCATAGATTGGCTTGGATACATCCTTTTTTAGATGGTAATGGTAGAACATCTAGGTTAGTATTAGATGGAGCATTAATGAATATGGATTTACAAGGTTATGGACTTTGGAATATATCAAGAGGTCTTGCTAGAAAATCAGATGAATATAAATTAAATTTAGCATTTGCTGATTCTAAAAGATTAGATGATTTAGATGGAAGAGGGGCATTATCAAATAAAGAGTTAACAAAGTATGTTAATTTTATGTTAGATATTGCATTAGACCAAGTTGAATATATGAGTGAACAGTTGCAATTATCAACATTAAGTAAAAGAATTGAGAATTATATTGAATTTGCTAAAAATGGAATGTATAAAAATACTATACCTTTACCTAAACACACAGAATCTCTATTAAAAGAGTTATTAATATGTGGCGAATTAGAAAGAGCAGAAGTACAAAATATTATAGGAACTAAAGATAGGGTTGCATCTTCATTGGTTAAAGAGCTAATAGAAAGAAACTATATAAAATCTGATACACCTAGAGGTAAGATTAGAATAAAGTTTAATACGCATTTTGCAATGAGGTTATTTCCTGAACTTATGCCTGATATGGATTAGATTGATACGATTTTTCTATTAACATGAACATTATGCTAGTGTGATTAATAGTAAAAATATTGACTTAGAAAAAGACTTTAGCTTGTTTCGTTACGATATGGTTACAGTTGAAAAAGTAATTTACTGAAATTCCTTTATATAAAAGGGCTTACAGTAAATAGGCACAGCTATAAGCTGTATTCTATAAATTGCTACATAGCCTTGTAGTAAGGACTTTGCTAAATATATTTAAATAAATTAACACGGTTATTTATTTAAAATATCTTCTACTATTTTAAGTATTCTTGGAATATCATATCTTAGACTATCTTCAACAAGACCTAAACTAACTCCATCATAGTCATGTGATATAAAATTACGAACATCAATCATCCCTTTAATATCAACTTTATCAAAAGGAGTTAAAATATATGCATTTATTTTTTCTAACTTATTAAATTGTTCTGCAATAGCTACAAGTAACATTAAAATTGCTGGTTGTCCTTCAATTTCATCTTCTAAAGCTTTTACTATGCCACCATGTCTTTCCGTGATAGTAATAATAGAAGTTAATTTTTTATGTACAGATTTTATTCTAACTAATTCATCTTCATTATACATATATAGCCTTATTTAAAATATATGTATTGTTATGGTCTAATAAACCTTGTTTATCTGTAAAATCAATATTTTTATCAAAAGTATTTTCAAGAATAGATTTTAACTCAGCTAATTTACTATAGGCACTAAAACCTCTATTTATCTTTGAGAACTGTGGAGTAGTTTCAATTAAAATATCAATATCACTATCTTCTCTTGCTTCATCTCTTGAATATGAACCAAAAAGACCAAGTAAGTTTACTCCTTCTTTTTCAAAAGTGGGTTGCATACTTTTTAACTTGGTAAGTATTATATCCTTTGTTAAAATTGACATTTTAAATACTCCTTTCTAAATTTATGTACGATTATATCATATAAACTTATAAAAACTTCCTACTAATAAAAGTTCAAATAAAATTGTTTTATCCTCGATTACGATTGCTTGATGAACTTATTAGTCTATGCTATTGGGGTCATTCCATGTAGATAACTGCATATAAAGTAGGCACAGCTGTAAGCTGAGTTCAAATTAGCCCTATAAACACTATGTTTACAAGGGTATCGTGACAGATATACTATGTTTTTTGATGATTTTAGGCACGATTTAGGCACGATTTATAATATTAAATACTAAAGTTTTTCTTTGCAAATAGGACATTTAAATAAATCCTTAGATACAGATTTTATTGTTGTTTGAAATATACATTCGCCATGTTTCCAAGTTAATTTTCTACTTATACTGTATTGTTCAGATTCAATTAATTGTATATTCTTATCAGATTCTATTCTTAATATATCTGGGCATTTTTCTTTAAGTAAAAAATTAATGTCATATGCTCTTAAAAATAATTTTTTAAACTGGTCTGCTTCTTTTAATTCAAAATCATCAGTCAATATTTGTTGAATTTTATTATACATTTTTTGTAAAGCATTGGGGTCATCTGTTAATAATTCATAAAAACTTTTACCATCTATTTTTCTAATATCACTTCTCTTAGGTCTATTAGTCTTCGTTATATTGTCAGATGGAGTAAATTCAGAATTAAATTGTAATGGTTTTTTCGGAATAATTTCTACATAATAACCAGTATACTCACTATACTTATCCATTTCTAATAATGAAACCATATCATCATAAATTTCTTTTTTATGATTACCTTTAGTTGTATTATGTTTATTTTTTATTTCGGCAATAATTTTCTTTTTATGACATACTATATCAACAACTTCACCCACACCTAAATCTTCAATATCTTTAATATTAGCAAGTAATTTTTGATGCAAATCCCCAATTATATTTTGTAAAGTTTTTTGATTTTGTCTTGCTTGTTCTGATTTTATCCAATTATCATAATCTAAGTTATTAATACTTGCTTCTATTATTGAAGAAAATGGGTCTATAACTTCTGAATGAATATCTTTCTTTTTTGTGCATTCTCTAAATTCTTTAATCATTGTGCTTATTATTTCTTTAATGTTTTCATTATCTCTTAAAAATTCCATACTAACCCTTAAATTTATATATTTTTTAATAAATAATGTATTGTAGTATTATTTTTTATAAGTAATACTTAATATAAAATTCAATACAATAACCCTTCATAATGTTACATAAGGTGGGTATAAAATGACACAACGAGTTTTTTCATTACAGGAAACATCAGATATTTTGTCTGTTTCTAAAGATACATTAAGAAGATGGGATAATTTAGGTAAATTAAAAAGTAAAAGAAATCCTATAAATAATTATAGAGAGTACAAAAAAGAAGATTTAATATTTCTTGAAGAAGCTAAAATTTATTTTAATGAAAATAATGACATTAATACAAAACCATCAAAAGTATATAAAAGTATTGAGTTATTTGCTGGTGCAGGTGGTTTAGCATTAGGACTAGAACAAGCAGGTATAGAACATTCTTTATTAAATGAAATTGATAAATTTGCTGTTCAAACTTTAAAAAGAAATAGACCTAACTGGAAAGTGGAACATGGAGATATTAAGGATATAGATTTTAAACCATATAAAAATAAAATTGATTTATTAACGGGTGGTTTCCCATGTCAAGCCTTTAGTTATGCAGGTAAGAAATTAGGTTTTGAAGATACAAGAGGAACTTTATTTTTTGAATTTGCAAGAGCCTTAAAAGAAACAAATGCACCAGTATTTTTTGCAGAAAATGTTAAAGGATTATTAAGTCATGAAAAAGGAAAAACTCTACAAATTATGTTAGATGTATTAGATGAATTAGGTTATCATATATTTCAGCCACGAGTATTAAAAGCTATTCATTATAATGTACCACAAAAGAGAGAGAGATTAATTATTGTTGGAATGAAAAAAGAATATATGAATAAAGTTAGTTATAATTATCCAGAACCATATGAAAAATTATATACTTTAAAAGATGCACTAAAAAAAGGTGAATTATATGATTGTGATGTTACAAAATCAGATGGTCAACAATATCCAGAAAGAAAAAAAGAAATTTTAGATATGGTTCCTCCAGGTGAATATTGGAGAAGCTTACCAATAGATGTACAAAAAGAATATATGCAAAAAAGTTTTTATCTTGGTGGTGGTAAAACAGGAATGGCAAGAAGAATTAGTTGGGATGAACCAAGCCTTACATTAACATGTTCACCTGCTCAGAAACAAACGGAAAGGTGTCATCCTGATGAAACAAGACCATTTCAAGTTAACGAATATGCTAGAATTCAAACTTTTCCTGATAATTGGATATTTGAAGGTTCTAAAACTCAACAGTATAAACAAATAGGTAATGCTGTACCTGTTAATCTTGCTAAAGAAATTGGTAAATCTATAGTAGATTTATTAAATAGTATAAATAACTATAATATTAAAATATAGAGAAGTAGTATATTATGTTAAAAATTCAACCTTTTGGAATAAAAAACTTTAGAAGCTTTGATGAAAATGGAATATTTTTAGATGAGATAAAGAAAATTAATATATTTATTGGAAAAAATAATTCTGGTAAATCTACACTGTTAAGATTTTTGAAGTATTTTGCTCAACACTCAAAAAAATTATCAGATTTTCCACACTCAATTGAAGAGGAGCACAGAAGAAATGGAAAGCCAATTTCAATAACTTTAATGCTAACGCATGAAGAATTAGGTTTTTCTAACTTTAATAGATTAAATAATATTTTACCAAATCCATTTATATGTGACTATTTTTTTAGAAATAATAAAATTCAAATAAATGAAAATATACTTAAAAACATAGATACTGTAACTTTAATAAAAATGCAAAAACAATACTCCGGTGCTCCACAAGCTACACTTATAAAAGCTGTAATAGATAATATTAGTAATCATGTAGAAAGAAATTATAGAAATATTTTTAATAATGTAATTTACATACCTCATTTTAGGGTAGTTAATAAAAATGATTCTACTTCAAATGATTTATTTGAAATTGATGGTTCTAACATTATCTCAAAAATGTTTGAAATGCAAAATCCAAGTATAGGACAAGAATTTCAAAAAGAACAATTTATAAAAATTCAAAAATTTGTTAGAGAACTCTTAAAGTTAAATACTTTAGAAATTGAAATTCCCCATACTAAAGATAATATTTTTATTAATATGCATAATAATAGACTTCCTTTAGAATCTTTTGGAACAGGTATACATCAATTAGTTATATTATGTAGTGCATTAGTTATGAATGAAAATAAAATTGTATGTATAGAAGAACCAGAAATTCATTTACATCCAGAATTGCAAAGAAAGTTTTTGGACTTTTTAATTGAAGAAACAAATAATATATATTTTATTTCTACACATTCAAATGTTTTTGTTGATTTTCATAATGATTTAAAAATAAATCATGTTTTATATGATGGTATTTCAACAAAAATAGAACAAGTAAATAGTAGTGATAATATTTATGAAGTATTAAATGATTTAGGATATAAAAATAGTGATTTATTACAGTCAAATGGGATAATTTGGGTTGAAGGTCCAAGTGATAGAATATATTTAAATAAATGGTTGTCAATAGTTGCTCCTGAACTAGAAGAGGGATTACATTATACTATTATGTTTTATGGTGGAAAACTATTAAGTCATTTAACATTACAAATCAAAGAATCACACAAAATAAATGGTTCTTTTTTTGAAAATGATTTAATTGAATTATTAAAAATAAATCGTAATGCATATGTATTTATTGATAGAGATGGACAGACTACAAAAGCATCTTTAAATAGAACTAAAAAAAGAATTAAAGGTGAAATTGGAAATTCTAATTGGATTACTAAAGGTAGAGAAGTTGAAAACTACTTAACAGAAAATACAATTAATAAATGGCTCGAAACAAAAGATAAAACAACAGGAATATTTGTCAATAATATAAATTATAAAATTGAAGATAGTATTTCAAAAGTGAATACTAATATTAAATATAATTTAAATAAAAGTAAATATTCAAAAGAAATAATTGAGTATATTGATAATGTAGATTTAGATATTTTAGATTTAAGGAAAAATATCAATCTACTTATTGCAAAAATTAAACAATGGAATAAATAATTTAAAAAAAGTTATATGATAAATTTATTAAATATTACTCAAAATCATATTAATAATTTAATGAACTTTCATAAAACTAATTTAGATAACCCTTTTAATGACAATCAAATAAATGATATTCTATCTATCATCACAAATATTATAAAAAAAGATGAAATGATAATCAATAATAAGAAAGAGATACCAAAAAATACACTCTATCTTTTTAATTTAATTTCAAACTATCAAACTGCATATATAAAATCTAAAAAAGAATATAAAACTATTAGAATAAATACATTAGAATCACTTGGTAAAGGTAATAAAAAAAGAATACAAAAATTAGAAGATAATAAAAATACAATAGATGACAAAAGTCAATCACAAGATAAAAGAATCATAGCTTATTTTGAGAATATAATATTGGAGCCTATTATAAAAGGTAATCAAAAATATGCTAATTTAATCTTATCATTTGCTTTTATATACAAAGATATTATATTGAGTATATTTCATCTACTTTTTAAATACAATAAAGATATTTTACGTATAGCAAAGAAGATGGATGAATCATTAGAGTTTTTTGAATATACATATCTTGCACCATCCAAAATAGTAAATTCAATAACAATTTTAATTTATTTGTTTATAAAAGAGAATACTAATATAAGTAAACAAGAGAATTTAAAATTTACCAAAAATATTATAAATATATATTTCCCAATTAATGCTCCTATTCTAAGAAAAGATTTTTTAGATAATGATATTTATTGTGCTGGTATATATAATAGTTTACCAATATTTCAATGGAATACATCAACTACAAATAAAATTTATTATAACGATGAGAATATTAAACAATATCAAAAATTTACAGATAAAATATTTAATGAACTTGGTATATTAAAATATATCCTTATTGTTACACTCAGTAAAAATTTATCAAAAGATGATAGAAATACAATCATTAATCAAACTATAAATATAAAAAATATGATAAATAACTTACCAACTACATATTTAAAATCACAATTTAAACTTAATGGTTTATTGTATAAAAAACCTAAAAAAACTTTCAAATATTACTTATTACTACCAATAAGCCTTATATTTACCAAATTTGTAGCACTTGTTACCAAATTTACACTTCGTTAATCTATCCAAATACCAAATTTGTAACTATCATTTTCTTGTCGGCAAATACAACTGGCAATCGATTGTCCCTAAAAGGATAAGTTATGCTAACTTTAAAAGCAAAATTATTTGGTATGTATCGTTCAAACGATTACAAAAATAAAGAAACTGGTGAAGTGCAAGTAGGAAAGATAAAACTACAACTTCTAACAAATAGAACTATGCAAGATGGAAGTGATAAACAAGAATTACTTGATATATCAATACCACCTGAAAAAGCAAACCTTTATAAAAATAAAGTAGGTCAAGAAGTAAGTGTAGATATTGGTGTAATTGGAAAAGTTACATACTACGGTATCTAAAAAAGGTCGCTGAAGATGAGAAGAAAAAAAACTCAGTCGGAGTACTGATTTTTTTACTTCGATATCGTAAGCAAAATATTGTACGGGGCGTTCTCTTAGTAACACGCCCCTCTTAACGGAGAAAGGTAAAACAATGAACGATATTAAAATGATACATGGTATTGATACTTTGTATTACTACTGTGAAACAAATATAAATTTTGAAGACCTATTTTTAGATATTCAAGACCAAATTGAACATCAAAAAGGTATCTTTGAAAAGAAATATGTTGAGTATGAAAATAATGATATAAATATATTAATCAATGATATACCTTTAAACTTTTTAGGTAAGGCTGAGGGCTTTTACTGGTTTAAAGATATCAATAACTTTTTTAAAATAGGTTTTAAAGACAGATTCAAACTAGTAACACAAAATGATATAAAAGTACAGCTTCTTGGAATTGGAATATATACAATTGGTATAAAATCTCTAATTGAGTTTATCAATGAAAAACTGCTTCTTGATGTAGTAACTGGATTTAATCCAATTACAAGAGCAGATTTAAACTGCTTTGTACAATATGATTTTAGTTTTATTACAAAAGAGATGTTTTCTACAAGAAAAAGAAAATATGCAACAGTAAGTGAGATTGGAAGTGCTACAGCTACACAAACTTTATATGTAGGAAAAGACCCTTTTAAACTTCGTTTATACAACAAAAAAGAAGAACTAAAAAAATCAAATAAAAAAGATTTAATGTATGAGTATTTTTTAAATAATGGCTTTGATATGGAACAACCACTATTTAATGTTGAATTTGAGATGAAAAGAGAGCATCTAAAGCAATTTAATATCTTAACCGTTGATGAGCTACTAAAAAATTCTGTAAAGCTATTTCGTATAGCTATGGATGAAATAAGGCTTATAGATATATCAAATATCACAGAAAAAGATGTTAAAAATAATTCTAAAAGTAGAGCTAAAACATTACCTATTTGGGAACATATAAAAAACTCATATAAACTAGATGAATTTTTACAAACTACTTTAGGACTTGAAAGGATAAAAAGAGCTATATCAATTTATGATGATAATAAATTTAGATTAGAAATAATAGCACTATTACGAAGAGCATTTATAAATAATCTTCAAGTAGAGGTAACTGATCTTGATGGATATTATTTTGAAGCTAAAAACTCTTTAAAAGAAACTACAACATCAAAAGAGGTGAAAAAAACTTATGAGGACTTAGATAACTATATCAATGAGGATGGTAAAAAAGAAAAGCTGCGAATTTTAAAAGATGGAACAATAATTAAACCTGTAAATGTTGTTAGTGTAAATGAGCTTAGTGATTTAGATTTACATAAATATCTTGATAAGGTAACTTTACATAAAGATTTATCTGATAAAGATTATCATCTATGGCAAATAGCACATAAGGAAGCTATTAAAAGAGGATTTATTCCAATTATTCACTCTGGTAAAGCAAGTAGTAAAAAAGATTTATAAGGTTATTAAATTATGTACTTATCATTAAGAAAAATATGTTCTAAATATGATATTCACAAAGATACATTAAAAAAGTTTAATATGGTTGAGGGAATTCATTTTGTAAGAATTAATAAAATGATTCGATACCATGAACAAAAAATGCATAAATTATTAACTTCAAATACTAAACCATCTAAATCAATTTCTGATGAAATATTAGACAGACTATTAATCTAAAAAAGGTATAATAATGTTACATAGTATATCTGTCCGAAAGGATGGTAAAAAAATGGCAAATAGTTTTATTAAGGATAATAAGATTTGGATTGATTATAATGTTGATGGTAAGCGATATCGTAAATCTACGGGTTTATCTGATAAAGCATCAAATCACAAGATAGTTAATAATAAAATCATTCCTGAATTATCACATAAGATTGCAACTGGTGAAATATTTAAAAAGAAACCTAAAACCTTTAGGTATTATGGTGAAATATTTTTAAAATTTAAAGAAGCTCGATTAAGAGCTTATAGTGAAAGAGAACCTTACTTTAAAAGACTTATTAAGGTTTTTGAAGATAGGGAAATTGATAAGATAACTAGGTTAGATGTTAAAGAATATTTATTTTCTTTAAAGATGAAAACTCACTCTAAAGGTATTTATAAAAGTGCTATAAAAGAGATATTTGAAATTGCTGTTGATGATGGTGTTATCAATATTAATCCTGCGATTAATATAAAATTACCACCTGACAGAAAAGAAGATATAGAGTATTTTTCAGTTGAAGAAGTAAATAAGATGATAAATAGTGCTACTGGTATTATGAAGCCCTATTTATTATTAGCATTTAATACGGGTATGCGACCAGAAGAGATACTTGGATTACAATTTCAAGATATACAAGATGATTATATTGATATTAAACGAGTAAGAACAAAAGGTAGGATAGATTATCCAAAAACTAAAAGTTCTTTTCGTAAGATACCTTATCCATCTTTTATAAAAAAAGAGATTGAAGTTTTAAAGAATAAGTCATTATTTTTATTTGATTATATTGATGATGCAGGTCGTTTAAGGCATCAATGGCTTAAAGTTATAAAAGATAGTGGTGTTAAGTATAGAAAATTATATTCTACACGACATACATTTGCAACTTTAATGCTAAAGGATAATATTGTAAGCCTAAATGAGTTAGCAGGGTTATTAGGACATTCTAGTCCAAAAGTAACTTTGGCACATTATGCAAGTATAATTAATCCTGAGCTAGTTAATTTAGGGAAAAACTTTAGTTTATTCGGTCACGATTTGGGCACGATTGAAACTAGAGAAGTTGTTGAAGCCTGTATTTAAAGGCTTTATAAAGTAGGTACAGCTGTAAGCTGAGTTTTGTATTAAATAATAATTTATCTAGCTGTTTGATTACTCAAACAATCGAGCGAAAAGAAGAATTGTGAAGTTTATACCACTCTTTTCTTGCTTCTAGTTGGGTTTACATAGCTGTTAAGATTGCTCAAAACACTGGTAGGCTCTTACTCTACCGTTTCACCTTTACTTTACTCTAACCAAGAGTTAAGTAGTTTACTTTCTGTTGCACTATCCCTTAGGTTTCCCTAGCCATCAGTTAGATGGAACCATACTTCACGGAAGCCCAGACTTTCCTCTTGAAATTTAATTTCAAGCTATTATCTGCTGTACCTAGATGGAAGTTTATCCAATCTTTTATTATTTTTTGATGATGTCGTAATCCAATGGAGCTATAAATTGAAATAATTGATCTGCTATTTTTTCATTTATTTTTATATTTGTAAATTTTACTATAATATTATTTTCCATCTCATCACTGTATTGTATTTGAGTTAAAAGTTCTTCTTTAAAAGTTAATTTATATTTATCATCCACTAAATCAGGGTTATTTAAAAAGTCAATTAAATTTATCTCGTCAGTTAGTTTTGTGAAAATTGCTTGTTCTAATTCCGGTTCATCAATAATAACTCTTAACTTATTCATATAAACATCTTTTTGAATTGGTGTTCTATATTGCCAAAGCATTTTAGTTGGTTGTTTTATATAAATTTTACCTTCATATTTAATAATTTTATCTGATGGATTTTTGATAACTTGTGTAAAGTCAGCTTGATATGTTTTGATACTTAAATTTGATGCAAAAACTGCACTTACTATCAAAAAAATACTCATCAATACTCTCATAATCAAACCTTTACTAAAGAAACTTTTTAGTGCGTAAAACCGCTTTGCAGGAAAGTTTGCCGTGCAATCTCTACTCGCTACTTTTCAGCTTGTTTTAGCTATAATTTCCAAAATTGTAACACACATCACCTTTAAAGGAATAAAATAAATGTTTAATGTATTTTCAAAAATATTTGGTACACAAAATGATAAAGAAATCAAAAGATATCAAAAGAAAGTGGCACTTGTAAATAATTTAGAATCCAAATATGAAGCTATGAACGACGAAGAGTTAAAAAATAGTTTTTATGAACTTAAAAAATCAGTTCAAGAAGATAAACTGTCACTTGAAGATGCACTTAATGATTGTTTTGCTATGGTCAGAGAAGCTAGTAAAAGAACACTTGGTATGAGGCATTATGATGTTCAAATCCTTGGGGGTATGGTACTTCATGATGGACGAATTGCTGAGATGAAAACAGGTGAAGGTAAAACTCTTGTAGGAACTTTAGCTGTTGCTTTAAATGCTTTAAGCGGTAAAGGTGTTCATGTAGTCACTGTAAATGATTATCTAGCTTCAAGAGATGCTAAAGAACTAGAACCACTTTATAATTTCTTAGGATATAGTATAGGTGCATTAACCGGTGACCTACACGAAGATGGACTTAGAAAAGAGCAATATATAGCGGATATTACTTATGGTACAAATAATGAATTCGGTTTTGATTTTTTAAGAGATAATATGCATTATGATTTAGAAGAAAAAGTTCAAAGAGAACACAACTTTGTAATAGTTGATGAAGTTGATTCTATTTTAATCGATGAAGCTAGAACACCTTTGATTATCTCTGGACCTACAGATCATAAAAGTGAAAATTATATCCAAGCAAATCAAATAGCTTTAAAACTTGAAAAGGGAACTAGAACTGAAGCTACTAATCCGGGTGATGAAGCAACGGTAACAGGAGATTTTACAGTTGATGAAAAAAACAAAATAGTTTTATTAAATGAAGCTGGAATTATAAAAGCCGAAGAGTTATTGGGTGTCGAAAATATGTATTCTCTTGAAAATGCACATCTTTCACATCATCTTGACCAAGCTTTAAAATCAAATTATATATTTGAAAAAGATGTTGACTATGTAGTTCAAAACAATGAAGTAATCATCGTAGATGAATTTACGGGAAGACTTAGTGAAGGTAGAAGATTTAGTGATGGACTTCATCAAGCACTTGAAGCAAAAGAAAATGTTAAAATTCAAGAAGAATCACAAACATTAGCTGATATTACATTTCAAAATTATTTTAGAATGTATAATAAGTTAGCGGGTATGACTGGTACTGCTCAAACTGAAGCTACTGAGTTTGCAGAGATTTATAATCTTGATGTTGTAAGTATCCCTACAAATGTTCCAATTACCAGAGATGATAAAAATGATTTAATTTTTAGAACAGAAAATGAAAAATTCAATGCTGTTTGTCAAAAAATTAAAGATATAAATAAGTCTGGTCAACCAATCTTAGTAGGTACTGCATCTATTGAGAAGTCTGAACATCTACATGCATTATTAAAAAAAGAAAAAGTTCCTCATACGGTTTTAAATGCAAAACAACATGAAAAAGAGGGAAAAATTATAGAAGATGCAGGGCTGAAAGGTGCTGTAACTATTGCTACAAATATGGCAGGTCGTGGTGTAGATATTAAATTACCACAAGAGTGTAAAGATCTTGGCGGGTTGATGATTATAGGTACAGAGAGACACGAAAGTAGAAGAATTGACAACCAACTAAGAGGTCGAAGCGGAAGACAAGGTGATGTTGGTGAATCTCAATTTTTCTTAAGTTTGGAAGATAATCTACTTAGAATTTTTGGAAGTGATAAAATTGCAGGGGTTATGAAAAGACTTGGACTTGAAGAAGGTGAACATATTGAATCCGGTATGGTAACAAGAGCAGTTGAAAATGCACAAAAGAAAGTGGAAGCTATGCACTTTGAAAGTAGAAAACATCTACTTGAATATGATGATGTGGCAAATCAACAAAGAAAAGTTATTTATAACTTTAGAAATGACTTATTAAATCCAGAGTTTGATATTACCGGTAAATTAGATGAAAATAGAGCTGAATATGTAGCTAATTTATTAAGCGAATGTGAAATTATGGACGGAATACCAAGTGAAGACTACAATTTAGAAAAAGTTGTTTTAAAATTACTTGAAGACATAAATATCCAATTATCTCAAGATGATATAAAAGCTGATACTTTTGATGAAATTGAGCAAAAACTAATAACTATCCTTTCAACTATCTATAACGATAAAATGGGAATGGCAGTCCCTGACCAAAGAAGTGAAATAGAGAGAATTTTATATCTTCAAATTTTAGATAAAGCATGGAGAGAACATCTGTATTCTATGGATACACTTAAAACAGGTATTGGACTTAGAGGATATAATCAAAAAGATCCACTGGTTGAATATAAAAAAGAAAGCTACAATATGTTTATTGAACTTATTGCTTCAATTAAAAATGAAATAATAAGGGTTTTATTTACAATTCAACTACAAAATCAAGCAGAAGAAGAAGCTGAACTAGCACGAGTGAAAGAGCAAATGCAATCTTCAAATGACAATACAGTAACAAATCATCAAGAGATACCTGTAATTCAAAAGAAAATTGCAAGAAATGAACCTTGTCCGTGTGGAAGTGGTAAAAAGTATAAACAATGTTGTGGTAAAAGTGGACCAAAAAGAGGGCTTATAGCTAACTAATTTGAATACAAAACTTGTTAATTTTATAGTAAAGAAATATCTAAAGTGGGATAAAAAAAACCCATTTATCAGTATTTCTGCACTTTTAGCATTTATTGGTGTTGCTGTCGGTGTGATGGTTTTAATAGTTGCAATGGCAATCATGAACGGAACTGCTAAAGAGTTTGAAGATAAACTTTTTACCATGAATTATCCTTTAAGTATTTATCCAAAATTTAGTAACAAAGTAGATCAAAAACTTTTACAAGAACTTGAACAAAAGTTTCCAAACTTAAAATTTTCACCTTACCTTTCAACCCAGGTTATGGTAAATAATTCTGATACTATGAGTGGAGGATTATTATTTGGTGTAGATAACAAGAAAGAATCTGTTATAAATAAAATCTATGCGAAAGCCGCTAAAAAAGTTAATGATTTCAATAAGTATCATTTAATTACAGGTCAAGGGATTCGTGATGAACTCTTTTTACTGCCTGAGCAAAAAGTAACTTTATATTTTACCCAAATAGCTCCAACCGGTTTATCTACTATGCCAAAGATGAAACGATTTATTTACAAAAGTGAATTTAAATCTGGTCTTAATGCTTATGATAAAGCCTATATGTATACTTCGATCCAAGCCCTTCAAACCATTTTAAAGAAACCAAAAAATATTTATGACGGTATCCATATTTTTAGTAACAACCCATTTGAAGACATTAAACGACTTGAAAAAATTTTACCTATGTCAGTCGGTATTATTGGCTGGTGGCAGCAAAATGGAAATTTCTTCGCAGCTATGGAGATGGAGAAAAAAGCTTTATTTATAGTTCTAATGTTAATTATTTTAATAGCTTCATTAAATATTATCAGTTCACTTCTTATGACAGTAATGAGTAGAAGAAAAGAGATCGCTTTACTTTTATCACAAGGTGCATCGTTGACAGAAGTTAAACAAATTTTCCTTAGACTTGGTATAATTATTGGATTTGGCGGTATTGTAGTAGGTACTGCTCTTGGATTTGGAGGTATGTTTATCTTGGAAAACTTTGATATTATATCACTTCCTGCTGATGTTTATGGAACTAGCAAGTTACCTTTATTATTAAGTAATTTGGATTTAATCTCTATAATCTGCGGTTCAGTTGTGATTGTATTTGTATCTTCATATTATCCGGCGATTAAAGCAACCAAAATTGATGTTTTGGATGTTTTGCGAAACGAATAATTTTTTTAGTCAGTTATCTAAATTTTGCAAAATAAGTGAATCCATAATCTGATTTTTATATTTCATCTTTTCTAACTGCTGTGCAAGAAATTTATTTTCCTCTTTTAGTGATATGTGTTGTGAATGAAGTTTGTTGATATCTTTACTTAGATAATAAATATTATTTCGTAAAAATATTTTTGGCATAAAAAGAGCTAATACTACAAACATAGTTAAAAATATAATAACAAAAGAACTTTTAGCTGTTAAAAATGGCTTTTTTCTAGTCAAACTTAAAAATCCTTAATTTAGAACTTCTACTTCGCGGGTTAATTTTAATCTCTTGCTTTGTAGGTATAATTGGTTTTTTAGTAATTATTTTACCTTTTTGATGATTGTTTCCACATTCACATCTAAAAACATAATCAGGACAGATACATCTCTTTGTCCATTTTTTAAAATAATTTTTTACAATTCTGTCTTCAAGAGAATGAAATGAAATAATAGCCACAATACAATTGGTCAAATTAGCTTCTTCAATACTGTCAAAAAGATTTTCCAAAACACCAAGCTCATTATTAACTTCAATTCGTATACCTTGAAATGGCAAAGTTGCCGGGTGTAATTTGCCTTTATGCATCTTAGCACTTAAAAGTACAGATAATTCTTTGGCACTAGAAAAAGGTCTGTTTTGAACTACTAAAGAGGCGACTTTTTTGTACTCTCGCACCTCTCCATACTCTTTAAAAACTCTTTCTAGTTCAACTTGTGAATAGTTGTTTACAACATCTTTAGCGCTTAAGTCTTGATTTTGATCCATTCGCATATCAAGCACTTCACTATTAAATCCAAAGCCGCGATTATCGTTATCAAGCTGTAAAGATGAGACTCCAATATCTGCTAAAATTCCACATATATTATAGTTTTTATGATTTGGTACAACCGTTTCAAAGTTGCCTTTACTAAATATAACCCTGTCTTTAAAAAGTTTCAGTCTCTTAGCTGAGAATTCTAAAGCTTCATCATCTTGATCATTACAGATAAGTTTAATATTTGGATTGTTTTTAAGCAATCCTTCACTATGTCCACCAAAACCTGTCGTACAATCAATCACATAACCATCATTACAATCTTTAAATGCATCAATAACTTCATCATAAAGTACCGGGATATGTGGAATTTTAGTATCAGTCAAATTTAACCTTAATTATTATTTTAATGATGATATAATACCCGAATAATTATTTTAAAGGATTTAATTTGATAGATAAAAAAACAGTTGATTTGTTATCAAATATTTCATTGGCACTTTTTAGAAAAAACTTTTTTGGTATTTATCACGGTTCAATATCTTCAAAAGTAGAACATAATAAATTTATAATCAATACAAAAGAGGCAATATTTGATGAAATAAGTAAATCAAGTTTATGTCAATTAAAAATGAATAATTATGATTATAGCTGGAAACTGGCAAGTTTAGAGGCTGATATTCATAACTCAATCTATAATCAAATTCATGAAGCTAAATATATTGCATGTGGAATGCCGCCATATACTACTGCTTATGCTTTAGAACATGATACTATTGAATTTGAAGATTATTTTGGTAAAACTTTATTTGGTAAAATTGAAGTTTATGATGCAGGTGATTTTAATAGTTGGTATGACAGAAATCAATTAGAAATCACTAAGTTTTTAAAACAATCTTCTAATCATGTAATGGTCATAAGAGGTGTTGGAGTTTATGTTTATGATAGAGATATAAATGAGCTTATAAAAAAAGTAGCAATTTTGGAAAATAGTTGCAGGTTATTAGGAATAAAATCAAATTTCGATTAAATTTTATGAAGTATAAAGTTGTTATGAGATAAAGTTTCAAAATCAAATTTTGTGCCAGCATGATGGAATGGTAGACTTGGAAGATTCAAAATCTTCTGCCTGCGGGCGTGCCGGTTCGAGTCCGGCTGCTGGTACCACTTTTTTATAAAATATCGTGTAAAGAATTTGCTTTTAACATCCATTTTTTTATATTTTCATAATCATCATTTTCAAGCATCTGCTTTATATCAAGCATCTGTTTTTCAAATATTTCAATACCATCAAGTATATTATGCTTATTTTGTCTAAAAATATCTGTCCACATATTTGGAGATGATTTAGCTATTCTACTCATATCTTTAAATCCACCTGCTGCTAAAGATATAATATTTCTAGGGTCCTCATGTTCCATTACTATATTTGCCAAGGCATATGATATAACATGAGGTAAATGACTCATATAAGAGGCATGAATATCATGTTCTTTTGAATTCATATAAACTATATTCATTTTGATAGTTTCAAATATTTTAATAGCTTTTTGTTTATGTATCTCTCCACAGATATCTAAATCACAAAGAACAATAATTTTTTCTTCATAAAGATTATCAACAGCAGCACTTGGACCAAATTTTTCTGTTCCGGTCATTGGATGTGCCGGTATAAAATTTGATTTTAAATGATTTGGAAGTTGTTTAACAATAAGTTCTTTTGTACTACCAAGATCAATAATTGTAGTTGTACTGGATATTTCGCCTATTATATTTAAAAATAATATAATTGCGTCAACAGGAATTGCTAAAATAATAACATCACAGCTTTTTAATTGATCTATTGTTACAATTGAATCTACGATATTTAATTCAATAGCCTGTTTTTGATGCTCTTCATTATGATCATATCCAAGCAATTTTGTACTTATATTGTATTTTCGTAATGCTTTAGCAAATGAGCCACCCATTAATCCTAAACCAACAATTCCTATATTCAAAATATTTCCTTTTTGTGCCAGCACTCTCTTTGAGAAAGTTTAAGTGAAATTTTACATTAATTTACCTTTGATACTAAATTAATTTACCTATCAACAACTTTTAGATACACTTTATTTTAAATTTATAATATTAATGTTTCAATAGAAACTACGATAATCAAAAGGAATTGTTTTTGTATAAAAAGCTTATTTATTTACCATTATTAACTTCATATTTACTTGGAGCATCAACATTTACAGATATTAAATTTGAAGGTTTATCTCAAATTTCAACAACTGTTGCAATAGAAACATCAAATTTTAAAAAAAATAAACCATATTCAGATAACCAAATTAACAAAACTTTAAAAGAATTTTATAAATTTGGTTATTTTAACGATATTGCAGTAACAACTGACAATAATATTTTAACATTTTCATTTATGGAAAAACCATTTATTGCTAGTTTAGATATGAGTGGATACAAAACTCGTGATGATGATTTAGAAATGGTATATAATGCTATGAATATCAAGAAAGGGAATATGTATTCTAAAGCTAGAATAGCTAAAGCCAAAGAAAAACTATTATCTCTTTTAGAACAGGAAGGGTATATACACTCTGTAGTTGAAGTTGAAGTTGAAAATTTAAATAAAAATAGTGTTGCTATCAAATTTGTTGTTAACAAAGGTGATGAAATTATAGTTCAAAAAATAAATTTTCCCGGATCTAAGGATTTAGAAAGTGGCGATTTTGAAGATGTAATGGCAAATAAAGAGGAAGATTGTTGTTTTACCTGGTTTTTTGGTAGAAACGACGGTGTAATGAAATTTGACCAATTAGAATATGATGGTTTTAGAATCAAAGAAAAATACTTGGAAAATGGTTTTTTAGATGCCAAAGTTAAAGAACCATTTTCTCGAATAGATTTTAATACTAATCAATCAGTAGTTGATATAGCTATTGAAGAGGGGAAACAATATAAAGTTGGAAATATAGTAATATATTTAGATGAAAAAATTAAGAATCCAGAGGAAATATATCCGGAATTAAAACTGAAAAAAGATAAAGTTTTTAACATTAGCAAATTAAGAAAAGATGTTGAATATATTAAAACACAAGTTTCAGACAAAGGATATGCTTTTACTCAAGTTAAATATGATATTAGAAAAGATAAAGACAAAGCTACTGCTGACATCATATATAATGTAATACCGGGAGACAAAGTTTATATAAATGATATAATAATTTCTGGAAATAGCAGAACTTTAGATAGGGTGATACGACGAAATGTATATTTAGCTCCAAAAGACTTATTTAGTTTAACAGATTTTAAAGATTCACAAAATGCATTAAACAGAACTGGATTTTTTGAAACAGTAAAAATTGAACAACAAAGAGTTTCGAAAGATAAAATGAATTTAGTAGTAAGTGTTCAAGAAGCACCTACGGGAAACTTAATCTTAGGTGGTGGATATGGAAGTTATGATGGATTTATGATTAATGCTTCTGTAAACGATAAGAATATCTTTGGCAGCGGTCTTAATCTTGGTTTCTCATTTGACTGGTCAAAAAAACGAACAAGTTATACTGTATCTTTAAAAAATCCTGCAATTAACGACAGTAAATATAGCGGTAGTGTTGCTGCTCATCAAACTGAAAGTGAAATAACATATACTGATTATAAATTAACTCAGGAAAGTGTCGGATTTTCAGTTGGAGCCGGTAAAGCATTAACTAGACATGCTCATATTGGTACTACATATTCTTTAGACCAAATACAAGAAACATACGATACAAAACCACAAGATAATTTAACTTATATAATAAGCTCAATTACCCCTTATATAAACTTTAATAATACTGATTCTTACTTTATTCCAAGAAGCGGGATGATTGCCAGTACCAGTTTAGAAATAGCAGGAGTTGGCGGGGATGCAGAATATGTAAAATCTTCTACTACATATAAATATTTTAAAGGATTAGAAGATTATTTAGATTATGATGCAATTATTCGATATAGAGCGCGTTTGGGAATTCTTGAAGATACCGGATTTATAACGCAAGGTAATTCATTTTATTTAGGTGGGGTAAAAAGTGTAAGAGGATATAAATCTTATGCGTTTGGACCTCAAACTGATGAATCACCATACACAAGAATGTTTGCAAACTCTATAGAACTTAGTATGCCTTTAATTCCTAAAGCTAAAATGAGATGGGGACTTTTCTATGATTATGGTATGGTTGGTCAAAGTAATTTTACACAAATTAAAAGAAGTGGAACAGGAGCTTTAATTGAATGGATCTCTCCTGTTGGACCGTTACAATTTATATTTTCTCAGCCTCTTGATGATAAACCTGGCGATGCAACATCAAGCTTTGAGTTTAGCTTAGGTAGCAAGTTCTAAAAGATTAAAATGAAAAATAAAAGATTAAGTAATGAAGAGGCTTTGGATTTAATTCAAAATGCCTCTTTGTTAGATTTGGGAGAGATGGCAAGTAAAAGAAAGCTTGAACTGCATCCTCAAAAAATAACAACATTTGTAGTAGATAGAAATATTAATTATACAAATATTTGCTGGGTAGATTGTAAGTTTTGTGCTTTTTATCGTCATCTTAAAGATGATGATGCTTATGTATTAACTTATGATGAAATTGATGAAAAAATAGATGAGTTGCTTGAAATTGGCGGAACTCAAATACTTTTCCAAGGCGGTGTTCATCCCAAGCTTAAAATTGAATGGTATGAAGATTTGGTTGAACATATTTGTTCAAAATATCCAACTATAACTTTACACGGTTTTTCTGCTATTGAGATTGATTATATAGCAAAACTCTCACATATAAGTTATCAAGAAGTTCTACAAAGACTGAAAAACAAAGGGTTAGCATCAATTCCAGGAGCTGGAGCAGAAATTTTAAATGATGATGTTCGAGATATAATTGCACCAAAAAAACTTGACACCGAAGATTGGCTGGAAGTTCATCGTCAAGCTCATAAATTAGGTATAAAATCAACAGCAACAATGATGTTTGGCACAATTGAAACAGATGAGCAAATAATTGAACACTGGGATAAAATAAGACAACTACAAGATGAAACTGGTGGATTTAGAGCATATATTATGTGGAGTTTTCAAAGTTCACATACACAGCTTTTAAAAGAGATCCCAAATATGCAGCCCCAAAGTTCAAATAGATATTTGCGACTTTTAGCAGTTGCAAGACTTTATTTAGATAATTTTCAAAATATTCAAAGCAGTTGGGTAACACAAGGAAGCTATATAGGTCAAATGGCATTAAAATTTGGTGCAAATGATTTAGGCAGCACTATGATGGAAGAAAATGTTGTAAGTGCTGCAGGTACAACAAATAGCATGAATCAAAGTGAGATGATTAACCTAATCAAAGATATAGGTGAAAATCCGGCAAAACGAAATACGGCTTATACAATTCTTGAAAAGTTTTAGGAATATTAAGCTAGAGGACAACAAATGAAAAATTTTATTTTATTTTTTATTTTATTACAAGGAATAGTTATGGGTGCAACAATTAAAGAGATTAAAATAAATAATGTAAAAGTTCCGGTAATTTTTGAAAAACATCCAACTTTGCCAATATTTAACTTACAATTAGTTTTTCAAAACAGTGGATATATTCAAGATAAAAGCAAAAGTGGGCTTACCAGTTTAACAGCCAAACTTTTAAATGAAGGTACAAAAAAAGATGGTGCAGTTGCATTTGCCAGAAAGTTAGAAAATAGAGCAATTTCTATACACACTTCTAATGGTTTTGAAACTTTTGTTATTGAAGTTAGCTGTTTAAAAAGTGAATATAAAACAGCTTTAAAGTTTTTACAACAATTATTAAATGATCCAAATACAACGAAACAAACATTAGAAAAACTACAAACTTTACAAATAAGTAGATTAAAACAAAAAGAAAATGATTTTGATTATGTAGCAAAGATACAACTAAAAAAAATAATTTTCACAGATACTGCTTTAGAAAACAGTTCATCAGGTACTATTAAATCAATTAAAAATATCAAATTAAAAGATATTAAACTACATATAAACAATATAATCAATCTTGATAACTTAATCATAGTTGCAGGCGGTGATATATCATTTAAAGAGATAAAAGATTCTATATTACCTATTATTAAAAACTTTAAATCTAGTGGTAAAACTAAATTAAAAACAATAAAAGTTAATTCAAAAGTTCAAACTAAACTTCAAATAAAAGATACTCAACAAGCTTATATATATTTTGGAAGTGATTTTAATCTTGATTCAAAAGATAAGAATAGTTATAAAGCAAAAGTTGCGTCATTTATTTTAGGCGGCAGTGGATTTGGCAGTAGACTGATGGAAGAGATTAGAGTTAAAAGAGGTTTAGCCTACTCAGCTTATGGATATATCTCAATGGCTAAATCACACTCATACTTTACAGGACACTTACAAACTAAATTAGAAAATCAAGAAAAAGCTAAAAATTTAGTAAAAAAACTTGTAGAAGAATTTGTAGAAAATGGCGTAACTTCTAAAGAACTGCAAAGTGCTAAAAAGTTTTTATTAGGAAGTGAACCCCTTAGAACCGAAACTTTTTCTCAACGGCAAAGTAGAGCATTTAATTTGTATTATAAAGGGTTAAAACAAAATTATCCAAAACAAGAATTAAAATTAATTGAAGAGCTAAAACTTAAAGATTTAAATAATTTCATTAAAGAGCATAAAGAGATGACAAATTTATCATTTTCGATAGTGACTAAATAGCTACTTGATATGATAAGATTAGTTTTAATTTTAATCTTCTCAACAAGCATCTATGCTCAACATCAAATTACTCAAAAATGGCTAGATACAAAGCCTAGAAGCATCGCTAAAGATTTTTATATTTGGAGATATCTAAATCAAGATATCACTCCAAAACAAGCTATAAAAGCTTTAGGACAAGCTAGAGCTGTAAATAATAAACTTTTTTACAGGTATGCTAAAAAGTTAAAACATAAAGAAACATCAGCTGTAGTTTGGTGTCAAAAACTAAATGCAGAATCTCTTGTAAATCAAAGCAGCACTTGTATTGAACTTGGGATGAGTACTTATAAAGCAACTAAACTGTCAAAGAAACAAAAACAGACCATAATCAATAAACTTAAAATCCCCTATCCTAAAAGTGCTAAAAAGGTTGAAATATTAAACTCTGCAAATCCCTTTATTACTTTAATAAATAGTTCAAATGAGGTCTTTTTTAACACTTTTAATGAATGTGGTGGTAAATTTAGAGTAAATAACTTCAATCATCACTTACCAAAAGAGTTAATACAAAAATTTAAAAACAGTAAAATCAAACAAGAACAAAAAGCGTTTGCGCAAACTATTAAACTAATAGTTACAAATCCTAAATTGAATAAAATACAGCAATCTCTTTTAAATCTTGATACAACTAATTTAAGTCATAAAAGTACTTTTCATTTAGCTATAAATGCAATTAGACATAATGAAGAAAAAAAAGCATTGAAATTTTTACAAACTTCATATAAAAACGGATATTTTCAACAAGATAAAGACAAGGTACTTTTTTGGCAATATAAGCTAACTAAAGATAAAAAATATTTAGACAAGCTGCAATCAAGTTGGGATAATAATATATACTCATTATTTAGTTTTGAGAAGATAAATATAAAGCCTAAGAATATAGTTTATAATATACAAAATAATAATACAAAGAAATCAGATTATAATTATAATAATCCATTCGTTTGGTTTCCAATTTTAAGAGATACAAAGAAAATGAACCAAAATAAAATGTATAAATATAATAAATTATTAAACAAAAAACAAACTTTAGGACATCTGTCTTTTGTAAAAGAGAGATTCTTTAGGTATAAAAAATCATATTTTATCACTCCATATAAAGATACTGTTGGTAAATTTCCACTTGATAGACAAGCTTTGATTTATGCTATTGCCAGACAGGAAAGTAGATTTATTCAAACATCAATTTCCAGTGCTTATGCTATGGGTTTAATGCAGATTATGCCATTTTTAAGTAAATCAATAGCAAAAGAGTTAAAAGAGTTTTATGATATAGATAAACTGCTTATTCCTAAAACAAATTTAAAATATGCCAATCATCATTTGAACTTTTTAGAAAAAAGACTTAAACATCCTTTATTTATAGCTTATGCGTATAATGGCGGTATTGGCTTTACAAAACGATTATTCAAAAATGGATTATTCAAAAATGGAAAATATGAACCATTTTTAAGTATGGAGATGCTTCCGTATGATGAAACTAAAAAATATGGAAAGAAAGTTTTAGCTAATTACTTCATATATAAAAATCATCTAGATAAAAATAATAAAATTAAACTTTCTACTCTTTTTCAAACCGTAAAACCATCTCATTCAAAGTAGTATTTGTATCTTCAACATTTAAAATTTGACTATTCTGAAAAGCAGTATTATAATATTTTAATTCTAAAATCTTATTATCATCATTTTCAAAGCTTACTAAATAATATTTTGCCCATGGATTTTTAAGCGGGATATGTTCATACTCTTTATTATCATCATTTATTTGCGATATTTTAACATAAGTTTTATTATTCATAGTCATAGTATAATCCACCTCCTGACCGTTTGATATATAAATACCGATTAAAAAATTTTGATATTCATCATCCCATTTTGTACTGTTAACTGAGTTTAAATAAGTTGCATTTATAATTGCTTTAGTTTCATTTTCATAAATTAAAAAATTCACTTTGGTATATTGTAAACCTTTTTCATATTGAGTCCCTGTTTTGTCAAAAACACTTAAGCCGCTTTGACAACCAACAAACATCAACATAGATAAGATAAGAGTTATAATATATAATATTCTATTAGGCACATTAATTCCTTTTGGTTTCATAATTGGGATTATATAATATTTTAGATAAAATGCGACTATGATAAATAATAAATATAAAAGATTAGCAGTAGCATTTACAGGTCCTTCAAATAGTGGAAAAACAACCTTAATAGTTAAAATATCAAATATTTTACAAGATAGCGGAGCAAAAGTAGCTATAGTTAAACACGACCCAAAAGACAAAGCAGTTTTTGATAAAGATGGAAAAGACAGTTTTAAGTTTTCTCAAACAGGTGCTGATGTAGCGGTTGTAAGTCCAAATAAAACTACATATTTTAAAAAAGAAACTTCAACAATTGATGAATTGATAGAGATATTCAAAGAATTTGATTTTTTACTTGTTGAGGGGTTAAAAACTTTACCTCTTCCTCGAATTTGTATCTGTAGAGAAAAGTTAGATGAAAAATACTTTGAAGTAAGTGATACACTTGCAATTGATGATACAATTGATAAAGAAAGCATTCCTGAAGGTATGCAAATTTTAGATTTAAACGATCCAGAACAAATAGTTCAATGGATAAAAGAAAATGCGAAAAAGGTATAAAAATGACTGAGATAATAGAAGCAATCAAAAGAGCGAGTATTGAGATTAAAAGTATTATAGAAGAAGGTGATACTTCTAAAAGTGATAACCAAAACAGTACGGGAGACACACAATTAAAACTTGATATTGCTTCAGATATTGTAATAGAAAATGAATTCAAAAAAATTTCAAGTGTTAAGCAAATAGTAAGTGAAGAGCAAGAAAATATAGTAGATATCAATAAAGATGGAAAATATTTAATTGCTTATGATCCACTTGACGGAAGCAGCTTAGTTGATGTAAATTTATCTGTTGGTTCTATTTATGGAATTTATGAAAATGACTTTACAGGTACAAATATAATAGCTTCTGTTTATGTTGTATTTGGACCTCGCGTTGAGATGGTTATAGCTGATGGAAAATCTGTAAAAATGTACAGACTGCAAAAAGGTGAATTTAATTATATTCAAGATATAAAACTTAATGAAAAAGGGAAACTAAAAGCTCCAGGTTCTACACAAGCTTGTTGGCTGCCACATCATAAAGAGATGGTAGATAAATTTTTTAAAGATGGTTATAGACTAAGATATAGTGGTGGTATGGTTCCAGATTTACATCAAATTTTATTAAAAGGCGGCGGACTTTTTTCATATCCTAGTACTACTGATTTACCAAAAGGAAAATTACGACAACTGTTTGAAGTATTTCCATTTGCATTTACTTATGAATCTGCAGGTGGTCAAGCCATAGATGGATTTAAAAGAGTTTTAGAGATCCCAACAACACACATTCATGATACCAGTCCATGTTTTTTTGGAAGCAATGAAGAGATAAATATAGTCAAAGAAGCTTATAAACATAATGTCTAACCCTGAAATTAAAGATGAGTGGAATATTGCACTTGATAAACAAATAATTATAATAGAGAAATGCCAAGAAGAAAATCAACTCTCATCTTGTACACTCTGCCCTAAAATTATAGAGTGCGAGATTCGCAAACAATATGTTAAAGCTGTTTATGAATCTATGAATAAAGGTGCCGGCGGTGGATTTGAATTCTAAAAATTTAATTATTTAGATCTGTAGCTCTTCAAATACTCTAGTTTTAACATCATTCAAACTTTTAAACGGCTTAGTCAGATAGTTTTCAGCACCAAGCTTATGGCTTTTAATACTTCTTTCAAGTGTAGTATAAGCTGTCATCATTATCACTTTAATTTCAGGATTAGATTCCTTAATTTTCTCTAAAAAAGAGATACCATCAAGCTGAGGCATCATAATATCCAACAAAATCAAATCATAACTACCAGATTTTATCTTATCAAGTGCAGTTGCAGGATTATTAAAAGTCGTTACACTTACCTCATTACTTCTATTAAAAAACTCTTCTAAAATATTTAAGATATCTTGTTCATCATCAACTATTGCAATTTTCTTCATTTTTATATTCCTTTTTAAAAACTTTCCCATTCATTATTTTCGCTACTCTTTTCTTTAATAATATTTTGTTTATTATTGGCTTTAAATGCAACATTCAAATGGTTGCTATCTATATCTTTAGGCTTATTTGTTTGTCCAGGCTCGATTTGTTTTTTATCTTCTTTATTAAGATTTTGGCAGTGCACTGTCTTTAAATCATCAAGCTTTTCAAATACTTTTAAAGTTGTATTCTCAATATCTGCAGCTATAATCCTTAGATTATAATTACTCTCTAGTTTTGCATCTGCTTCAATATAATCTTGAACACCAATATGAACTCTTTCATGAACAACTTTTAATTCTTCCCAGTGTGCAGAACCAATAAAATCAGTGTTTAATCTTTCTTGTTCATCCATCCATTTTCCAAGTCTACACTCATGATGATTTACAACTTTCCACTGTTTATAATCACCAAGTTTTGCAAAGTTATTATCTTTAAAATTAATATGGTCATTTTTTACTTTTGCTACATGCTGAACCAATCCTAAATCACATACTTGCTGTTTTGTTTCATCTTTAAATTTTGCTGATGAAGATGCTTTAATTAATTGTTCTGACATCTGTGCCACTTCATTTGCAAGCATATCAATAGATGCAGCAGTAGCAGCATTTTGCTGTGTAGTACTGTCAAGTGCACTAATTGAATCATTTATTTGATTTATACCCTGCTCTTGCTCTTTACTTGCAGTTGTTACTTGATCTATCATTGTCAATGTTTTATCAATATCTTCTTTTAGACTATTGTAACCATCTATCATATTTTCGGCAATATTTTTACCCTCACTAGCTTTTTGTGTTGCAGAACTTACTAAATCTTTAATCTCTTTTGCAGCTTCAGCACTTCTAGATGCTAGGTTTCTTACCTCTTGAGCAACAACAGCAAATCCTTTTCCAGCTTCACCTGCAGTTGCTGCTTCAACTGCAGCGTTTAGTGAAAGTATATTTGTTTGGAATGCAATTTGGTCAATCACAGAAATAGCATCATTAATAGCATTTACTTGTGAATCTATAGCTTCCATTGATGTAGCTGTGCTATCTGCTAATTTATGTCCATTTTCAACTGAAATTTTAACATGCCTGCCAAGTTCAGACATCTCAACTGCTATAGATGTATTATTTTTAATATTACCAGTAATCTCTTCAACTGCTGCTGCCGTCTCTTCTAAAGAAGCGGCTTGTTCATTAGATGATTTTGATAAAGACTCAACTGACTGAGATAAGGTTTCTGTACTATTTTGCAGTTTTTCACCATTATTAATAATTGTTGCTAAAAGTTCTGATACATTATGCCCAAGCAGCCTTGCAGAGTTTGCCAAAGAACCAAAATCCCCATATAAGCCAAACATATCATTACTAGGAATTCTATATCCAAAATTTGACTGTCCAAATTCATTTAATGTTTTATTAATAACATCAAACTTATCTTTCGCATCTTGAATCATTGTATTTATGTTTCCTGTTAATGCATCCAACTCACCTGTAGCTGCTTTTTGATGAATTCTATAAGCAAAGAAACCATTGGCAACTTTTCCCATTACATCATCAATTTCAGCAACAACTCTTTTATCTTGTTCCATTATCTCTGTTATTCTATCAATCTGAGAATTAATTTCCTGTGCCATTTGAGCTAATTCATCTTTACCTTTTAATTCTATTAGTTCAGCACTATCCTGTTCTCTAACTGCATATTTCAAAAATGACAATAGTCCTTTTTGAAATATTGAAATAGAAGTTGTAATGTTTTTTGAAAGTATTGAAAATAAAATTAACAATATGACAATCACAACTAAACTAATTACCACAATTGTCCATTTTGTTACAGTAAGATCACTTGCAACCTCTTTTGTAATTTTATTAACTTTTACTTCTAATACTTTTGCAATATCCTCTAACCTTTTCATAATATAAAAATGCGAGATAGACCATTCTTCAGCAGCTTCAAGCAGTAAATCTTCATCTTCTTCATCATAGGCAGTTCTTAGCTTTTTATAAGCATTTTCAAATTTTGAATACTCTTTTTTTATTTCGTTGCATTTTTTTAAAAATGCTTTATCATCTCTTAAAAGACATTTACTTGACATAAATTTATCAATGCTTTTTTTAGTTTCCACTATCTCCATATCCGCAGCAGTATAAGTCATAAAATCAGCAAGTACATTTGCTGAACCATTGGCTATAATATTAAAATCACTAATAAGTTTACTTATTTTTGCTTGAGGTACAACATTTTTATTATAAATTGTATCTAACGCATTTACTGAATCATTACTTGCTTTATAGCTAAAACCAACAATAATAATAAAGCCAACTAGTGTAACTAGTATATTTAGTAGTAATTTTTTCGATATTGTCATCATATTCCCTTTGATTTAATATAAAATAGGTTGACAAATATGCCAACCTATCTAAAGATAATTATGGCTCTACAGGATATCCTGCTTTTTTCCATGCAGGATAACCATTTTTAAACCAGTAAGCATTGGTATAACCATTTTTTTGTGCTACAACCGCAGCTTTATATGCTCTCCAACAAGTTTCACCTTGACAATAAAATATTACACCGGCACTTTTATCAGATGGCATTTTACTTAAAAATTTTGGAATAATTTTTTCATCTTTTGTCACATCCCAACCAACTTTTTTCTCTTTTTTACCACCCTTTGCTTTATATGCAACAAGCTTAGAACCTTTAACTCTACCTTTTGCAAACATTTTTGTAGATCTACAATCTATAAATGGAACTTTTTTGTCATACAAATCCTTAGCTTCAGCAACAGTAATAGCTTTTATACCTGCTGCTTTAGCATCCTCAATAGAAGGTGTCACTGGCTTCGCAGCAAACAAACTTCCAACAAATACAAACAATACCGATAAAATGATTTTTTTCATTTTCTCTCCTTTTTTAATTTTATATAAAATTCTATATAAAAAAAGTGGCAAAATTGTGTTATTTAATATTATTAATAATTATTTTTATTAAATCCTAAATTATATTCATATATCTACTTAACAATATCATATTAATATTTAATTAATATAACTACTTTAATTAGGTACAATCCCCTAATTTAAAAAATTGAAATCATTACTTCAAGGAACTCAAATGTCAGATCACAACTCATGTAAAAAAGTATATATCACAACCCCAATCTATTATGTAAATGACATAGCACATATAGGTCATGCTTACACAACAATTATAGCAGATATGCTTGCTCGTTATAGTAGATTAGTAGGATATGATACTTTCTTTTTAACAGGTACCGATGAACATGGTCAAAAAATATCTACAAGTGCCGCTCAAAGAGGTAAAACTCCTAAAGAATATGCTGATGAGATAAGCGGTAAGTTTAAAACACTTTGGGATGATTTTGATATTAGTTATGATAAATTTATTCGTACTACTGATGAAGAACATAAAACAGGTGTGCAAAAAGCATTTCAAAAAATGTTTGATAAAGGTGATATTTATAAAGGTAATTATGAGGGTAATTATTGTGTAGGATGTGAAACTTTTTTTACAGATGCTCAGCTTATAGACGAAGAAGGTTGTCCTGATTGTGGAAGACCGACAACAGTTGTAAAAGAGGAAAGTTACTTTTTTAGACTTTCAAATTATGAAGATAAACTTTTAGAACTTTATAAAAATAATCCAGAATTTATATTGCCACGTGCAAAAGCAAAAGAGATTGTAAATTTTGTAGCCGGTGGACTTAATGACTTATCTATTTCAAGAACCTCATTTGACTGGGGTGTAAAACTTCCTTCATCTATGGATGATGATAAACATGTAATGTATGTTTGGCTTGATGCTTTGATGAACTATATTACTGCTTTGGGATATGGTACAGATGAAGCTAATATGGATTTCTGGCCTGCAAAAGTTCATTTGGTTGGTAAAGATATTTTAAGATTTCATGCAATTTTCTGGCCGGCATTTTTAATGAGTTTGGAGCTGCCGCTTCCAGATCATATCGCAGCTCACGGTTGGTGGACTAGAGATGGTGAAAAAATGTCAAAGTCAAAAGGAAATGTTGTAAATCCAAAAGAGGTTGCAGATGCTTATGGACTTGATGCTTTTAGATATTTTATGCTTCGAGAAGTACCATTTGGTCAAGATGGAGATTTTTCTCAACGAGCTTTAATTGATAGAATCAATTCAGACCTTGGAAATGATTTAGGAAATTTACTAAATAGAATTAGCGGCATGAGTGGAAAATATTCTGATTTTAAAATCGTCAGCAAAGATGTAATAAAATATCATCAAAAAGAACTAGATGAAGTTCATGCTATTTTGCAAAATGTAGAACAACTTATCTTTAATATGCAAATCCATAAATATCTTGAAGAATTATGGAAAGTATTAACAATTGCAAATAAAGCAATTGGTGATTATGAGCCTTGGAATATGATGAAAGACGGTCGTGAAGAACAAGCTATGGCTTTAGTTGCACTAGTAACAAATATCATGGCTAAAGTTTCTGTTTTACTAGAAAGTGTAATGCCTCATAAAATAAGTCAAATAGCCAAATCTTTAGGGATAACTATTGATAATGAAACATATATAAATATCATAGTTAATAAAGGTCTAATCGGTGACACAGTTATCACAAAAATTGATGCTTTATTTCCTAGAATTGAAGAGCCGCTTTTGGTAACTGCAGATGTCCAAAAAGTTGAAGAGAAAGTACAAAAACCAAGACAAGAGGCTGAAAAACAAGTAGAAATTACAGAAGAGGATAATCTAATTACAATTGATAAATTTTTTGAAACTTCTTTAAAAATAGGAACTATTGTGGAAGCTGTTGAAGTTCCAAAATCAAAAAAATTACTTAAATTACAAGTTGATTTAGGTGAAGGTAAAAACAAACAAATTTTAGCAGGAATAAAAGAATTTTATTCTGCTGATGAACTAGTTGGAACCCAAGCTTGTGTTGTAGCAAATTTAAAACCTGCAAAGCTGATGGGTATGATGTCTGAAGGTATGCTTTTAGCAGCTAAAGATGAAAATGGATTACATTTAATTCGACCAGAAAAACCAAAAATAATTGGTACAAAAATAAGTTAAAAAATTGCAAATATCATCTATAGTTGATATTGTTGGCGGAAATCTTTTAAATACTCCGGCAATATCATTTATCACACAAATCCAAACAAATCCATCAAAAGTGAATGATGGTGATTTATTTATAGCAAATTGTCAAGAAGATATTGAATTAGCAATCTCAAATGGTGCATTTGGTATTTTATTTAGTGATGAAATAGAAATTAGTGATAAAGAAATTGCTTGGATAAAGATTGATGATACTAAAAAATCTTTAGTTAGATTACTTCGATTTATTTTAAGTACAAAAGAGATTAAAAGTTTTTATTGCGATGATATAAGCTTTGAATTTTTAAATATATTTTCCTCTTCTAATAAAGATATAGTTTTATTAACCAATGATATTCAAAAAGATTTTGAACTATTAAAAAATATTGATAACAATAAAATATTATTTTGTACAAATAATAAATATATAACTGCGATTCAACCATCATCTAGTGAATTTACAGTAGATAAATATAAAATCAGTAATCTAACTATACATTCTTTATTTACCACTACATTCTCATATAAAAATGATTTATTTTATAAACTAAAATTACCAAGTATATATATCAATAATTTTTTATCTATTTTAGAATTCCTAAAGCGACAAGTGGAAACAAATAAGTTAAAGGATTTTAAATATTTCAGTCCCATTTTTATTAATAAAAATTTTGAAATTATAGATTTTGGTAAGTCAAATAAATTTATTTTGGCAAGTGATAATATGAATATAATCAAAACTGAAATTGAATTTTTACAATCTTATTATGATTATGCCAAAATTATAATTATCACAGAATATAAAAATGATGAAGATTTGTTTAATCAAATGAAACAATATAATTTTAATGCTTTATATATTGTAGGAAAATCTCAAGAAGAGATTAAAACTCTTCTTTGCAGGTTTAAAAGGAATTCAATAACTCTAATTTAATTTATTGTAGAACCGCTATTACTAAAGAAACTACTCTTCGTTTGTTTTCACTAGTTTTCTTCTAGCTTTCATTTTAGCAGATGCTAATTTTCTCATATCTTCAGTAGTATCAAGTTCATCCATAATTTCAAGACCAAGTAAAGTTTCAATACAATCTTCAAGTGTAACAATACCCTCAGTTTGATCATAGCCGTCAGTTACAATTAGCATATGTCCTTTAGATTTTATGAAACTGTTTAAAGCTTTTGATACAGGTATATTTTCATTAACACTATCAACATTAGCCATAATAGTTTCAATAGTTACATTTGGATCTTTTATAGCATATTTAAAAAGTTTTTTAGTTAATACCATACCTACAATATTATCAATACCCTCATCATATACAGGAACTCTTGAGAATTTATAAGTTCTTTCATCATCAAGCAAGTCTTTGATTAAAGTGTCTTTTTGCACTGCAAAAACCACACTTCTTGGAGTTAAAATATCTTTTAATTTAACCTCTTTAAGTGATAATGTATTTTCAATAATATCTGATTCCATATCATTAATAATACCATCTTCTTCACTTAAGAGTGTTGTATGAAGTATCTCTTCTCTTGTAACTGTATCATCTTTATTTTTACTTATTTTTTTTGTTACAAAAAGTGTAAATATAATAATAGGATATGTAATAAAAATGAATATTTCAATTGTTTTTGCAGCATAAGGAGCCAATTGTTTCCAATAAATTGCACCTATTGTTTTAGGAATTATTTCAGCAAAAAATAAAATCATAAAAGTTAATGCAATTGAAACAATTAAAACAAAAGTACTATCATTTTCAAATACAATTTGTGCCTGAACACCAATAGCCGTTGCACCTAAAGTATTTGCAAAAGTATTTAAAATCAATATTGATGATATTGATTTATCTATATCAATTTTTAGTTTTTTAAGTAATTTACCGGCATTTGGATTGCGTTTTCCCAATACAGATATATAAGACATATTTGTTGATAAAAGGGTTGATTCCAAAACAGAACATAAGAATGAGATACCAATAACCAGTACAAACAGAAATATTAAATATTCCATAAAAACTGCCTATTTAAGTTTAAGTATATGGGGGGATGACCGTCCAAATTAAGTGCTCCTTAATGAATTATTGGAAAGATTATACCCAATAAATATTAAAAAACACTTCCAAAAGAACTTACAACCTTACCATATATAGTTAAATCATTTTTAGAAATTGTTTGATTTGAAAAAACTTGATTATCTGAGATTATATCAAATTGACCATCTGCTCTTTTTTGTATCCTTTTTACAAGTAATCCATCATCTGTATAAATAGCATAAATTCCATCTTTTGAATAATGATTTTTAGAAACATCGACAAATATTATATCTCCATCATTTAAAGATGGTTCCATACTTTCCCCTGTAACATTTATAGCTTCAATTGTTTTTACCATATCTTTTCCACCCATCATTTTAACAAAATAATCAGGAATATTTAGTTTTTCAAAATCTTCAGCTTCCAAAGAACCTCCCCCTCCGGCGCTCATAGCAATACCAGGATAATATCGTATCCAATATTTATCTGTACTATCTACTAAACTACTGGGGTCTTGACCGTATAAAAGCCAATTTATTGAAATTTTCTTTAATGCACAAAAATCCAAAACACTTGAAAATGGTATTTTATTTCGTGTTTTCATAGTTGCAAAATTTGCCTGCGATATTTCCAAAGCAGTAGCCACATCTTTATCAAAGATTTTTCCATCATCTTTTTGTGCACCTATTACATCTTTTAACTTTTCAATAATATCATATACTTGTAACATTTCTTTCTCCTAAATGAATATTTGACATATTATATCATAAAAACATTACAATTTGACATATTTTTTAATATTTTCTAAAAGATATGTCATACTTCTTAAAATTATTTATAAAAAGGATGAGAAATGTATATTCAAGTACAAAAGTTTAGTTCTAAGGTTATTGCATTTTGTTACAAAATAGATGATATGGCATATAAAATTGGAAAGGTAATTTTATAAATCAAAACTTCGTCGTGTGTAACAAAATGTATTACTAAAATAAATTTATAAATTTGATGGACTTTATTATTCAAATAAATATTTACTAAAGCATTATTAATATAAAATAGCGAAATTGTAATTTTTAATGGCTATAGTCATTATTAGGATATGGAGCAATATATATGGAAGTAAATTTAGTAGGTGAAGCCTTAAAGTTTATGGCACTAGGAATGGGAATTGTATTTACATTTCTGGTAATTATGATATTTGCATTAAAAGCACAAGCGGCTATTATTGCTAAATATTTCGCAGAGGAACCAAAAAGTTCTTCAACCTCAAATGAGTGGAAACCCAAACCCACCGATAATAAAAATGTAATTGCAGCAATAACAGCAGCAATTTTACATCATAATCAAGAAACTAATAACAAAGGTTAATAATAATGTCAAAAAAATTTATTGATATAATGGATACAACTTTCAGGGATGGATTTCAATCTGTTTTTGGCGGTCGTGTTCTTATGGAAGATTTCATGCCGGCTGTTGAAGCTGCAAGGGAAGCTGGTATTACTCACTATGAATTTGGTGGAGGGGCTAGATTTCAATCATTATACTTCTATTTACAAGAAGATGCTTTTAAGATGATGGATAAATTTAGGGCAATAGTTGGTCCAGATGCAAACTTACAAACTTTGGCAAGAGGTATAAATACGGTTATGTTAGATACCGGTAGTCGTGAACTTGTTGATATGCATGCCAAGATGTTTGCAAAGCATAGTACTACAACTATCAGAAACTTTGATGCTTTAAATGATGTTCAAAATCTTGAATATTCTGCTCAATGTATCAAAAATCATGGTTTAAAACATGAGGTTGTTGTAACAATGATGGATTTACCGCCAGGTTGTACCGGAGCACACGATGTTGCATTTTATGAAAAAACTTTAAGAGGTATTTTGGATAGTGGTCTTCCATTTGACAGTGTATGTTTTAAAGATGCAAGTGGTACTGCAAACCCAACTAAAATTTTTGAAACTATAACAATGGCTAGAAAATTACTTGGAAATGATGTACACATTCGTCTTCATACTCATGAAACAGCCGGTGTATCAGTTGCAGCATATTTAGCAGCACTTGAAGCTGGAGCTGATGGTATTGATTTAGCTGCATCACCGGTAAGTGGAGGAACATCTCAACCTGATATTTTAACTATGTTACACGCTACTAAAGGTAGTAAATTTGATCTTGGTGGATTAGAAATTGGTAAAATTTTAAAATATGAAGAAGTTTTAAAAGATCAGTTAAAAGATTATTTTATACCGCCGGAAGCTACACAAGTCTCACCTCTTATTCCATTCTCACCTATGCCGGGCGGTGCATTAACTGCTAATACTCAAATGATGAGAGACAGTGGAACTTTAGATAAATTTCCAGAAGTTATTAAAGCTATGCAAGAGGTTGTTGAAAAAGGTGGATACGGTACATCTGTAACTCCAGTTTCTCAATTTTACTGGCAGCAGGCTTATGCAAATGTTATGTTTGGACCATGGAAGCAAATTGCTCCAGGTTATGGAAAAATGGTACTTGGGTACTTTGGAAAAACACCGGTTGAACCAGATGCAGATGTTGTTAAACTAGCAAGCGAAAAATTAAAACTTGAACCAACAAAGAGAAATCCTCTTGATATTGCAGATGAAGATGTTAAAAAATCAATTGCAGCATGGAAAGAAAGATTAGAAATTGAAGAATTAGAAGTAACAGAAGAAAATATTTTTATTGCTGCTGCTTGTGATGAAAAAGGTATAGCATTCTTAAAAGGTGAATCACCTTTAAATGTTAGAAAAATAAGTGATGCAGAAAATACAGATGAAAAAGAAGGAAATAATAAAATGGCAGATGGAAACTATACAGTAGTAGTTGATGGACAAAAATTCAGTGTACAAGTAGCCCAGGGTGACGCAGATATTCAAGTTGCTCCAGTAGCAGCAACACCAGCTGCACAAACTGCTCCGGCGGCAGCTCCAGCTCCAAGTGGTTCTGGTACTGAAGTAGGTGCTAATGTTAATGGTAATGTTTGGAAAATATTAGTAAATGTTGGTGACAAGGTTGAAGAAGGTCAAGTAGTTGCAATTTTAGAAGCGATGAAAATGGAAATTGATATTGAGGCACCATGTGCAGGAACTGTTACAGCAGTTACAGTTAAGCAAAATGATGCTGTTGAAGAAGGTCAAACTATAGTCGTAATCGGCTAATTAATATAAACATTTATGTTGGAGAAATCAATGAATAAAAAAATCATTGCCTCAGTGCTAATTATGATTTTAGGTATTTTCAGTGTTACTGCATTTGCTAGTGGTGCTGAAGTACAAACAGAAAAAAAAGAGTATCAATCAAAAACTTTGGGTGAACTGGCACAGTCATTTTATGCAACAACAGGTATCAAAGCTCTTTTTAGTCCTAGTGATGATGTAATGACATCAGAAGCACATAGTGAAGATGCAAGACCTATGACAACATTTGAGCAAACATGGGGAAGACTTATTATGTTCCTTATTGTTTTTATTTTATTTTATCTAGCTATTGCTAAGGGATTTGAGCCGTTGCTTCTTTTACCTATTGCATTTGGTGGATTATTGGCCAACATCCCATTAGCAGGAATAGGTGAAGAAAATGGTATGCTTGGTATTATTTATAATATGGGTATTGCAAATGGATTTTTTCCACTTCTTATTTTTATGGGAGTAGGTGCTATGACTGATTTTGGTCCACTTCTAGCAAATCCTAAAACAGCAATACTTGGTGGTGCTGCTCAGTTTGGGATTTTTGGTTCTTTGGTTGGTGCTGTTGTGATTGGATTTGATATACAAGATGCTAGTGCAATATCTATAATTGGTGGAGCTGATGGTCCTACTTCTATTTTTATTGCAAATGCATTAGCTCCACATTTATTGGGTGCAATAGCAGTTGCAGCATATAGTTATATGGCTTTAGTTCCAGTAATTCAACCTCCAATTATGAAAGCACTTACAACAGAAGCTGAAAGAAAGATTAAAATGCCAGCTCTTCGAAAAGTACATAGATTAGAAAAATTATTTTTACCTATCTTAATACTTATGATGGCTATTTTATTTTTACCTGAATCTACTCCATTAATTGGAGCATTTGCATTTGGTAACTTTGCAAAACAATCTGGTGTGGTAGATAGATTAAGTGATACTATGCAAAATTCACTTATCAATATAGTTACTATATTTTTAGGCTTAGGAGTTGGAAGCAAGTTAGCTGCTGATAAATTTTTGGTATTAGATACTATGGGAATTATGATAATTGGTCTTATTGCATTTAGTGTTGGAACTGCAACTGGGGTTCTAATGGCTAAATTAATGAATAAATTTAGTTCTAAAGAGGGTCAAATCAATCCACTAATTGGAGCTGCTGGAGTTTCAGCTGTTCCCATGGCAGCAAGAGTTGTAAGTAAAGTTGGTCAAGAATATGATAAATCAAATATTCTTTTAATGCATGCAATGGGTCCAAATGTTGCAGGTGTAATTGGTTCAGCAGTTGCAGCTGGTGTACTGTTGTCAATCTTTAAATAAAAATTAGGAAAAAATATAAATGTCTGATATTAAAAACGAACTGTGCTTAAAAAATGTAGGTCAAGTCTATAGAAATCTTGATGTTGATACTTTAATGGATCATGCAGTTGAAAATGAAGGTGCAAGAATTAGTTCTTCAGGTGCATTGATGATAGATACAGGTATATTTACCGGTCGTAGTCCAAAAGATAAATATTTTGTAAATCAAGAGCCATCTAATAAATATATCGCTTGGGGTGATGTAAATAAACCTATTTCAAAAGAAATTTATGAAGATTTACTTTTAAATGGTAAGTCACAATTAAATGGAAAAGACTTATATGTTACAGATGTATATTGTGGTGCTAGTAAAAACAGTAGAAAATCGATTAGATTTATCACTGAAATTGCATGGCAATCTCATTTTATACAAAATATGTTTTTAATACCTTCAAAAGATGAACTAGAAAATTTTGAACCTGAGTTTATGGTATACAATGCTTGTAAAACAACCAATGGAAATCACAAAGAACAAAACTTAAATTCTGAAGTGTTTGTTGCATTTGATGTAGAGGAAAACGAAGCTGTAATCGGTGGTACATGGTATGCCGGTGAGATGAAAAAAGGTATTTTTTCTATGATGAACTATTGGCTGCCATTAGAAAACAAACTTCCTATGCATTGTTCTGCAAATGTAGGAAAAGACGGTGATACAGCACTTTTCTTTGGATTATCAGGAACTGGTAAAACAACACTTTCAACCGATCCAAACAGAGCATTGATAGGTGATGATGAACATGGCTGGGATGATAATGGTGTATTTAACTTCGAAGGTGGTTGTTACGCAAAAGTTATCAACCTTGATCCAAAGTCTGAGCCTGAAATTTTTGCGGCTATTAGAAAAGGTGCTATTTTAGAAAATGTAGTAGCTGATGGTGAAGGTACTGTAGACTATACTGATGGCAGTAAAACTGAAAATACCAGAGTTTCATATCCAATTCATCATATAGATAATATCCAAGAAGGAAGTATTGCAGGTCATCCTACAAATATAATTTTCTTAAGTGCTGATGCATTTGGTGTATTGCCTCCTGTTTCAAAACTTACTAAAGAGCAAGCCATGTATTACTTTTTAAGTGGTTATACTGCAAAAGTTGCCGGAACTGAAAGAGGAATTACAGAACCTACTGCTACATTTAGTGCATGTTTTGGTGAAGCATTTTTACCATTACATCCAACTGATTATGCAAAACTTCTTGGTGAAAAGATTGATAAACATAATGTAAATGTATATCTTGTAAATACAGGATGGACTGGTGGTGCTTATGGTACTGGAAAAAGAATGAGTATTAAAAATACAAGAGCTTGTATCAATGGTATTTTAGATGGTAAAATAAATGATAGTGAATTTGAAACATTACCTATATTTAATTTATCTATTCCAAAAACTCTTGATGGTGTAGATACTGAAGTATTAAATCCAAGAAATACTTGGGAAGATAAAGCATCTTATGATGCAGCTTCTCATAAACTAGCTGGTATGTATAGAGAAAATTTCAAAAAATACTTAACCAATAATAGTGATTTTGATTTTACTTCTGCTGGACCGGAAGCATAAGTTAAATTAGATAACTGAAATAAAGTGTTAATTAATGAATTTTTATCAGATATTGAGAAGAGCTGTAGTCATATAGCTCTTCTTTGTGTCAAACATATACTAAATAAAGTATATAAAGATATAGATACAGTAAATGATCAAAAATTAAAAGAGCTTTTCTCAAATTATAACAATTACAATAAATATTTAAACGACTATGCAGGTACAATTTATAATAAACACTCTTCAAGTGTAAACAATGTATATATTGAAATGTGTAAATTTTTAGATATAGATATAGATAATCAATACACACTAGAACATGTGATAATAAAACTTGAAAAACAAGAACCGGCGGTTATTTTAAACTTACTGGATGATGATATTAAAATGATGACAATAGAAAACTTTGAAGAAAAATTAAACTCTATTTTATCATCTAAATATTATAACAACAATAAAAGTCAATTTCAGTCCAGAGTTGATAAGTTATCTAAAAACTTATCCTTAGTAAAAAAAGCTTTACAGCTATAAAAGAGATAGAGAGTCAATTACCCCTCTATTTTTATCTCATCTTTAATTTTTAATCCAAATCCGGCAATACCAACAAAAGAGTGTTTACCACCAATTGTAAGAAGATTTATCTCTTCAATTCCTAATTTATTTAAAATTTGTGCTCCAACTCCAAAATCTTTCATATTCTCAGTTTTTTCATCATGATTTTGTAAAAAAATCAAAACACCACTGTTTTCTTGTAAATAACTAATAGCTTTCAGCATAGATTGAAGTTGATTATCATTTAAAAATAAATTTATATCAGGTTCTACAGTGTGAAACTTAACTGCTGATATAGATTGAATATCTCCAAACTGAATTATTGTATGCTGACTTCCTAGATGGTCTTCAAAAATTTTACGAGTTACCTCTGTATTAAAAAAAGTATCTTTTATACTTGAAATTTCTTTTACTAGCGATTCATGAGCCAATCTATACTCAACTAAATCAGAGATATAAACTTGTACCATATCATGCTTTTGTGCAAATATATCAAGATCATCTCTTCGTGCCATTGTTCCATCTTCTTTCATAATTTCACAAATTACCGATTCACCTGTAAGACCTGCTAATCTACATAAATCAACACTTCCTTCTGTATGACCGGTACGAACTAAAACACCACCGTCTTTTGCAATTAAAGGAAAAATATGTCCTGGTTTTACAAGTTCAGTAACATTACTTACAGGATTTGCAAGTATTCTAATAGTATCATCTCTCTCACCGGCACTTATTCCGGTACTAGCTTTTGCACAATCAACGGAAACAGTAAATGCTGTTTCATAAGATGAAGTATTTGATGCTACCATAGGATTAAGGTCAAGTCTATTAGCAGTTTCTTTTGGCACTGCAACACAAATAAGTCCTTTTGCATGTGTTGCCATGAAGTTTACATGCTGAGCAGTACTTAAAGCTGCTGAATAAACTAAATCACCCTCATTTTCTCTATCTTCATCATCAAGCATGATGACCATTTTGCCTTTTTTAATCTCTTCAATTGCATCTTTTACTCTTTGTATTGCTGACATATTTTCTCTTTTAGTATTTTTTTCGTATTTTATCCAAATCAATGCATGTTTCTACTTAATTTAATAAATTACTTCCACTATTATCTACTACTGCAAATACTCAACTTCTTTTAGATATAATCATAATTATGCAGCAAAAATATATTAACTCAATTTTATTTTTAGTATTTTTTGTTACTTCTATAGTTACATATATAATATTCGATAATATAACTCAATCAAAAATAGATTCACTAAAGCATTATAATTTCTTAAATACCGCAAAAAAGATGCAAGAACAAACTAAAATATTAATTGATGAAAAAAGAAATGCAACACTGGCAATTGCTTTATCACTGGCAGAAGACTCTCTTTTTAAAAAAGCACTGTTAAACAATGACTCAAGCCAAATAAATTTACACAATTTTTCCATGAAACTTAGAAAATATTCAGATTTTAAAAATGTTTGGTTCCATCTAATTACAAAAGATGGTATAAGTTTTTCTAGAAGTTGGATTCAAAAGAGAGGTGACTCTTTGATAAAAGCAAGGCTTGATGTTGCAAAAATGATAAAAAAGCCGAAAATAATGTCAACTATAAGTGTAGGAAAATTTGATATGACATTTAAATCTATGGTTCCTATTTTTGATAATAGTAAATTTATAGGAATTTTTGAAGTAATAACACATTTTAACTCAATTGCAGTCAAATTAAATAAAAAAGGGATAAATCCTGTAATTTTAGTTGATAAAAAATATAAAAAGCAGTTAACACATCCATTTACTAAAATATTTATAAATGACTACTATGTTGCAAATTTGAATGCCGGTAAACAACAACTAAACATCATAAAAAATAAAAAGATTGAACACTTTCTTAATTATAAAAGCCAATATCATATAGAGGAACCATCTCAACAATTAATAACTATTTTTAATTTACCTGATATCAATGGTAACCCAATGAGTTATTGTATATTATTTAAACCACTAAGCTCTATAGATATGTCAAAAGTATCTCAAACTCAAACTGCAATGGTTTTTTATATGCTTTTATTTATTCTGGTTATTGGTTTAATACTATACTTTATGGCAAATAAAAAATATAATAAACAACTGCAAAAACAACAGCAAAGAAATAAATTAATTTTAGATGCTCAGCCGTATATTATGGTATTAACAGATGGTGAACATATAGTTGACTCAAATCCTGCATTCTTAAACTTTTTTAATAAATATAATAATATTGAAGAGTTTGTCCAAGAGCATGACTGTATTTGTGATTTTTTTGAAAAGTATGACAGTGATGACTATATACAAGAAAAAAATATTCAAAATAAAAATTGGATTGATTATATCTTAAACAACAGTGATAAAAATATCAAAGTGGTAATGAAAAAAGATAATACATTACATCACTTCCTTGTAAAAACTGCTGAAACAAAATCGAAAGAAGAAAGCAGATTTATAGTAGTGGTATTTGTAGATATTACAAAAGAGATAGATACAATACAAGATTTAAGAGAAAAGGAAAAACTGCTAGCCCAACAATCAAAAATGGCAAGTATGGGAGAGATGCTAGAAAATATTGCTCATCAATGGAGACAACCTTTATCTGTAATATCAACAGCATCAAGTGGTATAGTGATGCAAAAAGAATTTGGAACGATATCAGAAGAACAAGAGATAAAGATGCTTAATACTATAACCAATTCAGCACAACACTTATCTAGAACAATTGATGACTTTAGAAACTTCTTTAAAACACATAAAGAAAAAACAATATTTAGTGTAAAAGATATTTATAAAAAAACGGTATCATTACTTGAATCTAAATTTAAAAATAGGGAAATAGAAGTTGTAGAAAATATAAAAGATGTAGAGATATATGGATTAGATAGTGAACTTATACAAGCTATTATGAATATATTAAATAACGCAAGAGATATTTTAGAAACAAAAGAAAAGCATCAAAGAAGATTAATTTTTATAGATATATATCCACATAATAAAAATATAATTATAAAAATAAAAGATAACGGCGGCGGAATACCAAATGATATTATAAATAAAGTTTTTGAACCATACTTTACGACTAAACATAAATCTCAAGGTACCGGAATTGGACTTTATATGAGTGAAGAGATGATATCTAAACATATGAAGGGTAATTTAACAGTAGAGAATGAAGAGTTTGAATATGAAGGTGAATCATATAAAGGTGCTTGTTTCACTATAATTTTACCAATAACCAAAGAAAAAAAATAAAAAAGAGGACAATTGAATATGGATAATATAGAATTAATAAAAAAGTTAAAAGTATTATATGTCGAGGATGAAATTATTTTAAGAGATATAACATGCAAATCGTTAGCTTCTGTAGTAAAAGAAATAGTAGTAGCAGATGATGGGCAAGAGGGTTTAGACAAATTTATTCAAGCACGAGATGATGATAATTTTACTAAAGAAAGCAAAGCTTTTGATTTAATAATTACTGATTTAGCTATGCCAATTATGGATGGTCTTGAGATGATAGAAAAAATAAGAGAAATAGATAACGATATACCTATTCTTGTAACAACAGCATATGGTAGTCAAAATAAAGAAGTTGCAAGTTTATCTAAAATAGGAATGAATGCATATGTTATGAAACCTGTGGATGTTATGGATTTAGTCAAAACTATTGATAAACTAATAAATAAAAGTATTAATTAACTCAATATATTTTAAATTCTACAACCTTGTCCAACCGTAGAGTGAACCTCTTTTAAATGACAATTATTGCATCGATATTCAATTTCATCAATACCGCTGCATCCATGACTTTTAAGAAGTCTTGATTTTATAGAATCAACTTTAAAAACAACACCTGTATTTTCATCACGAAATTCTTTCGCAGTTGCTCCACATTGGGGACAAATCCCATTATCTAAATCAGCTTGTCTTGATTTTTTTGAATTAAAATATAGTAATATAGAAAATATCACTAATAAAAATACTAAAATTAAAGATATTATTGTATACATCAAATTGACCTTTTTACTTAGAAGTTAAAATTTCTTACTGTGAAAAGTTTAAGAGAATCACTTTTTAAAGATTTTAATTCACTAGAATAACCTTTTTTAGAAAATAAAACAAACACGTCAACATCAATATTAACTTGTTTACATTTTTCTTTTAGTTTTGTAAGTTCACTTTTTTTAATTTTTGAATTTGAGTATTTGCAGGCTCCCGCAATAACTTTACCACTTTTTGTCTTTGCTAGAAGATCTATATCTATATCATCATCCCAATAACGTCCCAGTTTAACCAAACTTTGTCCTCGTAACTTGGGAATTTCATCATTAGAGATACTAAGTTTTAAAAGTTCGTGAGATAATTGTTCAAAAACTAACGCAGTAAATTCAGATTCTCTATTTTTAAATCTATCAAATGCTTCTTTATAGTTACCCTCTTTTATTCCTTGAAATAATGGAGAAACAATAGCAAACCAAAATCTTACAAATGGAGATGTAAATAAAAGTTTTTCAGATACAGTATATTGATCATCTAAAGCAGATAAACTTTGAAGTGATTTTTCTAGCTTTAACACTTTTAATTTACAAAGATCATCAACAATGTTTATCCCATCATCAAAAGATATTTTTGCTCGTCTGAAAGCTGAATTTGTTCTTCTATCACCAAGAGCAATACCACTTAAAATTAGATGATAAGCATTATCTCCTTTTGTAAGAGCACTTATATCATTTCGTAGATATTTATATTTATTAAAAATTAATTTTTCGATTAAAATTTCAATAGGGACTGTTGTGTTAATATTAATATCCAAGCCACCAAAAACAGCAAAATAATTAACTGCTTCCTCCTGGCTTCTGGGATTATTTCTTTTACAAAAAGTTTGAAACTGCTCTAGTAGTGTTTTAGTATTTAATATGATAATTTTGCCTTGAAGTAGAGGGTTACTCTACTTCTGCATCGATGATGTCATCATCATCTTTTTTCTTTTTAGCATCAGCTGGATTAGCACCTTGTGCAGCCTGCTCACCTTGCTGTTTTTTCATCTCAGCTTCCATAAGTTTAGCACTTACTTCACTTAATTTTTTTAACGATTCTTCTATTTGCTCTTTTGTAGCTTCATCATTTTTAAGTAGCTCTTCAAGTTCGGCTGCTGCTTCAATGATTGCTTTTTCTTCATCTTCAGTAACTACATCTGCATCTTTATTTTCTTCTAAAGATTTTTTGATTTGATGAAGCATAGACTCCGCTTGATTTTTAGTCTCTACAACTTCTTTTCTTTTGCTATCAGCTTCTTTATTTGCTTCAGCTTCATTTACCATTTTTTCAATCTCTTCATCACTTAATCCAGATGAACCAGAAATAGTAATTTTATTTTCTTTTCCAGTTGATTTGTCTTTAGCAGATACATTTAAAACACCATTTGCATCAATATCAAATGTTACTTCAATTTGTGGCTGACCTTTTGGAGCCGGTGCAATATCAGAAAGTTCAAATTGACCTAAGTTTTTATTATCTCTAATAAATTCTCTCTCACCTTGACCAACTACAATAGAAACTGCAGGTTGATTATCTTGAGCTGTACTGAAAACTTGTGATTTCTTCACAGGAATTGTTGTACCCTTATCAATTAGTTTAGTCATAACTCCACCTAAAGTTTCAAGTCCAAGTGAAAGTGGTGTAACATCAAGTAAAAGTACATCTTTAACATCACCTGTAAGAACACCACCTTGAATTGCAGCACCAGCAGCAACAACCTCATCAGGATTTACTGAATTATTTAACTCTTTTCCAAAATATTCTTTTACTACTTCTTGAGCTTTAGGAATTCTTGTAGATCCACCAACCATGATAATTTCATTGATTTCATTGTTATCAAGTCCAGCATCACTCATAGCAACTTTTATATGATCTAAAGTTTCAGCAACTAAATCTTCAGTCATAGCTTCAAATTTTGCTCTTGTTAAAGATTTAACAAGGTGTTTAGGACCTGTTGCATCAGCTGTGATAAACGGTAAATTAATTTCAGTTTCAGCAGTTGCACTTAACTCTTTTTTAGCTTTTTCAGCTTCATCTTTTAGTCTTTGATGAGCCATTTTATCATCTCTTAAATCAATACCATGTTCAGTTTTAAATTCTTCTGCTAACCAATCAATAATCACATTATCAAAATCATCTCCACCTAAGAAAGCATTTCCGTCTGTAGAAAGAACTTCAAATGTACCATCACCAATTTCAAGAACAGTAACATCAAATGTACCACCACCTAAATCATAAACTACAACTTTCTCTTCACCTTTTTTATCAAGACCGTAAGCAAGTGCTGCTGCTGTTGGCTCATTGATAATTCTAAGTACATTAAGTCCGGCAATAGTTCCCGCTTCTTGAGTTGCTTTTCTTTGAGCATCATTAAAATATGCCGGTACTGTAATAACAGCATCTGTTACTTCTTGACCAAGATAAGCTTCTGCATCTGTTTTAAGTTTTGTTAATATTTTTGCAGAAACTTCTTGAGGTGTATATGTCTTACCGTCAATCTCTACTGCTGCTGCTCCATTTCTATTTACAATTTTGTATCCAACTTTATCCATAGCACTTTTAGCATGCTCTTCGTCCATCATAAGACCCATAATTCTTTTAATAGAATAAATAGTTTTTTCTGGATTTGTAATCGCTTGTCTTTTTGCTGGATCACCAACTAAAACTTCACCTTTATCTGTAAAAGCTACAATACTTGGTGTTGTATTCTTACCTTCTTTATTTGCGATAATCTTAGCTTCTCCACCTTCATAAACTGCTACACAACTATTTGTTGTCCCTAAATCTATTCCTATTGTTGCACCCATGTTAATTCCTTTTTATTATTAATGTTTTTTATAAATTATATTTATAGTTTTTTGACATCGCGGTCATTTATTAATTAGCTACGCTAACCATTGCTTCTCTTAAAAGTCTATCTTTAAACTTATACCCTTTTTGCATAATCATAACTATCTGCCCAGATTCTACATCCTCACTGTCTGCTTTCATAACCGCATTATGAAAATCAGGATTAAACTCATCATATTCGACTTCAGTAATATCATGTTTTTCAAATGCTGTATTAAAAGCCTTAACAGTAAGTTCAATTCCCTCTTTTAACTTCTCTACAAGTTCAGCTGGTTCAACATCAGCATTAGCACTTAAAATTGCCATTTGTAAAGCATCAATTGGAGCTAACAAATCTTTAGCAAATTTTTCACTTGCATAATCAATTGCACTGTATTTTTCTCTCTCTAATCTTTTTTTAATATTTTCAAAATCTGCATGTGTTCTCAAAAATTTATCTTCAGCTTCAGCTGCTTTTTTTTGGGCTTCTTCTACTTTAGCTTCCATCTTTGCTTTAAATTCTTCATCTAATGATGCAAACTTTTCTTCATCCATTATCTCTTCAACCTCAGCTTTTTGTTCTCGTTCCTGCGAAATTACATCTTCCACAACTTCTGTCTCAACCTCTTCAATAATTTCTAACTCTTCATTCTTTTTCTGCACTTCTTCACTCATACTGCTATCCCTTTATAAAAATATTCAAAATCTTTTGATAGATCACCTACTACTAATATCTTAATATCAGTTCCGTGAACTTTTGTATCATGACAAATACCAATTTGTCCCTGTGGTAATAAATTATCTAAATAAACACCCTGCTCCAACTTCATCATAACATCACCTTGTAAAAACAAGTTTACATCTTTCTCATCTAAATCATACTCAACTGCTAAATGTAAGAAATTTTTAGTATTTATAATCTCAAAAATATTGTTTTGAACATACTTACTAAGTTCTGCATGCAAGTGACTAGCACCCACTTGCTGTGAAATATCTAATATATCATCAAATGTTCTTCCAATCATATCTGTTAAGAATTTATGAAATGCAACATTAAATTTTATAGTAACAGCATAACTATCATCCGTAGTTGTTAGAGCATATTTATTTTCAGTATTATTTGCCAAATTTGCTTTATAAAATTCTAAAATCATATAAACATTTTCTACATTTAAAATTCTATGTAAAGTATCCGTTGTTTGTTGTTTGATAAATACAGTTAAACCCATTTGAGTTGCTAACTTAATTAATTTATCATAATCAATACTAGGTAAATCAAATTCTAGTCTTTTTGCCCAATACTCTTTCAAAGCTTCAGTCGTAGGCGTTCTTCCACTACTTATATGCTCTTGAGCTAGATACCCCTCATCTCCTAATTTCTTAAAATAACCACGAATTGTAGCTGGAGAATAAGATATATCATACATAGATTTTAACTGGCTTGAACCAATTGGTTCTAAGTTTTCTATGTAAGCTTTAATAATAGAATGTAATAAAAACTCTTTCTTATCAATCATCTTTTACCATTTTTTATTTAATTTGGCACTCTATCATAAGAAGTGCTAAAGAATTATAGCAGTAGTTGTTTAATTTTTACTTAAACTGGCAATATAATAGTTTGAGTGCTAATACAATATAAATCTATTTATTCCATCTTTATATTCATATATAAGTTTATAATCATTTGCATCTAAAATATGTTTTATAATATAAAGTCCCAATCCAAAACTCTGATTTGATTTTATATCATCACCTTTAAAAAATGGTTCAAAATAATTCTCAAGGGGATATTTTAATTTATTACCCAAATTTTCAAATATAATTTTTGCATCTTCTGTTTTGATTATAACTTGTTTATTGGTTGAATGTTTTATACCATTATCAAGTAAATTTTTTATAGCAATAGAAAATAGTTTAAAATCAATCTTTATTTTTATATTTTCAAACTCTTCAATCACCTCATCCTTATCGCACATTAAAATATCAATTGCATTATCAATCACATCTGCTAAATAATACTCTTTTTTATCTAATGTTTTTTTACTGCTTATTAATTCTTCAACAGAAGCAAACTCACTAATCAATGATTCAAGTCTATAAAAAACTTTTTGCATTTTATCAGTATTTTCATTTGTTTGCGGAAGTTGTGTTAAAAACTTTCCTTTGGTAATTGGAGTTTTAAGCTCATGCATAATATTTCGAATAAAAACGTTTCTTGATTCTTTTATCATTTTTAATTTTTTAGCAGATTTGTCAAATTCATTTGCAAGTTGAGATATCTCATCATTTTTTGTAGTAGCACAATCTAAATCAAACTCTTCATCTGCTAAATTCTTTACTTTATCTTTTAAAGTTTTTAGAGGTTTTAACTTTTTTATTGTAGTAGTATACAAAATAATAAATGCAAATAATATCACTAAAAATATGGCTAAAATTCTATTTTGATAATTTACTGTCTTGTAATTATCTATTAATATCATATTATGTCTTGGAGTGTGAATATATACTAAATGTTTATCACCAAGTTTTAAATACTGCATAACCACTCTTCTGTTCTTTTTGGTCCATTTTAGTATTAAATTTTTATCTTGTAATATTTTATTTTGCTCTATTGCTTTAGTTTTAATAGAAAAATTTATTTGTGATAGATGTTCTTCTAACTCTTTTGATAAGCCGTTATGCATACATTCTCTTAATACCATTTTAGAAACATCCATACTTCTTTTATTAATAAAGTTATTTTCTCTTTGCACACTGCTGTTATAAAGCACAGTAAAACTTACCATTATTAAAATAATAGATATTATAAAAGTTATTGTTATTGTAAAAAATATTGAATTTTTGCTCATTCTACTAATTTATACCCCATACCTCTAATTGTGAGAAAATACTTTGGTTTTTTAGGATCATCTTCAATCTTTGCTCTAATCCTGTTAATAATCACAGCAATACTGCCACCCTCCTCATCACTGTTTAAGAAATCACCGTTATCTAAAATATCATATCGTGATACAACAAAACCTTTCCTTTGACACATCAAAGCCATTATTTGATACTCAGCGGGTGTGAATTTTATAAAAGTACCATTTTTTGTTATCTCTTTTTTTTCTTCATTTAAAATAAATATCTCTTGTTTTTGGGTTATAGTTGAGGATTGTATCTCTTTATTATATCTTCGTAAAATTGTTTTAATTCTAACTTCAAGTTCTCTAGGGTCATAAGGCTTTGGCAAGTAGTCATCAGCACCTAACTCAAGAGCTGTTACTTTATCGGTAATATCACTTCTTGCACTGGAAATAATAATTGGCATTTTATATTTAGCAACTAACTCTTTACAAACTTCTAAACCATCAAGACCAGGAAGAGTAAGATCTAATATTATTAAATCATACTCATTCAATCCTATAGCACTTAATGCTATAAACGGGTCTTCATAGTTTGTTACTACAATGTTAAATTTTGCTAAGTACTGGGTTAAAACTTCCGCTAACTCAGTATCATCTTCTACCATTGCAATTTTTACCATTACAATCTCCCTTTGTCATAATTCTTTTTTGTTTCATATCTTTCATATTAAGTATTGTTTTTAAATCTTGCTTTTGAGAAGAGTTAATTACTTTATAAATTTTTTCCACTAAATCTGCTTTACGCTCAATTACACCGTATTTCTTTTGTTTTGCTAACTTAATAAACATCTCTTTATCAAATGTACTTTGAGTAAATGCATCATGAGGATTAGGCATATTCTTTTTACTATTTGCCATAATACCTTGAATTTGAACTCTTTGCTTATCAGTTAAATCAAGCATCATAATCATTCTCATCATTTTAGCATCTTTTTTACCATGATTACCTTTTTTCATCATCATTTGTTGTTGATTTGTTCCTTGTTTACAACCTTTCTTCATACTACCTTGAGGACCATATGCAAATAAAGACGATGTTAAAAGTGCCGCTGCACCTAAACTTAAAATTATTTTCTTGTTCATTTTGAACTCCTTTTATATTTTAGATACTGAAATTATAATATAGAAGGATTAACAGTTATTAAATTAAAGTTTAATGAAATGTTAACAACAATATTATTGTAAAAATGGATTTATTTTAAATTAGATTTATGCAGCTTTAATATAACATCTTCAGCGATTCGTATCATAGATATATTTAAAGCTTTATATTCATCATTTGTAAGATTTAAAAGTAATTTATCATAAATATTACCATAAGGATAAATAGTAAAATATATAAATATTTTTGACTGATTTTCATATCTAAATTCAGCAAACCAAGTAGTAAGCAAAGAAAAACACAACATAGCAGGGTTAAAGCGCTGCCCTGGAGATAAATGTGCAGAGATAGATCTATTTATATATTCATATGATTTTAAAATTGATCTTATTCTAGTATTTCTAGAGTTATCTATATAATATTGTTGTGGTTGTACTATTTGATTTATAGCTTTTTGTAATTGTATAATGGTATCATTTACATAAACTTTTATTTCATCATCTATATTAAAAATATTATCATCACTTTGTGCATAAGCATCTATTAAATCTCTACAAAATAAAAGTAAAGCTTCTGTTTTTATTTTTGATACATTTAAAATCATAAATTATTTCTAGTAATAAAGGCTTATTAAAAAAGAAATAAACTCTTTTTTGGTATTTTTATCATCAATAGTTTCATTGTGTTGAGTAGATCTATCAATTAGAATTGACATGCTAGCTACAAGAAATTCAGCTTTATTTTGAGTAAGCTTATTTATATTAGTGACCATTTTAGTTTTTACATCCATAGGATCTAGTCGTTCTTTTATAGCAATACCGTGAGCCATATTATCCAATGTACCAACAATGTCAAGAGGTAAGGAATCATAAATATTATTTAAACTTTGTTCTGCTAACAATTTTTGTTGAAGTAAATGGTTGTGTAAAATGATAAACCCCTATAAATTTATCCAATATTATATCCAAAGTTTGATAATGATATAATCAAATTTATAAAAAATAATAATTTTAAAGGTAAAGAATTGAATAAAATAGTAGTAGCCCATTCACCAGATGCAGATGATATTTTTATGTACTATGCGATTAAATTTGGCTGGGTTAATTTAGAAGGGACAGAGTTTGACAATCTTGCACTTGATATAGAAACATTAAATCAAGCAACTCTAAAAGGGGAATATGATATTTGTGCAATTAGTTTTGCTTTGTATCCTTTTGTAAAAAATGACTTTGCTTTGCTAAAAACTGCTGTAAGTTTTGGAGATGGTTATGGTCCAAAACTGGTAAAACTTAAAGATAAAAAATTAAAAAGAAATTTCAAAGTTGCACTTAGTGGAAAATATACTACAAACGCCCTGCTTTTTAAAATAAAATATCCAGAGGCTAGAATCACATATATGAACTTTTTAGATATAGAAGGTGCTGTTTTAGATGGAACGGTTGATGCGGGAGTTTTAATTCATGAATCTATTTTAACATATGATAAAAAACTTGAAGTTGAAAATGAACTTTGGGATATTTGGCAAGAATTAGCTGGAAAAGATTTACCACTTCCGCTTGGAGGAATGTGTTTAAGAAGAAGCATCCCTTTAAACAAAGCAATTGATTATGAAAATACTTTAATCAATGCGGTTAAAGTAGCCAATGACAATAAACTTTTATTATCTAAAATGTTAATTGAAAGAGATTTAATTAGAGTTGACCACGATACTTTACAAACATATCTTGGACTTTATGCAAATGATGATTCAATAGAATTGTCAGAGCTACAATTTAAAGCACTAAATAAACTTTATAGTTTAGGTTTTGAACATGGTTTTTATGACGATTTGATTAACGCTGAGGATTATTTAATACCTAGTGAGTATGAAGAGTTGAGAAACTCTTAATACTACTCTTGGGAACAAGTTCAATCCAAATCTACCTCGCAAACCCAATCTTCCCACTAGTCTTACTTTTATCATCTGCAATTAATTGACTAAGTACATCTAGTATCTGCTTATCTACTGTTTCACCTTTGGATACTCTATTTTCAAGTTCATTTATTTTTTTAGCCAAATCTTCATGAGTAAGTGCATATCTTCTAATTTCTACAAATGTTCGCATTATTTGAATACTAATATTAACTGCTATTTTACTTTTTAAAACAGCACTTAACATTGATATACCTTGTTCTGTAAAAGCATAAGGTAAACTACCACCTAAATGTTGTTTTGAAGGTATCGCATTTTGCGACACCATAAATTCTACTTCAATATCTGTAAGTTGAAACATAAAATCTGACGGAAATCTTTCAATATTTCTTTTAACTTGCTCCTTTAATCTTCTTGTTTCCACTCCATATAATATTGCTAAATCTCTATCTAACATCACTTTAATGTCCCTAATAGTATAAATTTTACTATTAACATCTTGTACAGTTAATTGCATAATATCCCCTTTATTTTAAAACTATATCAAAAAAAATTAAACTTCTTAAAAAATATGACAAATTGACATACTCTTCAATAAAATATAATGATATAATACTCCATGACAAAAACAATAGACTTTAAAAAATATACATCTATTAATATTGGGGGGAAACACCAAGTAAAAGTTATCAATAATATTGGTAACTTTTCAAAATACACAATTATTGGTCGTGGAAATAATCTCCTAATTTCTGATAATCCACCACCTCTGGCAGTGCTGGGAGATGAGTTTGATTATATTATCCAAAAAGGTGATAAACTAATAGTCGGTGCTTCAACTTCAAGTGGTAAGCTTTTAACATATTGTAGAAAACATGATATTGCCAACTTTGAACTTCTTGCAAAACTTCCCGGAAATATTGGTGGTTTAGTTAAGATGAATGCAGGGTTAAAACAGTGGGAGATATTTAATCATCTTCACTCAATTAAAACACAAGATGGCAATATTTTAAAAAAAGATATCCCACATACTTATAGACATACTAATATTAAAGGTATTATTTATGAAGTAACTTTTGATATTGAACAAGGATTTAATAAAGAGCAACAAAATATGTTTGTTCAAATGAGAGATAATCAACCAAATCTACCCAGTGCTGGGAGTTGTTTTAAAAATCCCAAAGAACATAGTGCCGGATATTTAATTGAAAAAGTTGGGCTTAAAGGTTATGTATCAGGCGGTATGGCATTTAGCTCTATTCATGCAAACTTCTTAGTTAATATGGGTAGCGGTACATATGATGAAGCTATAAAACTTATAAATCTGGCAAAACAAAAAGTCAAAGAAGAGTTCAATATTGATTTAGAAGAAGAGATTATCGTTCTTTAGATTTTTGAATCTCTTTTAAAATTTCAATTAGTTGTCTTCGTGCAATTTCACCTGTAATTCGTTTATACAGTTTTTTACCCTTGTGAGTTAAAAAATACATTGATGGTGCAGATAAAACTTTTATACCTCGAGGCAATTTATCTTTTTCAATAACCAACCTCACTGCTATATAATCTTTATTTATATATTTAACCACATTCTCATATTTAAAAACATCTTCTTCCATATATTCACAAAATGGATTATCAACAGAAGAGATAAAAAGAAAAACATCTTTATTTGCTTTTTTAGCTTTCTGTCTTGACATATGATAATTATTAGACCATTGTATCTGCGAAGCAAAAAGAGAAATAGTTAAAAATATATTAACTAAAACTATCTTCATTATTTTACTATTTCTAGGAATTCTTCGGCATTTTTAAAGCCTATAACTCTTTTTAGTTTTTCTTCTTTTCCATTATTATAAAAAATTAATGCAGGTGGTCCAAATAAATTAAACTTTTTCATCAATGCTGTATCGTCAGATGTATTTTTTGTTACATCAACTTTAAGTAATAAATATTTTGATAACTCTGATTTAACTGCATCATCAGCAAAAGTGACTTTATCAAATTCTATACAACTCACACACCAAGTAGCCCAAAAATCTACCATAATCGGTTTTTTTGAAGTGCTAACTATTTTTTCTAACTCTTGAACAGTTTTTACATATTTAAAATGTAATTTATCTGCTTGATTATCATTTAGAGTATTATAAGATAAAAGCATAGAAAGAACTACTAAAATAACAGCAACTATTTTACCAAATTTGTTTCCATTTTTTACTAAATAAAATGCACTACCTAATAGCAATATCATAAATAAACCAGCTGTTACTATTTCCGGCACAATTTTATCCAACATCCAAATAGCAACACCTAACATAACTACACCAAATATTTTTGATACTGTAGTCATCCAACCTCCAGGTTTAGGCATATATTTTCCAGACCCGGCTCCTATTACTAAAAGTGGCATACCCATACCTAAACTCATAACAAATAAAGCTAGCCCACCTAAAAGGGCATCTCCTGTTTGTCCTATATAAACTAAAGCACCGGCTAATGGTGGAGCGACACAAGGACCTACAATTAAAGCAGATAAAAATCCCATAACAGCGATTCCTGCAATCCCGTCACCCTTGCTGCTCTCTTCACTAGTTTTATTTAATTTTGTTTGCCAGCTTTGAGGAAGAGCTATCTCATAATATCCAAACATAGAAAATGCAAGAGCTACAAATACTAATGCAAATCCACTAATTACAAATGGATTTTGAAGCATAGCTTGAATATTTGCTCCAAACAACCCTGCTAAAACACCTGCTACTGTGTATGCAACACTCATAGAAAGTACATAAACCAAAGATAGGAAAAATCCTCTTGAAGTGGACATTTTTCCTTCATTTTTCTTTGTATGATGTACAATAATACTTGATAAAATAGGTATCATAGGAAAGATACATGGTGTCAGTGCAAGCAATAATCCAAATCCAAAAAATGTAATAAGAACTAAAAATACACTTCCGGTTTTTAAAGTTTGCGTTATGGTATCAGTTTCATTTACTTTTGGCTTAGATTTTTCATTTACTTTTTGAATTGGTTTGGCTTTTATAAAATTAAATATTTTTTCCATAGGAGTATAGCAAAGTCCGGCAGTTGAACAACCTTGATATTCTAAAGTTATAGTATCTGTTATTAATTTTCGGGGAATATCTATAGCAACTGTATCAAAATGAACTATAAAACCATGAAATTCTACTGGTTTTTTAAAAGATAACTTTTTTGTAATATCCTCTTTACCATTTAAAACTTTTAAAAATTCATCGTATACATAAATATCATTTGCAAGTTTTAACTCAATAGTTACTTTTTCTTTATACTCTTGACTACCAACTTTAAAAGCTTCACTTGGTTCTATAAAATTCTGCTCTATCCCAAATAATGAACTTATAAATAAAGCTGACAATAATATCTTTTTATACATCAAAATCCTTTTTTATTTGATTGACAACAATATCAATTTTTCTTAAATCATCGCTATTTTCAATACCAATACTTAATTTATCCAAATTAGGCAGTAGTTTACTAAATGTTTCTTTAGCTTGTGCTGTAATCTTTTTATTACTTGTAATATGTGAATTTAAATTTATCATTTCTAAAAGCATTTGAGTTTTGCCCATTAAAGCTGCATAAGTAATAGGCAACATACCTATATCATCTGGAATATTTATCACTTCGTTATCTATCTCGTCAATAATTTTCAACACCTTTATATTGCCTCCAACAACACAAGAATGGATCAACGTTTTACCTATCTTGTCTTGTATTTTATAATTAAATCGTATAACACTGACTAAAGTTTTAAATAACTCCTCATTGCAAGATCGCAATAAGATATGAGAGATAATTGTTTTTCCATTTGATAATTGTTTATTTACATTGACTTTGATACTAGACAATAACAATAAAACATTTCTAAAAGTATCAATTTTTACATTATTTTTAAAACTACTTATAACATACTCGTGAAAAATTGTCATATTATTTTCATTTGGTTTATTTGAGTCTATTCCATATTTGATATAAAGTTTAAATAATTCTATATTACCACTTAAAAGTGATTTAAAATATATTGGGGCACCTGTAGAATCAATATAATTTAAATCAATATTTTTTGTATTTTCAAGTATGGTTTTTAAAACAATTATATAATTACCTTTACTCAGATTTATTTGTGACAATAAACTATGATGACTTAATAAACGATTATTTGATATATGAAGAACGACATCATTTAGTATCTCAATAATAGTTTTTAAGTTTTGTATTTTTATCATCATAGTTGCTTTATATTTTAAAAGCAGCAAAATCACATCTATAGAATCAATACCATTGATAATAGATATAGATAATGCCGTTTCTTGTTCTTTATTTGTATGATTTACATCCATCCCGTTTTCTAATAAAAAAGTTACTGCTTCTTTTTCATTTTTTCGTACAGCATCAAATAAAATAGTTTCTCCAAAACTGTTTATAGCATTTATATTTATGCCATGGTCTAAAAGTTTTTTTGCCATAGCCATTAAGCCGTCTGTTTTATTTTTTTCTTCACTTGGTAGTTTTATCAAATTGAACATAAGCTCCATAAGTATTGAGTTATTATCTCGTACCTTACTATTAAGATCACATCCTTGTTTAATGGCAAAATCCATTAAGTCCATACCATCTTCACCTCGCAAAGCAGTATGAAATAAAAAACTTTTTCCGGTATCATCAGTGATAGTTGGATTTGCTTTGTGTTTCAATAATATTTTTGCTAAATTATCATTTTCTAAAACCAATTTTTTATGTAAAATTGTTTCTCCACTTATATCTTTATTATTTACATTAAGCTCATCAATTGATAATACTTTCTTTATAATTTTATCTTCCCCGTAATCAACTGCATCAAATAATAAATTTCTGTGTTTGTTATCCAAAGCATTTATATTTGGTGATTTTTTTAAAAGTTCATTAAGAATATCCAGCTTTCCTGCTATAATAGCATCTTGTAAAAGAGTTCTACCATTTTTATCTGTCTCTTCACAATCAATATCAGCTCTTTCTAACAGTAATCTTACAATTTTTACATTACTTTGCTGTATGGCTAGCTGCAGTACTGATAGATGTTGTTTATTTCTAATACTAATACTGCAATTGTTTTCAAGAAGCCATCTTGTTGCACTTATTTTATTATTTTGAATAGCTATATTTAAAAAAGTATCATTATTGTCATCACAAGAATTTATATCTATTCCTGATTCTAAAAGGCTGCTTAATATATCGGTGCGAAAATTTTCCCTTAAAAGTTCTGATATAAACTTATCTTTAGTTGGATTGATTTTTGATAAAAACTTTTGAAGCATTAAATAGCAATACCAAAATTTAAAATTTGTCTTGTGTATATTGCTATTTTATGCATTAAAATCACTTTTTATCTGATTTATTAAAATACCAATCTTCCTTAAATCATCAAGGTCATAAACCTCAGCTGTTAATTTATCCAAATTAGGCAACAGTTTAGAAAATTTTTCTACTGCTTGTAATGTAATCTTTTTTTTACTTATAATATGTGAATTCAAATTTATCATTCTTAAAACAAATTGGGTATTGCCCATCAAAGCAGCATAAGTAAGCGGCAACATTCCAAAGTGGTCAGGAATATTAATTACATCATAATCTTGATTATTAATAACTGTTAATAATTCAATATTATTTCCTGTAACACATGAATGAACCAATGTTCTACCCATACTATCTTGTATTTTATAATTAAATCTCATAACATTAACTAACACTTTAAATAATTCTACATCGCATTTTTTTAATAATATATGAGAGAGTATTGTTTTTCCATCTTTTAATTGTGCATTTGCATCAATTTTAATATTTGATAATAATAATAAAGTCTCTTTAAAATTATCAGCATTTATTTTATTTTTAAAACTGTAAATAACATACTCATGAAAAAGTGTTCTACCTTTAGAATTTCGTTTATTTGTATCAACACCATATTTAATATACAACCTGAATAAGTTAATATTACCATGTAATAAAGCTTTAAAATATATGGGATTACCTGCGAAGTCATTATAATCCAATTTTATTCTAAGTTTACTCAGTATATCTCTTAATACAATAAGATATTGACCATCATCTATATCAATTTGAGCAAGTAAATTCTGATTTTCCATTGGATGATTTCCATGAGTATGTAATACTATATCGTTTAATACTTCAAGAATAGTTTTAAGATCTTTAACTTTAATTGTTACATCAGCACCATAATCCATAAGTAATAAAATCACATCTAAAGCTTCTATCCCTTTAAGTACAGCAATTGATAAAGCTGTTTCAAATCTCTTATTTCTTTTATTTACATCAACTCCGTCTTCTAGTAAAAATGCTGTTGCTTCCACATCATTTTTTCTAACTGCATCAAATAAAACTGTTTCACCTTGATTGTTAATAGCATTTATATCAATACCGTTTTGTACAAACTTTTTTGCCATCTCCATCAACCCGGATCTTCTTTCTTTTTCTGCATCTGAAATACTCGCAAAAGCAAACATAATTTCCATTAAAATAGAGTTGTCATTTCTAATTCTTCCGTTAAGGTTACACCCTTTCTCGATTGCAATATCAAGAAGTTCCATACCCTCTTCACCTCTTAAAGCCGTGTGAAATAAAAAGTTCTTCCCCTCTTTATCATTAATAGTGGGATCTGCACCATAATGTAAAAGTTTTTTTGCCAATTCATCATTTTCTAATACCTGATGATTATGTAAAACTGTATGTCCATTACTGTCAGCAGTATTTATATCCAGTTCTCCTGTTGATAAAATCTTTGATATTAATTTATCTTCACCAAAAGCAATTGCATCGAATAAAACATTCCTATTGTGTTTATCCACTATATTAACATCTGCTGAATGCTTAATAAGTTCATTTACTATTTCTGTTTCACCGTTAATTACAGCATCGTGTAATATTGTTCTACCTTCCGTATTAGTTTCATTTACATTAATAGTCTTCATAGATAATAAAGCTTTTACTATTTTAAGATTAGCTTGTTTTACGGCAAGTTCAATTGCCGATTGACCTTTTTTATTTTTAATTCTAGGGTTACATTCTTTACTAATAAGCCATAAAGAAGCTTTAATTCGTTTTTTATTAATACATAAATTTAAAAAATTATCCCCATTATCATCACAATAGTTTATATCAATACCTGACTTTAAAAGACTATCAAGAACCTCTTGATCAAAATCTCTTTTTAATAATTCATCTAAAAATTTATCCGTAGTTGGATTTATTTTACATAAAAGTCTACTAATCATTTACATGATACTCCAAGTCAAAGTTTGTCCAGCGTACATAGGTACAACTATCTCTTTGGAGGTATTATAATTCATAGGAACTTTAAAATTTCTTTTTTCCAATCTAATCTCTTTTTTATTTGGTGTAAATTCATAAATAGCCTGAGCATTATCACTTACAAATTTCTGAAGATTTTCTAATTTCCCATTTTCATCAAATAGCTGTGTTAAAACTTGTAAAGCAATTGGCGATGTAAACACTCCAGCAGCACACCCGCAATTTTCTTTAGCATGTTTAGGATGCGGTGCACTGTCACTTCCAAACATAATTTTGGCATTGCCGCTTGTGGCAATTTTTACTAAAGCTTCTCTATCCTCATATCTTTTTGCAATAGGTTTACAAAACAGATGCGGTTGAAGCATTCCTCCTGCTACATCATCAAGTGTAATAAGAAGATGCTGAACAGTAATAGTAGCATAAAGATTATCATATTTTTGTACCATATCCACAGCATCTTTAGTTGTAATATGCTCCATAATAATTTTTAATTTTGGAAAAGCAATTGCAAGTTTTTCATAAACAGGAATAAATTCAGATTCCCTGTCCATAACAAAACCATTTGTTTCTCCGTGAATACAAAGAGGAATATTAAGATCTGCCATTGCATTTAGCGTAGGGGCTAAAGCAACTGTATCTATACTTTCAACTCCACCTTCACTGTTTGTTGTAATTCCAGCAGGATATAGTTTAATAGCACTTATTTCATCTTTTACATCACTTAAAAATTCTTTAGTATATGGTTTGAAAAACAAGGTCATCATAGGATTAAAATCATCATCACCGACTGCTTCTTTAATTCTTTGTTTATAAGCAATTACAGCTTCTTTAGTATCAACAGGAGGTACTAGATTTGGCATTATAATAGCACCGGAAAAAGTAGCCGAACTAAGTGGCGCTACCAGTTTTAGCATCTCATCATCTCTTAAATGTAAGTGCATATCTAAAGGCGAATTTAAAGTAATCGTTTGCATAAAATATCCTAAGCTTATTTAAAGTTTATATGTTACTATTATAATTAAATTAGGCTTTTAAAGGTATGAAGTGAAATTACTTATAATTATATCCATTTTATTAACTACTTTTCTATCAAGTTCAATATTAAAATATGCAAACACAGATAATGAGGTAAATATGAAATATAATGATTTAACACAAGAGGAACAAAGAGTTATTTTACATAAAGGTACACAAATGCCTTTTGTTGGTAAATATGATAAACATAAAGAAGTAGGAGTTTATCTATGTAAACAGTGTAATGCTCCACTTTATAAATCAAAAGACAAATTTGACAGCGGTTGTGGCTGGCCAAGTTTTGATGATGAAATTCAAGGAGCAGTTAAAAGAGTTCTTGATGCAGATGGAAGAAGAATAGAGATTGTTTGTGCTAATTGCGGCGGACATCTAGGACATGTATTTGAAGGGGAATATTTAACTACTAAAAATACAAGACATTGTGTAAATTCAATATCTTTAAAATTTAAAGGGGAATAAGGTGGGTGCATTAATACTTACAGCATATTTTGCTGGTGGTTGTTTTTGGGGAGTTGAGTATCATTTTGCTAAACTTGATGGTGTGATAAGTGCTACAAGTGGTTATATGGGTGGAACTATGCCAAATCCCAATTATCGTTCTATTTGTACTGGAACTACTGGGCACTTGGAAGTTGTGGCTGTTAAATATGATAGTAGTAAAGTTAGTTTTGAACAATTAACAAAACTATTTTTTGAGATACATGATTTTACACAAACTAATGGGCAGGGTCCAGATATAGGAAGTCAATATTTAAGTGCGATTTTTTATAATAACCAAGAGGAAAAAAAGGTAGCTGAAAATATTATCAATACACTTGAAACAAAAGGTTATAAAGTTGCTACAAAATTGATATCAAATTTAAATACGCCTTTCTTTGAAGCTGAAGATTATCATCAAGATTATTATGAAAGAACCGGTAAATTTCCATATTGTCATACCTATAAAAAGATTTTCTAATCAATAAAAAAAAGGTATAGTTCAATTTGAACTATACCTTTAAAATATCAATAAAACTACAAACTAAATAGCTTCTTCGTCCTCTTCACCGGTTCTGATTCTTACAATTTTTTCAATTGCAGAAACAAATATTTTACCATCACCAATTTTTCCAGTTTTTGCTGCCTTTACAATAATCTCAACTGTTTTATCTACATCTTCACCAGCAACAACTAAATCAAGTTTAATTTTTGGTAAAAAATCTACAACATATTCAGCACCTCTATAAAGTTCACTGTGACCTTGCTGTCTTCCATACCCTTTTACATCAGATACTGTCATACCTGTAATACCAGCTTCCGCCAAAGCATCTTTTACATCTTCTAATTTAAATGGTTTAATAACTGCTTCAATTCTTTTCATATTATATTTCCTCGTATTTATCTTTTATTTCTAAAAAGCTCTTTTGAACTCTGGATATGCCTCAAGCCCACATTCATTTACATCAAGACCTTCCATCTCTTCATCATTTTTAACTTTTAATGGTACAAATTTATTAATGATGAATAATACAATATAACTACTTACAAAAGCAAATACAGCTACCACTATCACACCTTTTAATTGTCCCATAAATGTAATACCATTTGCCACATCACTAGCAAAAATACCAACTGCCAATGTACCCCAAATACCATTTACCAAGTGAACAGACAGAGCACCTACAGGATCATCAAGTTGAAGTTTATCAAAAAACGGTACAGCAAATACTACTAAAATACCACCAATAGCACCTATTAAAATAGGTTGATAAATATTATATAAATCAGGCCCTGCGGTAATAGCAACCAAGCCACCTAATGCACCATTTAAAATCATAGTAATATCAAGTTTTTTATATTTTAATTGCATAAAAATACCGGTAATAATAGCACCTGCCAATCCTGCTGTATTTGTATTTAAAATAGTTAAAGCAACTGCATTGGCACTCTCAACAGAAGAGATACTTCCTACACTTCCACCATTAAACCCAAACCAACCAATCCATAAAAGAAAAGCACCTAATGTTACAAGTGGAATATTTGAAGCAGGTATTACTCTAATTCCACCGGTTTTAGTATATCTTCCTTTTCTAGCACCTATTATAAGTATAGCAGCAAGTAAAGCCCAACCACCAGTTGAGTGAATAACTGTACTACCGGCTAAATCATACATAGTTAAATCCAACAAAGTACCATCAAGCATATCACTTCCCCAAGCCCAATTTACAACCGTAGGATATATAAGTGCTGACATAATAATCGCAAAAATAGCAAGTGGAATAATTCTAGCTCTTTCACTAACGCCGCCACTCATAATATTTATAACCTTACCGACAAATGCCATTTGAAAAAGAAAAGCAGCCCATTGACTCATACCATCACTGCCAAAACTACCAAACGCAACACTATAACCAACTAATAAAAATGCCATTGATGCTACTGCGTAAATCATTGTATTCATCATCAATACAGCACTAACATTTTTAGTTCTAACCAAACCGGCTTCCAACATGGCAAAACCCGGTACCATAAATATAATCAATACAAATGCAAATATTGCAAAAAATGTATCAATTACATAAGAAATTTCTGGTGTCATAATTTTCTCCAATTCTTTATTTTAAAAGTTTATTATAATTTTTTAATAAAAAAGTTAATTGTTTGTATAAAAACTATACAATTATCAAATTTAATGTATAAAAAAAGGCTGATAGGAAAAACCTACCAGCCTTTTTAATAGAAAATTATCTATTTATTATACAAATGAAATGTATGCCATTAATGTAGCATCACCTCTTCTAATTCTAGTTTTAACAATAGATGTATATCCACCATTTCTACCTTCATATTTAGGAGCAATTTCATTAATTAATTTTTTAGTTGTTTCTTTGTCTTGCAAATATGAAAATACCTGTCTATGTGTATTTAAATCTGCATTTCTAGCTTTTGTAACTAATTTTTCAATATATCTTCTAAGTTCTTTTGCTTTTGGAACAGTTGTTTCAATCTTTTCTCTTGTAATTAAAGCAATTGCTAAGTTTTTTAACAACGCTTTTCTATGAGAAGATGTTCTATTAAGCTTTCTATATCCGTGCTTATGTCTCATGTACGACCCTTTCTACGATTTTAATTGTTCAAGTTTTTTTCTTAAAGCTGAAGCTGTATCTTCATCTAAAGAACCATCGATTGGAAAACCTAACTCATGAAATTTATCTGAAATTTCATCAAGTGATTTTTTACCAAGGTTCTTAATACTTTTAACTTCTACTTCACTCATAAGTGCTATATCACCTACATATTTCATACCAGCTTTATCTAAAGAATTAAAACTTCTAGCACTTAAATTTAATTCATCAATTTTAATAATTAAATCTTTTAAATCAATACTACTATCATCTAATTTGTTTTCTACCATTTTTACTTCAGATAAGTCAAATACTTTATTAAATACTGACATCTGAGAATACATAACAGAAATAGCTTCTTTAAAAGCATCAATTGGAGTAATTTGTCCATCTGTCTCAATATTAAATATTACTTTTTCAAAATTAGGATTGTCTTCAACCAGCATCTTTTCAATATCATAAGTTACTTTTTTTACCGGTGTAAAGAATGCATCCATTGGAAGATATTCTTTTTCAACCATATCTCTGATATCTTCACTTGGTACATATCCTATACCTCTTTGAATAATAATAGAAAAAGTTAAAGTACAATCGCTGTTTATAGTTGCTACATGAGCATCACCATTTACAACTTCTAAATCATCATTAGATAAGTCAGAACCTTTAATCTCTTTAGAATTACTGAAAGTATATTTAACCTCAAGTTGCTCTTGATCACCTTTTATTTTAAATCTAATATTTTTAAGATTAATCATAAATAAAGCGATATCTTCTAACATCCCTCTAATTGAATCAAACTCATGCTTAGCACCTTCAATTTTCACAGCAATTGGAGCATATCCAACTGAGCTACTCATTAAAAGTCTTCTAAGTGGGTGTGCCAATGTAATAGCATAACCACTCTCAAAAGGAGAAGCTGTAATTCTTGCTTTGCTATCCGTAATTTGTTCTATTTCTACCTCTGTTGGTAAAAATGGTGCATCTACAAATTTTGTCATATAATTATCCTTTATTATTTAGAATATAATTCTACAATTAGTCTTTCTTCAACTGGAATAACCACTTCTTCTCTTGCTGGAATTCTTGTAAAGATTCCAAATACTTTATTAGTATCTACATCAACCCATTCAACCATTCCTGTTTGATTTGTAAGTTCTAATGCTCTTACAATTTGAGTATTTGTTTTAGATTTTTCTCTAATTTCAATTTTTTGTCCTGCTTTTACGATAAAAGAAGGAATATCAACTTTTTTACCATCAACTAAAATGTGACCATGTGTTACAAATTGTCTAGCACTTGCTCTTGTTGTAGCAAATCCCATTCTAAAAACAACATTGTCTAATCTAGTTTCAATTAAAGTAATTAAGTTCGCACCTGTATTACCATCTTGTCTTGCTGCTTCTTTAAAGTATTTTCTGAATTGTTTTTCAGATACACCGTAAAGAATTTTAGCTTTTTGCTTCTCTTGTAACTGTAGTCCATACTCAGAAAGTTTAGTTCTACTTTGTCCATGTTGTCCAGGAGCAAAAGGTCTTTTTTCTAAAGCAGATTTACCGTTTAGTCTTCTTTCACCTTTAAGTCCAAGGTCAGCATTAAGTCTTCTTTCTAGTTTTTCAACTGGTCCTCTATATCTTGCCATACCTTATCCTTACACTCTTCTTCGTTTAGGAGGTCTACAACCATTATGTGGTAAAGGAGTTACATCTTTAAACCACTTAACTGATAAACCTTCAATTAAACCAAGTGCCTTAACCGCAGTATCTCTACCAGATCCAGGTCCTTGAATTTTTACACCAACATTTTTAATCCCATGGTCCATAGCTTTTGCAATCGCATCTTCAACCGCTGCTGTTGCTGCGAATGGAGTTGATTTTTTACTACCTCTGAAACCTAAATTACCGGCACTTGACCATGCAATTGCATTTCCAGCGTTATCTGTTACAGTTACCATAGTGTTGTTAAATGTTGCAGCGATGTGAACCACACCGTCAGCAATATTCTTTTTTACAACTTTTTTTCTAGTTACTTTTCTTTTTGCCATCTAGTTATCCTTACTTAGCCGCTGCGCCAACAGTTTTCTTTTTACCTTTTCTTGTTCGAGCATTAGTTTTAGTCTTTTGCCCTCTACACGGTAAACCTCTTCTGTGTCTTAAACCTCTATATGAACCTAAATCCATTAAAGATTTTATATCCATTGCAACTTTCTTTCTTAAATCACCTTCAACCATATAGTTGTTGTGTAATTCTTGTCTAATTGTTGCCGCTTCCTCTTCTGTTAATTCGTGAGCTCTTTTATCAGGGTCAATTCCTGTAGCTTTTAAAATCAATCTTGAACTATGTAAACCTATACCGTAAATATATGTTAAAGCATATTCCATTCTCTTTTTGTTTGGTAAGTCTGTACCTGCAATACGAGCCATCTCTTATCCTTGTCTTTGCTTGTGTTTTTTAGTTTCGCAGATTACTCTAACGATACCTTTTCTTTTGACAATTTTACATTTGTCACACATTTTTTTAACTGAAGCTCTTACTTTCATAATCAGCCGTCCTTTGTGTATATTTCATCTTTGTATGGTTTAGATTTATGTTGTCTAACCAACTCTTTATAAAACTCTAAAAAAAGAAATTTTATAAAAACTTCCTAATGTCTACAAAGTGAGATGCGATTATGCCCAAAGATTACTTAATATTAGTTGAAGCGTTAAAGTAAAAGTTTCTAAAAAATTACAATAAAGTGTCAAATATTATAAAATATATGATATAGTTTTATTAAACAATAATAAAAGATTAAAGTCTAAAATTACCGGAGATTTGAATAATGAGAATAAAATTAAAAAAGCTTTATGATATAAGCAAAGATCTAAACATCTTATTTGTAGAAGATGAAGTTAAATTAAGAGACCAATATGCAAAATTTCTTAAAAACATATTTAAAACAGTTGATACTGCCAGTAACGGTGAAGAGGGATTGACTAAATACAGGAATTTTCATGAACAAAAAGGTAAATATTACGATTTAGTTATTAGTGATATTATGATGCCAAAAATGAATGGTATTGAACTTAGCAAAAATATATTAAAAGACAATGAGGAGCAGCAAATATTAATAGTATCAGCTTATAATGACTCTAATAAATTGCAAAGCCTGATGGATTTAGGCATACACTTCTTTATTCATAAACCGATGACACTTGATAATATGACTCTAGTTTTAAGTAAAGTATGCAGCTATATAAACCATCAAAAAGAATACTACCTCAATGCCAATAATATGAAACAAACTATAGATACACTGAAAAATGACTTTAATCAAGCAGTTAAAGAGAAAAAAGACTTTCAAGATGATGTCTTTGGTCTATATTCTTTACTAGAACATTATGCTATTACTTCCTTAACAGACAAAGAGGGAAGAATATTGGATGTTAACAGTGATTTTGAAGAAATCTCAGGATACTGCAGCACTGAAATTACCGGAGAGTATTTTGACATAGTAAGAGACGATGATACTTGCAAGGATATTCGTAATAGTATGAAAAGAGGTGCTATTTACAGATCTGAAACAAAAAATATAAAAAAGTGTGAAAGAAAAGGGGCATGTGATGAGTATTTTTGGACAGACTTAATCGTAATTCCAATGATAAAAAACAATGAAATATATGGATTTAAATTCATAGAAGAAGATATTTCAGAACAAAAAAAGGCATATGCAATTTTTGATGATATTTTTACTGAAGAAAATAATTTATTTTAATATACAAGGTAATTCAATTTCAAAACAAGCACCGCCATCCTTGTTATATGTTATTAGAGTTCCATTTAAATGCTTTTCAACTATTGTTTTACTCATATAAAGTCCAAGACCGGTTCCGCCCTTTTCATCCTTGGTACTAAAATAAGGTTCAAATATCTTTTCTTTTATATTCTCACTTATTCCCCCTGCATTATCACATATCCTAATAACTACTGTTCCTAAACCTTCTTCTACTGATATAAAAATCTTTTTGTGTACATTATTATTATTTTGTCTGCAAGCAGAATTCTGCTCCTCGGTATCAATCAATGCCTCTTTTGAATTTTTAAATATATTTATTAAAACCTGCATCAACTCTCTTGAATATGTTTGAATCTTTTTATTATTGTTAAATAATCGAATAACTTCAATATCATTATTTTCCAAAGATTTCCCGATTACACTAAAAGCATCTTCAACAACATCAATTACCAATACCTCTTCAATCATTTTTATTGGTTTAAAAAAGTTTCTAAAATCATCAATTGTTTTTGAAAGCTCCAAAGTTTGATTTACAATCTCATTTGCATATTGTTGTAACATTTCATTATTTAGATTATCAAATTCAATATCTACTAAAATATTATTTGCTCCCATAGCAATAATAGATATTGGCTGTCTCCACTGATGAGCAATCATACTTATCATCTCTCCCATAGCAGCATGGCGGGATTGTGTCAGCATCAATTCTTCTTTACTTTTTAGCTCAGCTTCCAACTTCTTTTGTTCAGTTATATCACGCATAATTCCTATTCCATGCCATTGATTCTTAATCTGAACACTATTTAGTGATAGTGAGACAGGGAACTCTATACCACCTTTTCTAACAGCTTCAACATCCATCCTTTTACCAATAGCATCTCCTTTACCACTGCTGGCAAATTTGGAATATGCTTTTTTATAGGCTTCATAATAAACCTTGGGTACTACAATTTCGTGAAAATCTTTTCCTTTAAACTCCTCTTCATCATATCCAAGCATCTCTTTGGCTTTAGGATTCCAAAATACAAGTTTCCCTTTACTATCAAGCATAATAATAGCATCTTGCATCGAGGAGGTAATAGCCAAAAGCTTCTCTTCATTCTCCAAAAGAGTTTTATTAATCTGAGACAACTGCTCCCCCAAGTTTTTTAATTCGCTGATATCAGTTTTATATCCAATCATACGAACTGCTTTCCCGTTTTGATCAAAAATAGTCTGACCACGATCCAATACCCAAATCCAATACCCGCCCTTATGGCGCAAGCGATGAATATTTTGATATGGAATATCTGGTTTAGCATTACTTGCATGAATATCTTCATAAGCTTGCTTTAGGTCATCTGGATGTACTCGGTCAGACCATTCATGCAACTCATTTGTAATCTCATCATCTTCATAACCAAGCATTCTTTTCCACGGTGCTGCAAAATAGACCTCATCAGTTTCCAGATTCCAATCCCATAAGCCATCTTTTGCACCGTTAATAGCATATTCAAGCTGCTCTTTAACCTCTTCAATCTCGGTAACATCAGTAAAAGTTACCACGCTGCGACGCACATCTTCCATATCCAGTAATTTTGCCCGAACAATAAAACGATACTTCTTGCCGCCACGCATCATACATACGTGATGCAGTTTAGTTGGTTTTGAAAGGATATACTCCAGCCACCTAATACCTTTCATATCCGGGTTAAGACACTTTTTCTCTTTCTCAAAAAAATCACAAATACACTGATGCTTACGCTTAAAAGCTTCAAGTGTTTTAAAGCCTGTAAATTCCAGCATTGCATTATTAGCTTCAATAATCTCCCCACCATCAGTTGTAATCATAATATTGGGGCTCATATCAAAGATACTTTGAAGATAATTTCTATTTAATTCTAATTCATTTTGCAGTTGTCTCTGCTCTGTGATATCCTGCACCGTCCCTATTGAAACCAATGCCTTGCCGTCAGCATCAAAAGTCGTCCCACAACGTTCCTGCACAAACTTGATACGACCGTCTTTCATCAATATACGATACACTAAATTATATAGTGTCTTGTTTTTCAAAGAGTTACTGTATCCTAATTTTACCATCTTACGATCATCTGGGTGAATTAAATCCAGAAATATCTCATAGTCAACAGCAAACTTTTCAGGATCTATTTCAAATATACGATAGCTCTCATTCGACCAAAATATCATATTAGATACGATATCATGCTTCCAACTACCGACATGAGTAATTCGCTGCGAATCTGCAAGCAGATGTTCACTCTCATTGAGCTGTTTCATCTGCTCATCGTAAAGATGCTTAATATTATTTTCATAAATACTGATACGTCGATAAACAAACCATGCCAGCAAAGCAAGTGAGATCAATATTAAAACTAATTGTACAGCTAACAATAACCACTCTAATGTCCATATTTCTAAAATGTCGTGAAAAATAAGAATTTTGATTTTTGGCTGACCTTGAAAACCGTTTAATGTAAAAATATGTATCTGATACTGTTTATCATTTGCCAACAGCGTCACATCATGTTCTTGATAATTTAGAGTTGTCAGCATAGTACTAATAACTTTCAGTTTTCCTACAGGCTTAGATTGCAATCTATATCCATCAATAACCAAATCAATGGGGTTGCTAAAGAACTTCAATTTATCATCTTTAATAAATATCAGCCCATTCATATCATTTATCTCATTAAGTTCACGGATTATAAAGTTTAGATTTAATCCTAATTCTATTGCCCCTATGTATGTTTGATTTGCATCAAAAATTGGTGTGATTATCCGATATAAAGAACCATATTTTCCTGTTTCATAACCACTTATTTGTTTATGTGAATAGTGAATCTCTTTTATCATGGGTCTAATATGTATAAGATTATCACCAAATATTTCAGGCTTATGCATACGCAAAAAAGAGCTTCCATCTTTAAGATGAAAATGCATAACTGCAAGATACGGCTCCTCTTCAGTCATTAAATCCCATTTAGGTTTGAATAGTTTGTAAATTCCTTCACGATCTCTTTTCTTAAGTAGTTCTGTAAGGGCAGTGGTTTTTATAAATCGTTTTGTAATATATGTATATTCTTTATTATAATGAGTAATGACCTGTTTAATACTATTATTAACTTGAGTAGTATGTTTTCGTTCATGCTGCTCATGACTATACCTATTAACTAAATCTGTTATTGCAATTATTATAACAATTAGAATAAATATTGTCATAACAATGGAAAAAGTTACACTTTTACGAAGTGATGATGTGTCTAGCTGTTCCATAAATTTTCCTTAAAAAATCCTACTTATTTACAACTTAAACTATACTTAGAATATATTACATTATTGTTACATTTTTTTTAAAATATTGTTTTAAATGCATACTTTGTAGTAGAAAAAAGAGTAACAGGATATTCTATTTGATTTTTATTTAATTTTATATTCTCAAAACTACTAACATCTTTGCTGATTAAATATTCAATACCTATTGTTGTAGAATAATTAACCCAATTATATACTAAGTCATTACCAAGTATGGCATTATATTCTTCTATTGTTTTATTTGTTTTCCCAATTGAATTAGCAATAATCATATCTCTTCTATCTCCAACTTGTGTTAAAGATAATAACAATGGTGTATAGTTTAATTGAGTTGATAATATTTTATTAAGATTTATTTCATTAGCATTAATTTGAGATAAAATAATTGAAGTTTTTACAATAGGCATATTCACTATTAATGTAGAATTTGTTAATTGCCCTTTTTTTCTACTTAAAAATCTAGAATATTCTGCATTTTCATCATCAATCTCTTTTTGATATATTAAGTTTATATCTTTTGTATTTATTATTTTCGCTAATCTGGTACCTAATTTGGAATTATCGTGAAATTCAACTAGCTTTATATTTGAATATTTTAAAATTTCCTCACATTGCTTAGAGTAATCAATTGACCCATATACTACAGAGTCAATATTTAAATTTAAATCATCTTTATATATTAAAGGCAAATATATATCATAAGAATCAATATCTTTAATTTGCTTTAAATTACTTGCTCCATTGTGAGTAAATAAAACTAATACTTTTGAAATACCGTTATTTGATATTTGTTCAAATATACTTTGAATGGAATTTATATCTTCATTTGCTACATCAAATACTTTTAAATTAAAATTTTGATTTTTATATATAAGATAACTCATAGCAGAGTTTGTAGCATTTATTGCATAGTTCCCTATAACTTTTGACGAAAATACTATTGCAATATCAGATGATATTGTTGTTATATTATCATCTGATTTTAAAGGTATTTTTTCCACAATCACAGAAGTTTTTTTACTAACTTCAGGTATCTGTTTTTCTAATTCTGCCTGGGGCACTTCAATACTTTTAGTACAACCTGTAAATAACAGTATTATTAAACCAATGCTTAGAAAATATATTTTCATAACAACTCCATAATAGATTTAGCTTTCTGTAAGTCTTCAAATACATCTTTTTTACAAGATGGATTTCTTAATATATATGTAGGATGAAAAGTTGAAATTACTTTTATGCCATTATATTCTTGTGTTTCTTGTCTCAATTGTACCAATGATTTATTACAATTAGCCAAATAATTATAACTGTCTCCAAATGCTACTATTAACTTTGGGTTTATTATATCTAGTTGTTTTTGAATGTATGGTCTACAAGTATTTATTTCAGTTGCACAATCTTCAATATTTTTTGAAGGAATACATTTAAGAATATTTACTATATACACATCATCAATTGGTATACCTAAAACATTAAGACAAATTTTCGATAACATTTTGGCACTGTTTCCTGTAAAAATATTTTTATTTTCTGACTGGAGAGAGGAAGAATAAAGATTTAAAAAGACTATATTAGAATCTTTTTTACCCTCACCAAATAAAATATTTTTATTATTTTGCGAAAAATTACATAGACTACAATTGGTTACTATATTTTCAAGTGTATCTAAAGAAGCAGGTAAATCATATTGTGTATCATCATAATTGTCAAATTTAATATCTGTATATTCAAAACCAATATATTTTAATGTTTGTAAATTTTTAAGAACTACATTTTTTACTTTTTGTTTCATGTTGGAATTGTACAAAATTAGCCCTTTGGATTTGTTTTTTTAAAAGACTTTTTGTACAAACTAATGAATATTTATTGATTCTGTTCCAATTATTGGAACAATTTATTAGAAATACTTGACTTTTGTTCCAATATATTGTACAATTCCGGATAAATAAAAAGGATATATGTATGGATGGACCAAGTTTAAGAAAATTAGAATCTGATTTAGAAGTAAATAAAACTACATTGCACAATTGGAAATCAAATAGACCAAAGTTATATGAATTTATTATTGATTCTTATAAGGATAGGGAAACTTTAAAACAAAATTTAACTTATTTAATTGATCAAAAAAAACAAATTGAAAATGAAATTGATTTTACAAGACAGAGAGTCTCATAATTTGTGAAAATATTTAAATCTATGAAGCTTTAGTTTATGTGACTCTTATTGCGCTAAGAGGAAACTATTGCTTCATAGATATGAATATATAATATTAGAAAACTATATTATTTATAACGGTGTGTTATTCTACCTTTATCTAAAGAATATGGAGTAATTTCTACTCTAACTTTATCACTTAAAAGTATTTTTATATAGTGCATTCTCATCTTACCGGATATGTGACATAAAACTATATGTCCATTATCAAGTTCAACTCTAAAAGTAGCATTAGGTAAAACCTCAATTACTTTTCCATCTACAATGATTACATCATCTTTAGCCATTTTTCTTCCTCAATTCTTAAGTTGTGTTAATATTTCAGCTTTGCCATTTACCATAGCAACTTGGTGTTCATAGTGACTTGTTCGTAAACCATCAGTACTTGTTACTGACCATTTATCTTTTTCGTTCACTATTGGTGTTTCATTTTTTTGACATATCATAGGTTCAATACAAAAAATCATTCCATTTTTAATTTTTGGACCTTGTTTAGAATTTTTACCCTCTAAATAATTAGGTACTTCCGGATCACAATGAGGCTCTCGCCCTATTCCATGACCACAAAACTTTACCAATGGTACAAAACCTCTACCTAAAATAAATTCTTCTAAAGCAAGACTTAATTCTTTAAATCTCATTCCTTGTTTGATAATATCAATTGCATAATATAAAGCATCTTTACTACAGGCAATTAACTCTTCATCGGCTTCACATATTTTACCTATAGGCATAGTAATGGCAGCATCTCCATACCAACCATCAATCTCACTACCTATATCAATTCCTAAAATATCACCGTCTTTTAAAACTGTATTATCAGGTACTCCATGAATTATAACTTCATTAAGTGAAGTACATACTGCATTTGGAAAACCGTAAAGTCCTTTAAATGCAGGACGAGCTCCCAGACCTCTTAAAAAGTCTTCACCCATCTTATCTACTTCTAATAAAGTCATACCTGATTTTACATTTTGTTCTAAATGTTGAAGAGTCTTCGCAACAGCAAGTCCTGCTGTGCGAAGTTTTTCTATATCACGAGCTTTTCTTAATGGAATGGCCATAAATTAATTATAGACCAGTCGCACTAAGTGTTTCATACTTATTTGAATATTGCTGAGCTTCTATTTTTCTCATAGTATCAATTGCAACTTGAACTACAATTAAAACTGCAACCCCTCCAAAATAAAATGGAACACCCATAGCTTGAACTATAAGTAAAGGAACAGTTGCAACGAAACCTAAATACATAGAACCCCAAAATGTTAATCTTGATGCTGTTTCATTTAAAAAAGCAGATGTACTTCCTCCAGGACGAACACCTGGTATAAATCCACCTTGTCTTTTTAAATTCTCTGCAATATCTTTTGCATTAAATGTAATTGATGCATAAAAATAAGAAAAGAAAACAACAAATAAAAACATAACAAGATTAAATGTATAACTTGTCGGATTTAAAAAATCTGCAATCATCAACATATATTCATTTTGACTACTACTAAGAATAGTTGCTGGAAACATTAAAATAGCAGAAGCAAAAATAACTGGAATAACCCCACTTAAATTTAATTTAATAGGAATATAATTCATAATTTTTTTATTCTGATTTTGCATCATAACTTTTCTACTATATGAAACAGGTACTCTTCTCTCTCCTAGTTCAACATAGATAATTCCACCAACTGTTGCTAGAATTATTGCTAAAATTAAAATAATAATTAGAAAACTAATTTGACCATTATTAACTAAATCAACTGTACCGCCGATTGCACTTGGAATTGCAGAAACAATACCGGCAAAGATAATTAATGATATACCGTTACCAATACCTCTTTGTGTGATTTGTTCACCAATCCACATAAGCATCATAGTACCAGCTAACATAGAAATAGCTGCAACTGCAACAAATGTATCCATATCTATCATAATAGCACTTTGACCAGCTGAACCTGATAATGAATTTAATCCCATTGATACACCAATAGCTTGAACTAATGTAATAACGATTGTAGCATAACGAATTATTTGCATATATTTTTGCATACCGTCACGTTCTTTTTTCATTTTACCAAGAGCGGGAAATGTTGCGGCTAAAAGTTCCATAATAATAGATGCTGTAATATAAGGCATAATACCAAGTGAAATAATACTCAGTCTTTCAACTGCATTACCACTAAACATATTTGCCATACCTAAAGCACTATTTGTACTAGTATCAAAAAACTCTTTTACAACACTAATATCAACTCCAGGTACTGGGACATAAGCCAGTACTCTGTATATTAAAATAAAACCTAATGTGATTAAGATTTTATTTAATAAGTCTTTATTCATAATTACTTACCAGTAGTTGTGATATTTTCGTCTTTGATTTTAGAAGCTAACGCTTTAGCATCTGAACCAATTAATTTAACTTTTGTAATCTCTTTAGATAATTTGTAAACACTTTTAATTGTTTCAAGTGTAATCTCTTCAAGATTAGCTACTTGTTTAACTTTGTTTACATTAATTGAATAAGGTTTAACTACCCTAGATGTAAAACCTACTTTTGGAAGTCTTCTATGAATTGGCTGTTGACCACCTTCAAAACCTCTTTTGATTTTATATCCAGATCTACTCTTTTGACCTTTATTACCACGAGTTGCAGTCTTACCCATTCCTGAGCCTTGACCACGACCAACTCTTTTTCTATTTTTAGTACTTCCATCAGCTGGACTTAATTGTTCTAAAATTGACATAATTCTATCCTTTAATTTTAGCTAATGCTTGTACAGTAGCTTGAACAAGGTTGTTAGGATTATTAGAACCTAAACTTTTTGCAATAATATCAGTAATACCTGCAAGCTCAAGAACTGGTCTAGCTGCACCACCGGCAATTAGTCCTGTACCCGCACTTGCTGGTTTTAATAATATTCTACTTGCATTATATTTATGCTCAATATCATGGTTGATAGTTGTACCATTTAAATTAACTGTAACAAGGCTTTTGAAAGCATCATCTAAAGCTTTTTTGATAGCATCTGGAACTTCTTTTGCTTTTCCAGTACCCATACCAATAGTACCTTTTTTATCACCAACAACAACTAAAGCAGTAAATCTAAATCTTCTACCACCTTTTACAACTTTTGTAACACGACCTATATTTACAATCGCTTCTTCAAAATCATCTCTATTAATTGCCATAATTATACCTTAATTCCGTTATCTCTTAATGCAGATGCAAAAGCTGCAACTACACCATGATACAAGTAACCATTTCTATCTAAAACAATTGTTTCAATTTTTTTAGATTTTAAGTTTTCTGCCATTGCAGCAGCAACCTGTGCCATATTTTCTTTATTTACAGTTAATTTCATTGCTCTGCTATCAACTGCAGCTAGTGTATTACCAGTAACATCATCAATTGCTTGTGCATAAAAATATTTGTTTGACTTAAATACAGATAGTCTAGGCATATCTGCACATCCACTAATCTTACCTCTAATTCTTCTTTTTCTTCTTAGTCTAAGAGAATTCTTTTTTGATAAATCTTTTGCTCTACTCATATTTTTATCCCCTAACTAGCTGTTTTACCGGCTTTTCTAACGATATGCTCGTCAGTGTACTTAACACCTTTACCTTTGTACGGTTCTGGTTTTCTGTAGCCTCTAATAATTGCCGCAGTTTGTCCAACTTGTTGTTTACTGCTACCTTTTACATGGATAATATTCTTATCAACTGTAATTTCTAAACCTTCTGGAATATCATAATTAATTGGGTGTGAATAACCTAATTGTAATTCTAATACTTTACCTTTAACAGCAGCTCTATAACCAACACCATTAATCTCTAAAGATTTAGCAAAACCTTTATTAAGACCTTCAATAGCATTATTAGTTAAAGCTCTGTATGTTCCCCAGTAAGCTTTACTTTGTGCAGTATCACCAACTACAGTAAATGTTACATTACCATCAGTTATCTCTACACCAACTCTATTATGAGTATCTACATCAATTGCCTTTGAGCCTTTTTTTACAGATACTATACCATTATTAAAAGTTACTTCAATTCCAGCAGGAATAGTAACAGGTTTTTTTCCAATTCTAGACATAAAACACTCCTACCAAACAGAACAAAGTATTTCACCACCAACATTTAGTTTATAAGCTTCATCATTACTTATAATACCTTTGTTAGTACTTACTACTATTGTTCCGTATCCACTTTTAAAGTTTTTTAACTCAGAAGCGTTTTTATAAACTCTTCTTCCTGACTTAGAAAGTCTTTTAATTTCATTAATTACACTATTTTCATTATCATCATATTTTAATGTAACTTTAATGCTCTTTTTATTGTGCTCACCTTCAACTATGCTAAAACTTTCAACATACTCTTTTTGTTGTAATACATTTACAACACCTTCTACAGTGTTTGAATGAATCAGAGTTGTTGTATCAAGTTTTCTCATACTTGCATTTCTAATTCTAGTCAAAGCGTCTGCGATTAAATCATTCATCATGGGCTTTTTCTCCTACCAGCTTGCTTTTCTAACGCCAGGTAATAAACCTTCGTTAGCCATTTTTCTTAAACATATTCTACATACACCAAAATCTCTATATACAGACTTTGGTCTTCCACAAATTGAACATCTTGTATAAGCTCTACTTGAAAACTTAGGTGTTCTTTTTGCTTTTGCGATCATTGACTTCTTTGCCATTATGCTCTCCCTTTAGTAAATGGAACTCCAACAAGTTCTAATAATTTGAACGCTTGTTCGTCACTATTTGTTGTTGTTGCAATTGAAATATTCATACCGTGAGTTTTAATAATATTATCAAACTCAACTTCTGGGAACATTAATTGTTCATCTAAACCAAAGTTAAAGTTACCGTGACCATCAAAACCATTTCTGTTAAGTCCTCTAAAATCCTTAACTCTTGGAAGTGCAATAGAACATAACTTATCAACAAATGTATACATTTGCTCGCCTCTTAAAGTTACTTTAATTCCAACAGGTGTATTTTCTCGCACCTTAAATCCAGCAACAGACTTTTTAGACATTACAGTTAATGCTTTTTGACCGGCAATTAAAGAGATAGTATCACACATATTTTGCATTAACTTACTATCTTTCATAGCTTCACCTGCCCCTACAGAAATTGTTACTTTTTCTAAAGCTGCTGTTAACATTGTATTTTGTTTAAACTCAGCTTCTAAAGCCGGTTTAATTTCACTTTTATATCTTTCAAATAATCTAGCTGCCATCTTATTCACCTTCTACTTTTGTTACATTAGAGATATCAATTGGCATCTCTTTGTTTACAAAACCACCATCTGGGTTTTTATCTTGGTCAGGCTTAATTGTTTTTTTAGCTATTTTACAATCTTTAACGATAACTTTACCTTCAGTTGGTAATACAGCTAAAACTTCACCAGTTTTACCTTTATCATCTCCAGCTAAAATTCTTACAGTATCACCTGTTTTAATTTTTAATTTAGTTGCCATTATAATACCTCCGGAGCAAGTGAAACGATTTTCATAAAACCAGAATATCTTACTTCTCTTGCAACTGGTCCAAAGATTCTTGTCCCAATTGGTTCTTTTTTAGCATCAAGTATAACTGCAGCATTGTCATCAAATCTAATTAAAGACCCGTTTTCTCTTTGAACCTCTTTATGAGTTCTTACTACAACAGCTTTTACTACTTGACCTTTTTTAACTTTTCCACCATGTGGAATAGCTTTTTTTACAGATGCTACGATAACATCTCCAACAGATGCATATCTTCTCTTAGATCCACCAAGAACTTTGATACACATGATCTCTTTTGCACCACTATTGTCTGCAACTTTAAGTCTTGTAAAACCTTGTATCATTAATTAACTCCTCTAGAAACTATCGTTTTTAATCTAAAAGATTTAGTTTTTGATAATGGTCTACATTCAATAGCAATAACTGTATCACCTTCATTTACTTCATTTTTTTCATCATGAATTAAATACTTTTTAAATCTTCTTACAGTTTTGTGGTATCTTGGGTGTAAAACTCTTCTTTCAACTAAAACTGAAACTGTTTTATCACCACTTCTTTTTACCACAACACCTTGGATTTCTCTTTTGTGTGTACTCATTTGTAATCCTTACTTCGCACTAGCTGCTGTAATAGCAGTTTGAATTCTTGCGATATCTTTTTTAGTCGTTCTTAATTCAGTAGTGTTAGTTAATTGCATTGTTTTAAGCTTAGTTTTAAGCTCAAAAAGTAGCACCTTTTTCTCTTTTAACATCTCATTTAACTCTTGTGAGCTTTTAGTATTAATATCAGTATATTTCATTTTCACTCTCTCTAGTTACAATTTTTGTTTTAAATGGAAGTTTATGTTTAGCTAAAGTTAAAGCTTCTCTAGCTAAATCTTCATCTACTCCACCCATCTCAAAACAAATTCTACCTGGCTTAATATTCATAACCCATTTATCAACAGATCCCTTACCTTTACCCATTCTAGTTTCTAGCGGTTTTGCAGTAAGTGGTTTAGCTGGGAATACCATGATCCATACTTTACCTTGTCTATTAATTTTTCTTGTCATTGCAACTCTTGAAGCTTCGATTTGTCTAGAATCAATTCTACCATGCTCTATCGCTTTAAGCCCAATGCTACCATAAGCTAATGTATTGGCTTTAGCAGATTTACCTCTGTTTCGCCCTTTCATTACTTTTCTATATTTTGTTCTTTTAGGCATTAACATAATTATTTACCTCTTCTCTTTGATGGTCTTTTTTTGCTATCATCATCTGTTCTTTCAACTGGAACACCTTTTGCAAGTACTTCACCTTTGAAAATCCAAACTTTAATACCGATACAACCATAAGTTGTATGACCTTCAGCAAAACCATAATCAATTCTAGCTCTTAAAGTATGTAAAGGAACTCTACCTTCTAAATACCACTCAGTTCTAGCCATTTCAGCTCCACCAAGTCTACCAGAAACAGACACTTTAATACCTTTAGCTCCACCTTTGATTGCATTTTGCATAACTCTTTTCATAGCTCTTCTAAATGCAACTCTTCTCTCTAATTGTTGAGCTACATTTTCAGCAGCTAACTGAGCAGAGATGAAAGGTTTTCTTTCCTCTTTAATGTTAACAGCAACTTCTCTACCTACTAAATTAGCAAGATTAGTTTTAAGCTTCTCAACATCAGCACCTTTTTTACCAATAATGATACCAGGTCTTGCAGCAACAACAGTAACTCTAACTTTCTTAGCAGTTCTCTCAATTATTGTTTGTGCGATTCCAGCATAGTAAAGTTCTTTTTTAACGAACTTTCTAATTTTATCATCTTCAGCAACATTAGCTGGCATTTTATTAAAACTTGGAAACCATCTTGATTCCCAATTTCTATTGATACCAAGTCTTAGTCCAATTGGATTTACTTTTTGACCCATTACTTGTCTCCTTCTATAGCATTTACTTCAACCATAATATGAGCCATTGGCTTATGTTTTGGAGATGCGCTACCTCTAGCTCTTGGAGTAAATCTTTTAAGCACAGGCCCACGATCAACTCTACAACTTGTAACAATTGCACCTTCTGGCTCTAAACCTGAATTTGCAACAGCAGATGCGATTACTTTTGAAATAATTCCAGCTGCTTTATTTGGTGTGAATTCTAAAGATGCAATTGCAACTTCTGCGTTCATACCCTGTACTTCTCTTGCTATCAATCTTGCTTTTAATGGCGCGATTCTAACAAATTTTAATACTGCTTTACCCATTATCCAACCTTTCTTTGTACAGAACCTTTATGTCCTCTGAAAGTTCTAGTAGGAGCAAATTCACCTAATTTATAACCAATATGGTTTTCAGTGATATTTACAGGTACGAAATTTCTTCCATTATGTACAGTAAAAGTTAAACCGATCATATCAGGTAAAACCATACTTCTTCTTGACCAAGTTTTGATTGGTTTTTTATCACCAGACTCAATTGCTTTAGCAACTTTTTTTGCTAAATGAGCATCAACAAATGGACCTTTTTTTATACTTCTAGCCATGTTTTACCCCTTACTTCTTTCTTCTTGATATGATTAATTTATCACTAGCTTTTTTCTTTCTAGTTTTATAACCTTTAGTTGGCATACCCCAAGGAGTAACTGGATGTCTTCCTGAGTTAGTTTTACCTTCACCACCACCATGAGGGTGATCAATAGGGTTCATTGCTGACCCTCTAGTTTGAGGTCTTTTACCCATATGTCTTTGTCTACCAGCTTTACCGATTACAGTATTACTAAAGTCTTCATTTCCAACTATACCAATAGTAGCAATACAAACACCAAGGATTTTTCTCATTTCACCACTTGGAAGTCTCATAATTACATACTTGTCTTCTCTACCCATAACTTGAGCATAACCACCAGCACTTCTAGCGATTTGTCCACCTTTACCAGGCTTCATCTCAATATTATGTACCATAGTACCAACAGGGATATTAACTAATCTCATTGCATTACCAGGTAAAATATCAAGTCCAGATTCTGCAGCTTGTACAGAAGCACCTACTTGTAATCCACTTGGTTGTAAGATATATCTTTTATCACCATCAGCATAAGTAACTAAACAAATTCTACAGTTTCTGTATGGGTCATACTCAATTGTTGATACAACACCTGGTATACCGAATTTATTTCTTTTAAAATCAATAATTCTATATTGTTTTGGAGCACCTGCTTGTCTATGTCTAGACGTAATTCTACCGTGATTATTTCTACCAGCAGTTGATTTAACTTTTACTAAAAGTGATCTAACTGTTGCTTTAGAAGTAATATCACCAGAATCCATCACTGCCATAAATCTTCTAGCAGGAGTTATCGGTCTAAATTTTTTAATTGCCATTCATTCCCCCTTATGCCGAAAGGTTCGCTATTTCAGCGCCCTCTGGTAAAGTAACATAGAATTTTTTGAAATCTGGTCTTCGACCTTGAATTCCTTTAAATCTTTTAGCTTTACCCTCTTGTCTTAAAGAGTTAACTTTTTTAGGAGTAACACCAAAGTATTCTCTAAAAACCTCTTTTAAACTGTTCTTAGTCATTCTAGGACTTGTTTGTACTACAATAACACCATTTTCTTGAAGCTCAATTGTCTTCTCAGTATAAATGATTGATTTTATATCAGTAATATCTGCCATTTTTATACCCTTATACTAGTGCATCTATAACTGCTTTTTCAATCAATACTGATCTATAAGCTGCTACTAAATATGCATTTAATTCTGATTTTTCAATCATATAACAATTTTTAACATTTCTGAAAGCTAAGTATGTTTTTTCATCAAATGAATCAACTACTATTAAAGTATCTCTTTGCCCTACTTTGTTAAAAATCGCAACCGCGTCTTTTGTTTTACCAGATTCAACTTTAATAGAATCTGTAATAAATAATTTTTCAGCTTTTGCTTGCTCATTAAGAGCATATTTTAAAGCTAAAACTTTTTGTTTTTTGTTAATCTTTTGAACATAGTTTCGTTTAGATGGACCAAATACTTGACCCCCACCAACAAATAAAGGAGATCTTAATGTTCCCCATCTAGCTCCACCAGAACCTTTTTGAGCTTTTGGTTTTTTACCACCACCACTTACAGCAGATCTATTTTTAACTCTAGCTGTGTTTGCTCTTAAAGATGCAAGGTGAGACTTAACATATAAATGTAAGTTGTGAGAATTGATCTCATCAAACTTTTCTGGTAAATCATAACTTGTTTTACTTTTAGCAAAACTTTTTGTTAATACTACTGCGCTCATTATGCTATCCTTACTCTACCAAGTGTTCCATTTGCACCAGCAACTGAACCCTTTAATACTAAAATTCCAGTTTCTGCATCAAATGATACAATATCATTTTTATGAGTTGTTGTTGCACAACCATAATGACCTGGCATTTTCTTACCTCTCATAACTCTACCTGGCCACTCAGCATTACCAATAGAACCAGTTGTTCTACCCATTCTATGACCATGTGATGCTCTACCACCTGCAAAGTTCCATCTTTTTACAACACCAGCAAAACCTCTACCTTTTGTTTTAAAAGTAGATTTAACTGTAACACCTTCTACTAATGCAGACACATCTTGGTCTCCAGCTTCAGTATTTGAAGATTGAACTGTTGCAAATCTATTAAATTCTTTGCTTAAGTTATATTTATTTTGTTGACCTTCAATAGTTTTATTGAATTTCTTTCCTGATGCATAAGATACAATTGCTGTACCGTCTTCTGCTACTTCACAAACTTTAGTATCAAGTACTTTTACAAGTGTAACAGGTATAGCTGGTACAGTAATAGTTCTACTCATACCGATTTTTTCTACGATAAATTCCATCTATATTCCTTTCTTACTCTTGACCCATTGATCTAACTTCAACATCAACTTCAGGAGCTAAGTCTAGTTTCATTAATGAATCTACAGTATCAGGTGTACTTGACACGATATCTATAATTCTTGAATGAATTCTAATCTCAAATTGCTCTCTGGCATCTTTGTTAACATGTGGAGACTTAAGAACTGTGTATCTTCTGATCTTAGTTGGCATTGGAATTGGCCCAATAAGTTCAGCACCTGTTCTTTTAACAGCTTCTGTGATAGAAGCAACAGAACGATCTAGTACTCTATGATCGTATGCTTTTAGTTTTAATCTAATCTTTTCCATTTTTTTCCTTTAAAGAACTCGTTAGCCCCATTGTCTATCTTCTGATAAACGCAACTCTAACTAATGTATGGACGCGGATTATATCCAAAGTAAACTAAGTTGTCAATGATATAGTATGAATTTATAAAAATATTGTAATTTTATTTCCTTTTAAAAAGGAATAGTATATAATTTTACATAACAATTAGAAAGGTACTCTTGCAAAATATTTTAGATAAGCTATATGAGGTAAATTTTGAAAAAGTTTTTCCACTTCAGCGAAAAGTAGAAATAACTTATCCATATACTATAATTAAAGGTTCTCCTAAAAGTGGAAAGAGTTATTTGATATTTGATTATTTAAAGCAATATAAAAATGAACAATACTTATATATAGATTTAAACGATATGAGAATAGATAAAAATACAATCTTTTACAATCTTGATAGATTTTTATTACAAAATAGAGATATTGAAATACTGGTACTTGACAATATAATAAGTTTGCCAAATGATTTTTTTAAACATTTAAGCATTTTAAAAAGTTTAATTATATCAACTTCATATGATATATCTTACAAAAATTTTAAAACTGTTCTTTTACAGCCTCTTGACTTTGAAGAGTTTATTTTATTTGACACAAAGCATCACAATACTACTAATAAATTTAACAGTTTTTTAAAATACGGAAACTTTCCGGAAATTGTACAATTTAATGAAACAAAACAACTTCATAGAAATCAAGAGATTCTACAATTAATCACTCAAAATAAAATTGAATTAGAAATTTTAAAACTTTTAATAAAATCAAGTGGTGAATTAAAATCAATATTTCAACTTTTTAATACTTTAAAAAAATCATATAAAATATCTAAAGATATGTTCTATAAAACATCTAAACAATTTGAATTAAATTTTATAATATTTTTTTGTCAAAAATATGAACAACCTAAAGCAACTAAAAGAATCTATTGTTATAACCATGCTTTAATTGATGCTGTTAATATTAATAAAAAATTTCAAAATATATTTTCAAATATGATTTTTCTTGAATTAAACAAAATTTATAAAAATATTTACTATCTTGATAACATTGATTTTTATATAGAAGAAAACCACTCTATAATATTAAGTATTCCTTTTTTTGCCGATCATATTTCATTGTCAGCAAAAATATTACCAAGCTTAGAACAATATGATATAACAAATATCACTATCATTACTATAAGTACAGAAAAAACTGTCTTTATAGATGATATAGAGTGTGAAGTGATACCTTTTTATGAATGGGCATTAGGGTTATAAAACCCTTATTTCTTTGATTTTAAGAAAGATTTAACTGACTTAACACCCTCTACACTTCTCGCATATTGAATTGATTTTGTAATCTCTGCTTGTGTTCCAACAGTTCCCCAAAGTACTACTTGACATTGTATTGTAGAGATATGAATATTTGTTGACCATATTGATTTATCTCCAACAAGTTTAGCTTTTACATCTACAGTAATACCTAAATTCTTTTTTGTATCACAAGGATCATCTTTCTTTGCACGAATTAAATATGATTTAACAGATTTAACACCTTCAACTTTTTTTGCTGAACCAATAAATCTATTTTTTTGTGAATTATTCTCATATTCACCAACTAAAAAGACATCACCCTCATAACTTGTAACACTTACGGCTACTAAATCTGAAGATTCTTCATCGCTTAGATTCTTTAATATTTTAAATTCTATTGCAGTATCATTTGCTATTGTTTTTACATTTCTTTCATCCACGGCTGCAGAGTATATTGTTCCAAAACATCCGGTATTTGTCAAAACTATGAACCCCAATGTTAACAACATTATAATTAATTTTTTCATCTCAATTCCTTGTGTGATTTTTTCAATTATATCTTAGATTACAGTTAATTGTCAATCATTTTAATTAAGCTAAGATTAAACTTTGTAGTGATAACATACCGAACAATTATATTTTATATAATTTTTAGCCAAACTTATCGTGAGGTAAGGACGGAAAGCTACGGGTCTTGATTTTAAGATAGCCGAGTTGCAATAACTACACATAAGTCCTGCAACTTGATTTTTTTAAGATAATTACCTATATTTTAGGAGTTACTATTATGCAAACAATTAATAATGATATTTCAAATTCTTCATTTAAACCTTATATCTATTCTCATAGAGATGAAACTAAATGGAATTGGAGTTTTAATAAAAAAGAAACAAGTGGTAATAATAATATACTTCTTTTAATATCTTTATGTTCAGTTATCTTATTATTTTTACTAATAAAGTATTAATAAGCTAAAATACGCCTACCATAACTGAAAATATAAATCATACAGTTAAGGCAAGGACAATTAGTTGTACAAAAAAACAAAAAATTTATGCGGAATAGATGAAGCTGGTCGAGGTCCGCTTGCCGGTCCTTTAGTGGTTGCCGGTGTTATTTTAAAAAAAGACATTGATGGATTAAATGATTCTAAGAAGTTGACCCAAATAAAAAGAGAAGCTTTATTTGATACTATAAAAGAAAAATCTTTTTATCATATAGTTTTTACAGATAACAAAACTTTAGATGAAATTGGATTAAGCAAAGCAATTAAAAATTCTATCCGAGAAATTATGCAAACATTGGAAGCTGCAACTTTTCTTATGGATGGAAACACCTCTTTTGGAATTGAAAATCTTGAACACAAAATAAAAGCAGATGCTTCTGTTGTTGAAGTTAGTGCTGCTTCTATTTTAGCAAAAGTCAGTCGTGACAGATTTATGAATAAAATAGCTGATAAATATCCTAAATATAACTTTGAAAGACATAAAGGTTACGGGACAAAAGCTCATGTTGAAGCTATGAGGGAGTTTGGATTATGTGAACTTCACAGAGTAAGTTTTAAAGTTAAATCCTTAGAGCAGCCGTCATTGTTCTAAACTTAACTTAACTCTTCACACCACACTTCCATAAAATCACTGGCATCCGGATTTGGAGCTTCTACAAATTCTAAAGTAAATTTATCTTCTAATTCACAAATTGCTATACTTCTTGGTCTTAAAGCAACTACTTTTGTCATTTTTATACTTCTTCCAAAACAAAATATCACACTTCTTGCATCTTTGATATCTTCATTTATCTCACCGTCTAAACTTTTTGTATGATCATAATTATTAAAAACAGCGATAAATTGGGCTGATTTATGCTCATCAATTCTTTGCTTCAAATATAAAGCTATCTCATCTAAATTTTTATACTTAACATCTTTTTTATATATACTTTTTGTACGAATTGGATATTTTTCCATAACTATAACTTTTTCCATTTACATAAAGCCTTTTATTTTAAATTTTATTAATTGCGATATAATACCAAAAAAATTACACAAGGAAACTAAAATGAAGAAACTACTTTTTTCAATATTTGTTATCACAAATTTATTTGGAGCCAATCCAATTGCGGTATTAGAAACAACTCAAGGAACTATTGAGTTAGAATTAAGACCGGACTTGGCACCAAAAACAGTTGAAAATTTTACAACACATATTAAAAATGGTTATTATAATGGAATAATTTTTCACAGAATTATTAAAGACTTTATGATTCAAGGTGGAGATCCTACAGGAACCGGTCGAGGTGGTCAATCAATTTGGGGTAAACAATTCAAAGATGAATTTAGTCATAAAGCAACATTTAGCAAAGCAGGTATTTTAGCTATGGCAAATGCCGGACCAAACACAAATGGCAGTCAATTTTTTATCACAACTGTTGCAACACCTCATCTTAATGGAAGACATACAATTTTTGGTGCTATTAAAGGTAAAGAAAGTTTTAAAGTGTTAAAAAAACTTGAAAATGTAAAAACAAATGGAAGATATGGTGGAGACAAACCTGTAAAAGAACAAAAAATAATAAAAGCATATTTAAAATAAAAGATAGGGGAGCGTTTAAAATCCCCATCTAATACCAAAACTAAGATTGCTGTAATTATCTCTTATAAGCTCAGATTTAGCATTACTAGATTCTAACGATGTTAGATGTTTAGCTTTTATATATTGGTACTGTGTAAAAAAATTAAAACTTTTATACAATTCCTTTTCAAATCCAGTTTGAAATCCTATCGCAAATCTTTGTCCTGTTTTATCTGTCAGTTGTGAATTTATATGTGATTTAGTTAGTTCTATATAACTAATACCGCCTACTATCCCTAAGTAAGGTTTATATCTTATATCATTAAAGACTTTATTATAACTTGCTAAATAGTTGTGCAGTTTTATATCATTATATTTAATTAAAGAGTAAGATACTGTACTAAAATAATTTGAATTATATTTATATCCTAATTCTAGATTTAGATTCAATCCTTTTTCGTCCGGTTGTGTTCCCAAACTTAGACTTCCAACTTTATCATTTTGTATAACTTTCATTTGAGAATAACCGGCACTTACTCCTATAAAATATTTTTCTGAAGTATCTGGATTATGTGTAACTTTTATCACTGGTACATTTATATTTTCTTTTTTTACCGGTTCTATTTCAATTTTTGGCTCAATGATTTGTTTTTCTATTACTATTGCTTCTTCTGTTTGTTCAACTATTTGTTCAACTATTTGTTTTTCTATTATCTCTTTTTCTATTTTATCTTGAAATGCAATTTCTTCTAAATATTGTGCATATACAAATCCATCTTTAGTTTCAATCCATAATTTATTATCTTCATCTTTATGAAATGCCAGAGCTTGAATTATAGTATTTTTTTTATACTTTCCCATTATTTGAGTATGTAGTAAAGGATATTTTCTTATCATAAGTGCTGTGGCTGTTATTTTATATCTTGTATAACTATTTTTTATTTTTCTATAATCTAAATCTTTAAAACCAAGAAGTTCTGAAGATATAAATCCTTTATTGGTTTTATACCAGGTACCATCATTTTTAGTATATACTTTTTTAAAAACATTTACTTTTTCATTTTTATATAAAATAATGATTTTTTGAGAAGTTAAAGATGGCAGTTCTCTTAAATTTGCTGTTTGTTTTAATGTTCCTGTCGAAGAATATAAAGAAGTAACTATTGATATTGATAATATTGGAGTTTTTATTAATTTATTGTTTATCATAACCTACCCGCTATATTAGTATTCGACTAATTATGACACAAATAATATTAAATTCTAAAATAAATTTTTTAACGAAAAAGTTTTCAATACTGTGGAGGAGAAGAAGGGATTTGAACCCTCGATAGAATTTCTCCTATATACGCTTTCCAAGCGTACGCCTTAAACCGCTCGGCCACTTCTCCAATATTTTATTTATGGTGGTCACGATTAGAGTTGAACTAACGGCTTCTACAATGTCAATGTAGCACTCTACCACTGAGTTACGCGACCATGAAACCCCGCAAAACGAGATCAAAAACGAATTGTAACTTTTAGTTACTTAAATATAATGAAAAAAATGCTATTTATGTCAAAATTTAGTAAATATTATTTTAGAGTCCTTTAACTTTCTTCTTATTTTCATACATTCTTTCATCAGCTAATTCTATAATATTATCGAAATTATCATCTTTATTAAACATTGCCAAACCATATGAGAAACTAAATTGTATTTTTTCAACTTGTTTTGACTTAAGTGTTTTAGTGGATAAGTCTTTTTGTATTTTATCCATTTTTTCTTCTAAGGATTTCGTATCAGGGAAAGCTTTATCAAATATTATCATAAACTCATCACCTGCATATCTTACTACATTAGCCCATTCAAAAGGCAGTGATTTTTTTAAATAATCAGCTAAATATCTTAACACTTGATCCCCTAAAATATGTCCATAATTATCATTAATAATTTTAAAATCATTTAGATCAATAAAAGCCAAACATCCATGATTTGGACATTTATTATCAATTAAATAAAAATCGTTAAACCATCTTCTATTTTTAGCTTTTGTTAATGTATCAGTAAATAATTCAGTTTGTAAAAATGCAATTTGTCCCTGCATCTTAATCATATCTTGTTCTATATCATTTAGAGTTTTTGTATCTTTATTTATAATTGCAGTTTGCGCAGTTTGCGCACTAGAACCCAACTGTATAAGATTTTTATTGGTTTCTTTTACAATTGCATTAATTTTATTTTCTTCATAGTTTAGTTCATTTAAAATAACATCTTTTTTTTCAAAATTCACACCATTTTGTTTTGCATTTTTTTCAAAAACTTTAGAATAGTCACTTGGTAATACAATATCCTGAGCTTTTAGTTGTTTTTTAGTTGTATATGTAGTTTTCATTAATGCGTTAGACATTTTCAGAACCTTTTAGAATATAATTTTTGAAATTATATTTAATTTTTATAAGATTTAGCTTAAATCCATATAACGAGATAAAAAGAGTTTTAGATATAAAATTCAGTTTGAAGAATAAGCTTGATGAATTAATTTATTGACAGCGTAACATATTAGAATGAAACCTTAAAGCAATTTGTAAAAGTAAATATTGATTGTATGTGCGATAAACGCTATAAAAAAAGTGGCGCGGTGAACGAGACTCGAACTCGCGACCTCCTGCGTGACAGGCAGGCATTCTAACCAACTAAACTACCACCGCTTCTTTTTATATATATTATATATGGTGATCCCTAGGGGATTCGAACCCCTATGGTTGGAATGAAAATCCAAAATCCTAACCATTAGATGAAGGGACCATTTTTATATAATTTTTATGGTGGTCGATGCAAGACTCGAACTTGCGACGTCTACCTTGTAAGGGTAGCGCTCTACCAACTGAGCTAATCGACCATAAATTTAAATAACTTGACAATAAAATGGTGACCCGTGTTGGATTCGAACCAACGGCCACCTCCTTAAAAGGGAGATGCTCTACCGGCTGAGCTAACAGGTCATTTTTTTGTCTTAAAACAACTTCATTTGGTTATTAATAAAGAAACATTTTTCTTCGTAAAACCGCTTTCGCTTGTTTTGGAGTGGAAGTATATAGAAAAACTTTTTATTTGTCAAGAGTTTTTCAAAAGAATTTCAAAATTTCTTTTTAATGCCGTTTTTGCGGCTTGAATCTGCACATCTTTTCTAGATCCTTTAAAATTATAAACTCTAATATCTTCTTTTTTATCAATTCCCATTACACCGATAACTACCATGCCTACAGGTTTATCTTTTGTACCGCCTGATGGTCCTGCAACCCCGCTTACCGCCATTGCAAAATCTGCATTGAATTTTTTTAAAACTCCTTGCAGCATCTCCCTTACCACTTCAATACTAACCACTCCAAAATCAATCATTGTTTGTTTTTTTACATTTAGTTCCTGCTCCTTAATCTCATTACAATATGTAACAACAGAACCTTTAAAAATTGATGATGAACCAGAAACTTCTGTTATATATGAAGCTATTAATCCACCAGTACAACTTTCGGCACAAGTAACAGTTTGTTTTTTTTCTTTTAATATTGTTTGGAACTTTATCATATCATTTTGACTAAATATTTCACCGTACACTTTTAACTGCCTTTAATCTTTATTTAGATACACTCTACCTTATTTTATGTTATAGGATTATTATACAGATGATTGAATACAAAGACACGCTATTATTACCAAAAACTTCTTTCCCAATGAGAGGGAATTTACCACAAAACGAACCAAAACAGTACAAACTTTGGGATGAACAAAAAGTTTATGATAAAATGAAAGTTAATCGAAAAGATTGTGAAAGCTTTACTTTACATGATGGACCTCCTTATGCAAACGGGCATATTCATATTGGTCATGCTTTAAATAAAATTTTAAAAGATATTATTGTCAAGTACCACTATTTTGATGGAAAATCTGTACGGTATGTTCCGGGTTGGGATTGTCACGGTCTTCCAATTGAACAAAAAGTTGAAGAGAAAATTGGCGGTAAAAAGAAAAAAGAATTACCAAAATCAAAGCTGAGAGAATTATGTAGAAATCATGCTTCTAAATTTATAGATATTCAAAGAACAGAATTCAAAGAACTTGGTATCATGGCTGATTGGGAAAACCCGTATTTAACTATGGACTTTAAATTTGAAGCTAATATATATAGAGAGTTAATAGCTATTGCAAAACAAGGTCTTTTAATCCAAAGAAGCAAACCGGTTTATTGGTCTTGGGCTGCTCAAACTGCTCTTGCAGAAGCAGAGGTTGAATATGAAGATAAGGTATCTCCATCTATTTATGTTGCTTTTAAATTAAAAGAATTAGATGCAAGTGTAATTATCTGGACAACTACACCTTGGACTTTACCTGCAAATACCGGAATTAGTTTAAATGGTGAAGAGGAATATGTTTTAACATCTGATAACTTTATAGTTGCTAAAAAACTTTACAATACTTTAATTGCGGATGAAGTGATTTCTGGTGATGTTGTAAAAGATATTGACCCTGTTACATTAGAAAATACATTCGCAATAAATCCTTTAAACGGAAAAGATTCTAAGATTATTTTAGGTGACCATGTAATGATGGATGCAGGTACCGGTGCAGTACATACAGCTCCAGGACACGGTGAAGATGATTATAAAGTTGGTCTTAAATATGGTCTTGATGTAGTTATGCCTGTAGGTGCTAACGGTGCTTATGACAATACCATTGTAAGAGAAAATCTTTTACCAAACCCTGAAGAGTTTTTAAATATGAATGTATTTAAAGCAAATGAGCCTATTTTAGAACTTCTAGGAAGTGCTCTTCTTAAAAGAGTTGATATCACTCACTCATATCCTCATTGTTGGAGAACTCATAAGCCTGTTATCTTTAGAGCAACAAAACAATGGTTTATTGCAATAGATAAAGAATATGGAAAAGATGGAAATACTTTAAGACAAAACGCACTTAACTCACTAGAAGATATTAATTTTTATCCCCAACATGGAGAAAACAGATTAAGATCAATGATTGAGAATAGACCTGATTGGTGTATTTCAAGACAAAGAGATTGGGGTGTTCCAATTGCATTTTTTAGAAATAAACTAACAGATGAAATAGTTTATGATGAGCAAGTATTAAATTATATTGCTATGATATTCGAACAAAAAGGTGCTGATGCTTGGTATGATATGGAAATTAAAGATTTATTATATCCAGGATGTGGACTAAATCCTGATGATTTAGAAAAAACTATGGATATTTTAGATGTATGGTTTGATTCAGGTTCAACTCAAAATGCAGTTTTAAGAAGTAGAAATTATGATGCAGGAACTTATCCTGCTGATATGTATCTTGAAGGAAGTGATCAACATAGAGGTTGGTTCCAATCTTCACTTTTAACATCTTTTGCTTCAAGTGAAATCGCACCTTACAAATCAATTTTGACTCATGGATTCACTGTAGATTCAAAAGGTGAAAAGATGTCTAAATCTAAAGGAAATGTTGTAGCTCCTGATAAAGTACTTAAACAATTTGGTTCTGAAATCCTTAGACTTTGGGTTGCTATGAGTGATTATCAAAGTGATTTAAAAATCTCTGATGAGATACTTAAACAAATGGCTGAACAATATAGAAAGATTAGAAATACTTTAAGATTTTTACTTTCTAATATCAATGATTTAGATGCTATAGTTGAAGTTGATAAAATGGGAGCTATGGACAAATGGATATTAAATAGAGCAAAAACAGTATTTGATGGTATTGATAATGACTTTAAAGAATATGATTATTCAAGAGGAATTAATAAGCTAAATAACTTTTTAGTAGCAGACCTGTCAAATATCTATCTTGATATCTGTAAAGATAAACTTTATTGTGATGGTGAAGATTCAATTGAAAGAAGATCATCTCAAAGTGCTATGGCTATGATTGCCAAAACTCTAATAGGAACTTTAGCACCAATTTTAACTTATACTATGAATGAATTAATTTCTTATGCACCTGCTGTTATTAAAGAGGGTGTTGATGATATTTTTGATTTTGCCAAATATAAACTGCCTGATGTAGAATTAAGTGTAAATGAAACACATCTACTTGAAGCAAAAGAAAAATTCAATGAATCAATTGAAGGGCTTAAAAAAGATAAAACTATTAAATCAACTTTAGAATTGGTAATTTATACTAATAGTGAAGAGTTCGATAAGTTAACATCAACAGAAGCTGAAGACTGGTTTGTAGTAAGTAAAGTTATTCATCATACAGAAGAAGAGATTTTAGCTAAGTTTAATGTAGATGGAAGACAGTTTGAAGTTTATAAAGCTAATAAAGCTAAATGTCCTAGATGTTGGAAATATAGAGCTAAAAATGAAGAGTCTTTATGTCCAAGATGTGATGGTGTAGTAAATAAATAATGACTGAACCTGTTACATTAACATTTATATTTCAAACTATAGCAGTAGTTTTATGTTTTACTGTTATAGGAATAATATTGGTAAAAATTAAAGCACACATCACGAAGTGATTTGATTTATAAAAAAAATACAAGGAAACAAATAATGAGTATGCCGTTTACAGATGAAGATTTACAAGAACCCGTAGCTAAATTAATTGAAACTAAAATTGCCCCGATGATGGCACAAGATGGTGGAGCAATTGAGTTAATGCAAATAAAAGACGGGAGAGTATTTGTTCAACTTAAGGGTAACTGTAATGGATGTGCAGCAAGTGGGAGTACTTTAAAATATATTGTTGAAAAAAATTTAAAAGAATTTATTCACCCGGAACTTTCAGTAGTTAATGTGTTACCTGGTATGGAGGATGAGATATTAAATGGTTAATGTTCAAGAAACTTTAAAACAAGCCCACAGCCTTTTTACATCTAAGCAATATGATAAAGCTATATTTTTATATTCTCAAGTTTTATCATTAGAGCCGACAAACAGCGAATATCAACTGTATCCTATATTTTGTGATATCGCAAGTGAGAATGATGAAAAAGGTCAATCTTTATTTGATTATTTTACAGTTGTAAGATCTGAAAGTATTGACAAGGCAATTAAAGAAGTTTTGGAAATTATTGCTGCTTATGACGGCAACAATGAACAGATGATGAAACTTTTAGAAAACTTTTCAAATCAAACTGTAGAAGCACTTGATGCAATAAATTATCGAGATTTTGAAACTCTAATAGAGCAAAGAGGTTCCTTTAAAGTTGCATTTCAAGATATTATGTTTAGTACAAAAGTAGCAATTACTTCAAAAGATGAATTTTATAATTTTGTAAATCAACTAATAGAAAATAATTTTGAAAAAACTGCATACTCTTATTTAGATGGATTTAATGAATATTTTAAATATGATAAACAAGTTATGGAATTATATGATAAACTAGGAAGCAAAACTATTGAACTTAACAATAAATAATCGCACATTTACAGATAATTCTAAAGAGGTAGATTCAAATTCTACTTTTGTAACATCAAAACAAAATGAGAGATTTATCTCCAATGCAAAAGAAAATGGTTGTAAAAACTTTATAACTTCAAGAGAACTAAAAAATTATTTTGATTTTAGCTCAATACAAATTATCGGCATTACAGGAACAAACGGTAAAACGACAACAGCTGCTGCGATATATTCAATTTTACTGGATTTAGGTTTTAAAGTTGCTCTTCAAGGTACTCGTGGATTTTTTATTAACGATAAAAAAATAGAAGAATATAGTCTGACTACTCCGGTTCAGCTTGGTAATTTTGCCCATATTCAAAAAGCTTGTGAAGAAAATTGCGATTTTTTTGTGATGGAAGTCAGCTCACATTCACTTGCCCAAAATAGAATTGAGGGATTAGAGTTTGCTCTTAAAATTCACACAAATATAACACAAGATCATCTAGATTATCATAAAACAATGGAAGAATATATCAAAGTTAAAAACTCATTTTTTCAAGACAACACTCCTAAACTTATAAATAAAGATGACAAAAATATAAAATTTAAAATGAAGAATGCTTTTGCCTACAGTCTTGATAACAGTGCAACATATAAAGTTCTTGCATTTAGTTTAAAAGATGGGATAAACTGTGCAATTGGACATTTTGGAGAAATAGTAAATTTTTCATCTTCAATGCGAGGGATGTTTAATGTTTATAATTTAACTGCTGCTATTTCAGCTGTGCATATTTTAACTAAAAAACCATTGCAGGATATTTGTGATGTAGTTGAAAATTTTGCGGGGGTAAGTGGACGAATGGAAGTGGTTAATGACAATCCACTTATAATAGTCGATTTTGCACACACTCCTGATGGTATGAAAAAAGTTTTTGATTCATTTATGGATAATGATATTATTGTAGTCTTTGGTGCAGGCGGCGACAGAGATAAAACAAAACGACCTATTATGGGAAAAGTTGCTGAGGATTACGCAAAACATATCATAGTAACATCTGATAATCCAAGATTTGAAGACCCGGATTTAATTACTGAAAATATAGTTTCAGGTATAAATGACAAAAATAAACTTGAAATTGATTTAAATAGAAAATCAGCAATTTCAAAAGCTATAAAAAAATCAAAAGATTTTGAAAATCCAGTTATTTTAGTTTTGGGAAAAGGTGATGAAGAAAATCAAATTATATATGATAAAAAACTTCCGTTCAATGATAAAATAATTATAGAAGGGTTATTAAATGGGCACAAATAAAAAAGTTCTAAGCATAGTTGTCTCAATGTTATTAACAGTATCACTAGTCAGTATAGCTATATTTACCTATAATTTTAAATCATTTAGTATCAAAACCACTACAGATAAAGCAATTAGTATTGCTCAAAATGTTAGGGACGGCTTAACAGCACATATGGTAAACGGTACAATGGAAAAAAGAGACCTGTTTCTAAATAATATTGCACAAAATCAAAATATAGAAAACTTTCATCTTTTAAGAGCTCCATCTGTTATAAAACAATACGGTAATGGACTGTACGGGGAATCAAGAGCTAATGATATAGAAAAAAGAGTTGTAAAAAGTGCAAAAATACAAAGCAAACTAATTGAAACATCTAATAATGCTGTTTTAAAAATAGGCATTCCATATATTGCCACATCTACGACAAATCCTGATTGTATGTTATGTCATGAAGCAAAAGAGGGTGATGTATTAGGTGTAATAAGTATGGATATTGATATCAGCTCAATAAGAATGGAAGGTTTATTTATAGCTTCTAAAATCTTAATTACAGTTTTAATTCTTTTGCTTATTGCGATTTGGATAGCAAACTATTATATTAAACCTTATGTAAAACTTTTTGATGACTTGGAAAATGGAATTTCACAAGCATATAAAGGTGATTTCTCTTATCAAATAGATACAACACTTACAAATGAAGCAGGTGAAGTTGCTGATAGGTTAAATGAATTATCTGAAATTTATAAATTCAAAAAAACTATCGAACTAGACGAAAATAAAGAGGTTATTTATCATCGTATTGTACATATAATACAAACAAAATTTCAAATAAATAAATTTATGCTATTTGAAATAGACAGTGTAAATAAAGTTAGAGAAATTATATTTGATTCTACAGATACAGATTTAAAGAATTTTGATTATAGTGCAAATATATGTAGAGCTTTTAGAACATCATCAAATGTTTTTTCAACAGATTTTGATGATATTTGTCTTAACTGTATTCAACAGGCAAGCCAATATATATGTTTAAGTTATATTATTGATGAAGATTACTCTTTAGTATTACATATACAAGCTTCCAAGATAGAAGAGATAAGCAGAATAAAAGAATATATCCCTGTTATTAATAACTATTTTGATATGGCTAAACCTGTTATTGAAAGTAAGATTCTAATGGGTATTTTAAAAGAAACAACTCTAAGAGATCCAATGACAACACTATATAATAGAAGATTTTTAGATGAATTATTTGATTCAAATGTTTCTTCTAGGGTAAAAGATGGTTTTGTACATGCCATTTTGATGATAGATATTGATTTTTTCAAAAAAGTAAATGATACTTATGGACATGATATTGGTGATGTTGTTATTAAAAAGCTGGCTGTTATTATGAAAGACTCTATAAGAAATTCTGATATGTCTGTAAGATTTGGAGGGGAAGAGTTTATTATCTTTTTAACAAATACTACACAAGAAAAAACTTTAAAAATAGCAGAAAAAGTCAAAGAAACATTTGGACAAGAAACTTTTAGTTCAACTATAGAAGTTTTTTCTAAAACATTGAGTATAGGGATAGCATATTATCCCCAAGACGCTGATTCATTATGGAAAACTCTTAAGTATGCTGATGAAGCACTTTATGTAGCAAAAGATACAGGTAGAAATAAAATTGTAGAGTTTATGCCAGATATGCATAAAGATGGTGATGATTTTTAAAACTTTAAATAGCTATCAGCTACTTTTAAGTAATCTAAGATAAAATTCGCGAAAATTAAAATTAAACAAGGAAAATTTATGGAAATGCCAGCAATGCCGCAACCAACATTTTATATATTTAAATGTGAACAATCTTCACCTCCAGGTATGCCAAAACCTTCATGTGTAAGTGAACAAACAAGGGAACTTTTTAATCATATGGCTCAAAGACTTATGGAAAAAGGACTTATGGGTCCAGTACAACCAATCAGAACCAGCTGTCTTGGTCGTTGTCAAATGGGTCCTGTTATGATAATGGAACCTGGACATCATATGTATGTACAACTTACTAAGGAAAAAATTGATAGAATTATAGATGAACATATACTTGGTGGAAAACCGGTAGAAGAATATATTATCCCTGAAGAATTCTGGGGTGAAGCGCAAGCTTTAAGTTAATTAGTAGGATTGTAAAAAATGACATTTGATATGTTGTATAGTAAAATTCATAGAGCTACAGTAACAGATGCAAATCTAAACTATGTAGGTTCTATTACAGTAGATGAAGATTTACTTGATGCGTCAGCTTTAAGAGTTGGGCAAAAAGTAGAAATTGTAAATATAAATAATGGTGAAAGATTTTCAACTTATGTTATAAAAGGCAAAAGAGGCTCAAAAGAGATGTGTCTAAATGGTGCAGCGGCAAGAAAAGTTGAAATTGGTGATAAGATTATCGTGATAGCTTATGCTTCATTTAATCAAGATGAGTTAGAAACTTATAAACCAATCGTTGTTCATGTAGATGATGAAAATAATATCATTGAAATAACAAATGAATTAATAGGAAGCGATAACTAATGTTTGAAGGTATTGATTTAAGCAAAATAAATCTTGGTGAAATGATGAATCAAGTTCAGGATATGGCAGCCAAAGCCAAAGAAGATGGTGCCTCTAAAGTATTTTCTTCTAAAGTTGGCGGTGGCATGATCGAATTATCTATTAATGGAAACAGTGAAGTTATTGATTTACAAATTGATGATTCACTTTTAGAAGATAAAGACTCACTGCAAATTTTATTGATATCTGCTATGAATGATGTAATTAAACAAAGTGATGATAATAAAAAAGCGCAGGCTTTAAATATGATGGGTGGGATGAATCCCTTTGCAAAATAAAGAGCTATTAAAACTTTTCGAAGATTATTTAAATAATAATCTTCCAACTTCACAAACTTTTCATCCTATATTTGAAGAAGCACTTCAAGATATGTTAAAAGCCGGTGGAAAAAGATTCCGACCTATGCTTTTACTTTCAATTGTATCAGCTCTTCAACCTCTTTTAGTTAAAAATGCCTTAAGTGTTGCTCTTGGTATTGAACTGCTGCATACTTATTCTTTAATACATGATGATTTACCTGCAATGGATAATGCCGATTTACGAAGAGGTCATCCAACACTTCATAAATCTTTTGATGAAGTTACAGCCATTTTAGTAGGAGATGCACTTAATACTCACTCATTTAATTTAATAGCAAATGCACCGTTAAGTAATGATACAAAAATAGAGTTGATTAAAACTTTAAGCAATGACGGCGGGATTGACGGGATGATAATTGGTCAAGCTATTGATTGTTATTTTGAAAATAAAAAGTTAAAACTTAATCAATTAGAATTTTTACATATTCATAAAACAGCCAAACTAATCGCAGGAAGTTTAAGAATGGGTGCTATTATAAGCGGGCTTGATTTAGAACAACAAAATAAACTTTATAATTTTGGGATTGATATTGGACTGTTATTTCAAATTCAAGATGATATTATAGATGAAACTGCCACAGAAGAAGAAGCTGGAAAAACAACTGCAAATGATGAAGCAAAAAACTCATTTGTAAATTTACTGGGTCTTGACGGTGCAATTAAAAGTGCAGATGAATTAGCACAAAAATGTGAAGAAACTCTAAATAATTTTGACTCTAAAATAAAAGATAATTTAAATTTACTTTTATCTCATTATTTATATAGACATAAATAATAATATCTTTAATAAGATTCAATATTTTTCATCAAATTACTTGACAAAAATACGAAAATCTTATATAATTCTAGCACTCAAAACAATTGAGTGCTAATTTTTATATCTAAACAATTAATAAAGGAACAAATAATGAACTTTCAACCATTAGGTGATAGAGTACTTATAAAAGTAAAAGAACAGCAAACACAAACAGCAAGCGGAATTTATATTCCGGATAATGCAACACAAGAGAAACCGACACAAGCTGAAATCATAGCTATTGGCAGTGATGTTAAAGATGTAAAAGTAGGTGACCAAGTGGTATTTACAAAATTTGCAAGAAGTGCAACAGTAACATTAGAAGATATTGAATACTTAGTAATGGAAACAACAGAAATTTTGGGAGTATTATCGTAAAGAAAAAGACAATTTCTTGTCTTTTTTAGATAATACTGACTTTTTCTTGTATGCTAAGAGCATACGAAAAAGGCTGAGGTGAACTAGGAACTTTAGTTCCGTATCAATCATAGTGAGTAAAACGAACTAGATTGTTGTGAGATAAATAAAAAATAAATATATATAAGGTAGGAAAAATTAAATGGCAAAAGAGATATATTTTAGCGATGATGCTAGACAAAGATTATATAGTGGTGTTAAAAAATTATCAGATGCTGTAAAAGTAACAATGGGTCCAAGAGGTAGAAATGTTTTACTTCAAAAATCATTTGGAAGCCCTGCTATTACTAAAGATGGTGTCAGTGTTGCAAGAGAAATTGAACTTGAAGATACATTAGAAAATATGGGTGCACAACTTGTAAAAGAAGTTGCATCAAATACAAATGATGAAGCAGGAGATGGTACAACAACTGCTACGATCTTAGCTCACTCAATTTTTAAAGAGGGTTTACGAAATGTAACAGCAGGTGCTAATCCAGTACAGCTTAAAAGAGGTATGGATAAAGCTTGTGCTCAAATCTTAGCAGAACTTAAAGAGATTTCAAGACCTGTTGCAGACAAAAAAGAGATTGCTCAAGTTGCTACAATTTCAGCGAACTCGGATACTGCTATTGGTGATATGATTGCTGAAGCTATGGATAAAGTTGGTAAAGACGGTGTTATTACTGTTGAAGAAGCTAAGGGAATTTCTGACGAGCTTGATGTAGTTGAAGGTATGCAGTTTGACAGAGGTTATTTATCTCCTTACTTTGCTACAAATGTAGAAAAAATGATAGCAGAACTTGAAAATCCATTTATTTTATTAAGTGATAAAAAAATCAGTTCTTTAAAAGAGATGTTACCAATTCTTGAAGCTGTAAATCAAACTCAAAGACCACTTTTAATCATTGCTGAAGATGTTGACGGTGAAGCACTTTCTACACTTGTTGTTAATAGATTGAGAGGTAGTTTAAATATTGCAGCTGTTAAAGCTCCTGGATTTGGAGATAGAAGAAAAGCTATGCTTGAAGATATCGCAATTTTAACCGGTGCTTCTGTTATCAGTGAAGAGAGAGGTATGACACTTGAAGGTACTACTATGGATATCCTTGGAACTGCTGCTAAAGTTGTAATTGACAAAGATAATACAACTATCATAAATGGTTCAGGAGATCCCGCTGCAGTAGAAGCTAGAGTTGGACAAATTAGAAATGAAATCGAAACAACTACAAGTGATTATGATAAAGAAAAAGCACAGGAAAGACTTGCAAAATTATCTGGCGGAGTTGCAGTTATTAAAGTAGGTGCTCCGACTGAAACGGAAATGAAAGAGAAAAAAGACAGGGTTGATGATGCTTTATCTGCTACTCGTGCGGCCGTTGAAGAAGGTATCGTTATTGGTGGAGGAGCTGCTTTAATCAAAGCTGCTGCAAAAGTAACTCATGATCTTGAAGGTGATGAACAAATTGGTGCTGATATTATAATTAGAGCTATCCAAGCTCCACTTAAACAAATTGCAGAGAATGCAGGATTTGATGCAGGAGTTGTAGCAAATGAAGTATCAAAATCAAACGATGCAAATGTTGGATTTGATGCAGCAACCGGACAATATGTGGATATGTTTGAAGCTGGTATCGTTGATCCTGCAAAAGTTGAAAGAGTAGCAATGCAAAATGCTGTATCTGTTGCTAGTTTACTTCTTACAACGGAAGCCACTGTTAGTGATATTAAAGAGGAAAAAACAGCAATGCCTCCTATGCCTGACATGGGTGGTATGGGAGGAATGGGTGGTATGGGAATGTAGAGAATATATATTCTCTCATCTCTCTAGAGTTGAAGAAATAACTATTTTTTCTTTAACTCTTCAACTTCTTTTTCAAAAAGATCTTCTTGTCTTAAACTAATACCTTTCATATGTGTAATAGGTACACAAAAAGCAATTCCATCACCGCTGCTTGTAATATGCAGTTTCTTTATAATTTCTTTTATAATACCGTCTACTATCATATTTGGAACTATAAACAACAATAATGTATCAGTTTCTTCATGTGTATGTCTAAATATATTATCAAGTTCTTTTAGCCCCATTCCGCTTGCATTCATAATAGTAACACCACTGGCACCTGCTTCCCTAGCGGCATGCAAGGCATCATCTTTTTTATCTTTTGGTACTATTATAACAACAGCAGAAAAATCTAGAGATAAAGAGTGTCTTAAATTGGTTGCATCAAGATTAATAGTTGATAAACGCATATCATCAACACCCTCTAACGAACCATGAATTTTAAATGTATCATTTTGTTCATCAAGAGCTGCAATTTCAGTATCACTTTTTATATGAAGTTTATCTACTAAAATACCATAGGCCATAACCGATATCATTGGGAACAATGATGCAAAAGCTATAAGTCCAAATCCATCAATAAGAGCACTTCTACCATCAATATTTGAGGCTAATCCAATTCCTAAAGCAGCAACTAAAGGTACAGTTACCGTTGAAGTAGTTACCCCTCCACTGTCATAAGCAATTGGAATAATATGTTTTGGTGCTATAAATGTCAATGCAACAACAATTGCATAACCTACAATAATATAATAATGTATATGTCCGCCGTCTACAATTCTAAAAGCACCAAGAGCAATACCAAAAGCCACACCAAAAGCTACAAATAATCTTAAAGTTAAATCATTGATTTTACCATCGCTGATCTCTTTTGATTTTTTAGCAATAGCCATAAGTGCCGGTTCTGCCATAGTTGTTGAAAATCCAATAGCAAAAGCAAATGCATATATTAACCAGACATTTCCCATTGTTGTCAATTGATATGCCATTGACTCACCAAGAGCAAATAATCCCATCTCTAACCCAAGAATAAATGCATAAAGACCTAATATTACAAGTGTAAAACCAATTATTACAAGTTTCAAGTTTTCAATTTGTTTTTTTAATATTCCATATTGAAAGAACAAAATAATTGCCAAAATAGGTAATACATCTTGGATAACAGCTAACATACCATTTATTACTGAATCAACTGTTATGGTTGTAGAAACCGAAACCTTTGCTTCAACAAGAACCTGTGCCACATCTTTAACTTCTACAAAATTATAAACAAATATTCCATATATTTGCACAAAAATCATAGGAGTAAGAGAAGCAAATGCTATAAGACCAAAACCATCGATTATAGGATTTCTACCTTTAATAGTAGAAGCTAGACCAATACCAAGAGCAGCAACAAGAGGAACTGTAACAGTAGAAGTAGTAACTCCTCCAAGATCATATGCAAGTCCTATTATCTGGGTTGGTGCTGCGAAAGTTACAGTTACAACAGCTATATATCCACTTATTATATAGTAGTGTATCGGATGACCCTTAATGATTCTGTAAACACCAAGTAATATAGCAAATCCAACAGATAACGCTACAACATATCTTAATGTATTAGCATCAATTCTACCACTACTAATAGCAGCTGCTTTTTCAGCAATAACTACAAGTGCCGGTTCTGCAATCGTAGTACCGAAACCTATCATAAATCCAAAAATAAGAATCCACATAGTAGATCCACTTTTTGCAAAATCTCTTGCTAAATTTTCACCTACAGGGAATATCCCTATTTCCAGACCCTGTAAAAAGATTGCAAGACCAACTCCTACAATAATCATACCCATTGTAGTAGGCATCCAATCAGATGGAATAGTTTGTAAAATAGCCAATTGAAAAAATAGTATAACTAAAACTATTGGTATCAAATCTCTAAAAGACTCTTTTAAAAGCCTAAGAAAGAAATAAACTTGTGTCATTATTAACCTTCATATTTGTATTTTTGTGGATTGTATCACACATTATCTTTATATAATTTAATTTATAAATTTTATGTTAAATAATATGATGAATCTCTTTTTTAAATCTTTTTAAGTTCTCAGATTGACCTAAAACAACAAGGGTATCATCTGCATCTATTTTATGATTTATCCCTGTAGAAAAGAAAATAAACTTATCACTTATCTCTTTATCTTGAATACCAAGAATTATAATGTCTTCTCTATTAATAATCTTTAAATCTCTTAAATAAATACCATCAAAAATAGAACCTTTTTTTATAGTAATCTCTGCAACTTCTATATCAGATTTACTAAACAAAATATTATCTAAAACATCTAAAATCAAAGGTTTATGAAGTAACCTGAATATTCTCAAAGCTCCTATCTCATAAGGGTTTATAATCTTATTTGCACCTGCTAAAAGCATCGTTTTATTACCTTCTTTTGTAGAAGATACTGATATTATTTTTATATTCTTATTTATATTCCTTACACTTAATGTTATAAATAAGTTTGTATTTTTATCATCACCTAAACAAAAAAATGCCTTAATATCATCATTGTTAATACCAATTCCAATTATATTCTCATCATCTAGTAAAGAAGTATTTTTTACTTCATATCCTAACAATTTTGCTTTATTGATTAAATCTTCATCTTCTTCAATGATAACTATATGATAATCTTTTTCATTTAAAACTTTTGCAACTTGAACTGCTAGTGAGCTAAAACTATAAATAAGTATTTTATTTCTCACTTTTCACCCTTTTTTTTAATTGCTAATTTATTTTTAGATTTTTTTGACAATAAATCTATTTTAAAGTTCACAATAGCTTCTTTATATCCAATCACTATTAATATATCTTTTTCTTTTAAAATATATTGATCTTTTTTTGGATTAAATTTAAACTGATTAGTATTAGCAGTTTCCATAATTCCAATTAAAGTTAAATTAAAATTACTAAAATTTATAGTTTCAAGTTTATACCCTATAAATGGTGAATTTGCAAAAAGCTCAACTTCGTCCATAATTGCATTTTCAGAATTTAATAAAATATCATCAATAGCTTCAAACGCAATTGGCTGTCCTATATATTCTGTTGCTACAAGTGCTGCTATATCATTTGCAGCTATCACTTCATTTGCACCTGCTATTAATAATTTATCTTTTATATTTGAATTATTTGCCCGTGCTATTATATTTATATTTGGATTTTGAGATCGTGCGGTTAGAATAATAGATAAATTCACTGCATCATTATTTGTTAAAGCAACAATCGTACTAGCACCTTTATTTATACCAATACTTGTTAAAAATGTAGGATCTGTAGCATCTCCTTTAATAGAGAGTATTTGTTGTGAAGAGGCATGTACCAACATCTCATTATCGTGGTCAATTACAATAAACTTTTGTTTTATTTTTCTAAACTCATCTGCTAATACTTTTCCCATCTGCCCATAACCACAAATTAAAATGAAATCTTTTAAGGCATTTGCCTCACCAATTACTTTTTCCTCTTTTAGTGCAACCAATCTTGCACTAAGTGCTGTTGTTACAATCGAGGTAAAAAATGCAATTACTGATAACCCACCAACAACTAAAAATAAAGTAGCAACTCTACCTTCAACAGTTACAGGAGTAATGTCCCCAAAACCAACAGTTGAGATTGTAATAATCGACCAATAAACTGCATCAAAAAAACTGGTAATATTTGGATTTACTCCGGCACCTTCATATATAAATATAATAGTTGAACCAAATGAAATTGCCATAAAAAACATAATAGCAAGTGTAAAAAATTCAAATCTTTTTTCTACAAATACATCACTGAATTGTTTAATTGAATTTGCATATCTAAGCAATTTAAAAAGTCGAAAAAGCATAAGAATTCTTAGAATTCTTAGAGGTCTATAAGATGGTAAAATAGCCAGTAAATCTATAATTGACATAGGAGAAAAAATAAAACTTAATTTCTCTGTCATAATCTTTTTGAATGATAAACCTAAATTAAAAGGTTGATTTATCAACTGTGATTTTTCATAATCTTTTATAATTTGTTTATGTGAATGTGAAATTACCCACAATCTTCCTAACCATTCACATATAAATATAAAGATTGCGACTGTTTCATAAGTATTCAGCCATGCTATTGGCTTATGATTTACTTCAAATATTAAAATCCCAACAGTACTTAAAACTAAAAATATCATAACAAAATCAAAATATCTTTTCTTTTTAGAGGTAGTATCCTCTAAAAATTGATAAATAAAATGTTTTGCTGAATAATATCCTTGAGAAGCCTCAAGAAAATATGCAAATTTTAATATTAGATCTTTCATTTTATTAAGTATCTCCAGTAAATTACACTTGGTGTGTCGTACCTTTTTTTAACATATCTTTCATAGATAAATAGCTGTTTAAAGCTCCAACATAAGCCCTAGCACTTGCAATCATTGTATCTAAACTTAACCCATGCCCTATCATAGCTGGATTATCATCATTAAAGGTTACTTTACAAGTCACTTTTGCCAAAGCATCTTTACCCTCACTAACTGATTTTACCTTATAGTCTATAAGTGTACCTTGATAACCTGTGATTCTATCTATGGTTTTAAAAATAGCATCCATAGCACCATCACCGATTCCAGCATCTGTAATCTCTTTATCATCATGTTTGATAGTTAAAACAGCACTTGGTACTCCATTTGAACAATCTGAAATCTGAACAGATATAATCTCATAAATTTTATCATGATTTAATTTTTCATCTGTCATAATCATTCTAATATCATCATCTAAAATATCTTTTTTCTTATCACATAATATTTTAAATCTTTCAAACGATGAATTTAACTCATCATCTTTAATATCACTAAATCCCAAATTAGATAATTTATCTTTAAAAGCTGCACGACCTGAATGTTTCCCTAATACAATAGTATTATTTTCTTCTATCCCTATATCTTCGGGCTTCATAATTTCATAAGTTTCAGCATTTTTCAACATACCGTCTTGATGTATACCGCTTTCATGTGCAAAAGCATTTTTACCAACAATTGCTTTGTTTGGCTGCGGTTCAATACCTGTAATAGTTGCCACCATTTTAGAAGTTCTAGATATCTCTTTGGTGTTGATATTTGTATCCATACCATTAAATAAATCTTTTCTTGTTTTTAATACCATTACCACTTCTTCCATAGCAGCATTTCCAGCTCTCTCACCCAATCCGTTTATAGTACATTCAACTTGTCGCGCACCTGCTTGAATACCGGCTAAAGTATTTGCAACAGCCAAACCTAAATCGTTATGATTATGTAAAGATATAATAGCTTTGCCATCTACAAAATCAACCATCTGTTTTACCATTTGGTTTATCTCATTTGGTAATCTATATCCAACAGTATCGGGCAAGTTTATAGTTGATGCACCGGCTTCTATAACAGCTTGTGTTATCTCTTTCATAAAAGTCATCTCACTTCTACCGGCATCTTCTAAGCTGAACTCCACATCATCTGTCATCGTTCTTGCATAAGTCACTGCATTAACTGCTCTTTTTATTACCTCATCAGGGGTCATCTTTAACTTATATTGCATATGAATTGGGCTGGTTGCTATAAAAGTATGTATTCTTTTTAAATTTGCTTTAGCTATTGCTTCACCTGCTGCTTTTATATCACTGTCTACAGCTCTGGCTAAAGAACATATTGAACTATTTTTTACTATTTGTGATATTTGATAAATTGCATCAAAATCACCTGGACTTGCCGCTGCAAATCCGGCTTCAATAACATCAACTTGTAACTTTTCTAATTGTTGAGCTATTTGAATTTTTTCACTTGTATTCATAGAAGCCCCGGGGCTTTGCTCTCCATCTCTTAATGTTGTGTCAAATATTATTAATTTATTATCCATTCTATTTTCCTATTATTGTCTGTCCTGCTCTTATTTTATCCCCTATTTTTACAGATAAATTTAAAGCTTTCTTTGTTTCAATTATAACTAGTCCATTGAAAAACAGACCAATCCTTTCACCTTGTTTTGCCTCTGTTTTATTCTCATCTATGAGTATTTTATTATTACATACTCCAGAGAGGAGTTCAAGGTTGAAATTTTCAAACTCAATTAGTACTCGTTCATTTAAATATTTTGCTTTATAATTGTTTGCACTTAAATTTAATCCATTATAAAAAGATTTAATATCAAATTTACCATCTGATGGTGCTCTTAAAATATGAACATTGCATAAATTTACATCACAATAAATTCTTTGTTTTCCATCAACATAATCAATAGCCTGAATTACACCATCAATAGGAGCTAAAATATTATTTTCACCATAAAATATACCTCTAAAAGGATTTCTATATATAAATATCATAAATAATGTCAATAAAATTCCAATATTACCTAAAAAATCAGATATAAAAAATTTAATAACCAAAGCCATAACAAATGTTATAACAATAGGTTTGTATCCCTCTTCTAAAATTTTAAAATTACTCATCATCTTTTTTTACTTTTTCTGTCTCTTCTTCTTTTTTTTCTTTTTTTTCAAATTCATCTAAATCTTCATTTTGATAAACAGCTCCACCATTTTTTTCAATAATCTCTTGAACTCTTTTACCTGTCATCACCTCTTCTTTAAGTAACTCAGCGGTCATCTCTTCCATGGCTTCTTTTTGATCTCTTAAAGTCTGCAATACAACTTTATATCTGCCATCTAAAGTATTTTTAATATGCTCATCTAAATTATGTGCCATCTCATCACTATAATCTTTACTGGTTTGTCCACCGCCTAAAAATTGATTTGTTTGTTTACTAAGAACCATAAGTCCGGCAATATCCAAATCACTCATACCGTAAATTGTAGCCATTGATTTTATAATATCTGTTGCTCTTTCCAAGTCATTCCCTGCACCCGTACTGATCTCACCTATAAATACCTCTTCTGCTGCACGACCACCTAATAAAGTATCGACTTCTGCCATTAATTCATGCTTTTGCATTAAATATTTATTCTCTTCTGGAGTATTTAAAGTATATCCAAGAGCTGCTAATCCACGAGGTACAATAGAAACTTTATTTACTTTTTTAGCACCTTTTGTAACTTCTGCAATAAGAGCATGACCACTTTCATGATAAGCAACGATTTTTCTCTCTTTTGGAGATATTCTTTTACTTTTCTTTTCTAGACCTGCTATTTGTCTCTCAACTGCTTCTTTAAAATCTTCAGCTGTAACTTCAGATTTCTCAGCCCGCCCTGCAAGTAATGCTGCTTCATTAATAATATTTGCTAAATCAGCACCCGCTAAACCTGCTGTCATAACTGCAACTTCTCTTAAATCAACTGTTTTAGAAACCTTTACACCTTTGATATGTACATTTAAAATCTCAATTCTACCCTCTAAATCAGGTTTATCAACTAAAACTTGCCTGTCAAATCTACCGGGTCGCAACAATGCAGGATCTAAAATTTCAGGTCTATTTGTAGCTGCTAATATAATTACAGGAGCTTCTCCATCACCTTTAAATCCATCCATCTCTGCTAATAGTTGATTTAAAGTTTGCTCTCTTTCATCATTTCCACCAATTCCACCGCTCGCTCGGCTTTTACCAATAGCATCAATCTCATCAATAAAAATAATCGCAGGTGCTACTTTTTTAGCTTGTTCAAACAAATCTCGTACCCTGCTTGCCCCTACTCCAACAAACATCTCAATAAATGAAGAACCGGTCACACTTAAAAATTCAACATTTGCTTCACCTGCAACTGCTTTGGCTAATAAAGTTTTACCGGTACCTGGAGGTCCTACAAGTAAAACACCTTTTGGTATTTGAGCACCCAAATTTATATATTTATCAGGAGATTTAAGAAATTCAACTATCTCAGCAACTTCCTCTTTAGCTTCTTTATTTCCAGCCATATCTGCAAATGTTACATTTGGTTTTTCACTGTTTATCATCTTCTTAGCACCACCCATACCAAGAATTCCACCGGCACCGCCACCCATAGATTTTGACATTCTTTTAGCTAAAAACATCCAAATACCAAAGAAAATAGCTAAAGGCAATATCCAGCCAAATAACATATCTGCAAATAAATTTTGTTCATTTACTCCACCATAAGCAATATCATTTGCTTCAAGCAAAGGGATTAATGTATCATCAGGAATTACCCTTAATGCTCTATAAGTTATTTGAGACCCGTGTGTTGCTTTAGATGTTGCTTTTATACCGGTATCACCAATACCAACATACTCAATTTGTCCATTTTTAATTAATTGTTTTAAATCAGAATACGAGACTTTTTTGTAACTGGTTTGTCCATAAGATGCCTGTCCGCCATTTGCATTCATATCATCTTGAGGAAAAAAACTTTTAAATGCCATAATGGTAACCAAAGAAAATAGTACAAATACTATCATTGGATTATTTTCAAAAAAATTCTTATTCTTATTATCGTTATTGTTTTTATTATCGTTATTATTTCTCATATTTTCTATTTGCTCCCATATTTTACTATTAAAGTAACCCATTCATTTTTTTGTATCTCTTCTATAAGTTCACAATCTTGGAACTTATTTAACACTTTATCTTTATACTTATCCATTATCCCTGAAAGTATTATTATACCATTATTTTTAGTGACTTTTTTTAAATCTTTATTAATCATTATAAGTACATCTGCAACTATATTTGCTATTACAACATCATAAGTTTTTATTGTGTCCTTACATGAACCTTCCCAAAAATTATCACAGCTAACACCATTAACTTCAAAGTTCTTAACAGCATCTTCAACTGCTATAATATCTGTATCACAAATATCTACAACAGCTTCTAACTTTGCACTTGCAATTCCTAAAATACCACTTCCACAACCAACATCAATAACACTATCACCTTTTTGAACATATTTACTTATACTTTCTAAACAAGTACTTGTAGTTTCATGATGTCCGCTGCCAAATGTCAATGCAGGGTCTATTAAAATATTTTTTTTAGTATCATTAGGCTCTGCCCAACTAGGATGAATATAAAAATCACCCACTTCAATAGCTTTTACAGAATCTTGATAAGCTTTAATCCAATCAATATTTTCTTTTTTTTCCAGTGTAGTTTTGCAACTAATCTCACTGTTGAATGCGCGAGTAAGCTCATTGGCAAACGCTATCATACCAGCTTCAATATCCACTAAATCATCTTCACTTCGAATAATTATAGTGCCATCAAGCTCTTCTATTGCTTCATCAACCAGACTAACAGCCAAATCCAAAAATAATTCATAGTACGATTCTGGTTGTATTATAAGTTCATAATAAAATTTATTCAATTATCTTTACCTTTTATAAAATAAGGTAGATTGTATCTAAAGTTGGTGGGATATTTGCTGAAATATTATTTAAGTAAAAAAACCACTTCATCATATTTATTTAAAAAATATGAGTGAACTATTTTGAAGCCTAATTTTTTAATATTAAACTGTTCTTTTTTCTTTTCTTTATGTGAAATAAATAACATTAACATATCAATATTTTCTTTCATATTTTCTATTAGATTATAACCACCCTCAATCATAATAAAGTTATTATTTTTAAGTTCTTCTAAATTATTAGTAATATTTACTTTTCTATTTGGTACATTAAAAAGCGGTATTGTTGTATCAAATTCTTTATTTTTAGAATAGATTAAAATATCTGAGCTTTTCGTTATTTTTGCAAATCGACTATCCAAAGTTGGTCTATCAATTCTTACTGTTTGACCACCAATCACCATTAATGACAATTTTGTCCTAATATTATGCACCAAATCCAAACTATCTTGTGTAGTTATATAACCGCCTGTCACACTTCCATCTTCTCTCATAGCTAGTTTAAAAAAAGTGAAATTCTTCTGTTGCCATTTGATAAATGGTAATAATAAATCATTAGCCTCTTCTTTACAAATATCAGTTATCACTTCAATATCTGCATTTTCAAGTCTTTGTTTTCCGCCGCTAGCTTCATTATTTGGGTCAAGCATTCCAATTACAACTTTTTTAATATTTATATTTTCAAGTAACATTGCACAAGCGGGAGTACGACCAATATGATTACAGGGTTCCAAAGTTACATAAATTGTACAATCTTTGAAAAAGTTATTATGGTTTTGTATTAAAAAGTTATGGATATCTGATGAGCTTTCTAAATTTTTAATTTGTGAGTTTGGATAAGTTGTAAGATATGCAGATTTAAGTGCATTTACTTCTGCATGAGCCAGTCCTGCTTCTTTATGAGCTTCTACCGCTAATACTTCATCATCTTTTACAACACAAGCACCAACAGCAGGATTTGGATAAGTTAAAAATTGATATTTCCAAGCTTCAGTAATGGCAAGCTTCATATAAAAGCTGTCATTTTGAAGCATATTAAATTATTTTTTCCATTTGAAAGTAGTAGAAGCAGATAATACATCATCAAACTTAACTGTTTGAGTATCTCCCTGCATATCTTTTATAGTTAAAGTACCATCTTCGTCAGCTTGTACTAATTCACCCTTTACAATTTCCATAGAGTATTCTTTAATCTTTACATTTTCCCCGACTGAACCTATAAAATGGTTTAGAGTTTTTAATTTTCTCTCAATTCCCGGGCTGCTTACTTCAAGTTTATATTTGCCGTTCATTGGCTCATTTACATCTAAAAGCGGTGATACCATACGGCTTACTTCGGCACATTTGTCAAGACTGATTCCATCCGGACTTGAGATATAAATTCTAAAAATATTATTATCATGTTCCCTAGCTGTTGTTGTATCATAAAGCCTCACACCACAACCCTCAACAGCTATTTTAATTGATTCTTCTAATTCCATAATTAATCTTTCCCATCTTCTTTTTTAGAAGCAATCTGAGCAAACAGATCTTCCATTTTATTTCTTTTATCAAGCATATCATCTTTTTGGAATGTAAAATCTGGACATTTATACCACCCGGTTGCATTTAAACAATGACTTTTAATACGACCACTTGCTTTTCTTAAAAGTTGTCTTATCTCTTTAAGTTCAGCATTATTATAATCGCTACCGTCAAAATAAACTCTAGCATCATATTTACCATTTTTACAATCAACTTCAGTAATAGGCAAAGAGTTTATTCGGCTATCATTTAATTCACTCAAAGCCTCAGGGATCAACTCCATAAGCAAAGACTCTGTTCTCTGTAAATTTATACTTTTATCGTGCATTTAATTCACCTTTCAACAATTGAGTAATACTTAGTTTTGTGAAAGATTGAATATTAGTCAATTGTTTGTGCTTCTTTGTGTTCTATGAATGTCTCTATATAGTCATTAACTTGTAAGTCATTGAATTTTTCAAATATAATACCACATTCAAATCCGTTAGCAACTTCTTTAACATCATCTTTAAATCTTTTAAGTGATTTAATAGCACCTGTATAAATAACAACACCATCACGAATTACTCTAGCCATTCCACCACGTACAACTTTACCGTCTGTAACTTTACATCCTGCAACAGTTCCTACTTTTGGAACAACAAATGTTTCAAGAATATTAGCCTGACCGGTATTTTCTTCAACTACAATCTCTTGCATCATACCAGATAATGTATCTTTAATATCATCTATTAATTGATAAATAATAGAATAAGTTTTAATCTCAATTCCATCAGCTTTAGCTTTAGTTTTAACACTTCCTGTAGGTCTTACATTAAATCCTAAAATAATTGTATTTTCCCCAGCCGCTGCTAAACTTAAATCAGCTTCAGTAATTCCACCGACACCGGCACTTAAAACTTTTACTTTTACTTCATCATTTTTAATAGCTTCTAAACTTCCTTTAATAGCTTCCAAAGAACCACCCGCATCAGCTTTAATAATTACCGGTAGTGCTTGAATTTTACCTTCAGCAATTAATCCGGCCATCTCATCAAGTGTAACTTTAGTAGAGTGACTTAATTCTTTAGCACGTGCATGTTCAGCTCTTGTAGTTGCAATCTCTTTAGCTTCATTGATACTGTTTTGAGCAACAAGTGAAACACCCGTAATAGGAACTTCACCAAGTCCTACTACTTGACCTGTATGACTAAGTCCAAGTTCTTTTACAGATTTACCTTGGTCGTTCATAATTGCTTTTACTTTACCAAATGTTGTATCAGCAACAATACTGTCACCAACTCTTAAAGTACCATTTTGAACAATAATTGTTGCAACCGGACCTCTACCTTTTTGTGTAGAAGATTCTAATACTGTTGCCTTACAAAGTGCAGTAGGATCTGCTTGTAATTCTAAAAGTTCAGCTGATAAATTAATAGTTTCAAGTAAATCTTCAATACCCATTCCAGTTTGAGCAGAAACAGGAATAAATTCAATATCCCCACCCCAGTCAGCCGCCATCATATCATGCTCTGCCATTCCAGATTTAACCATATCAAGATTTGCAGCTTCTTTATCCATTTTATTAACAGCAACAATTATTGGAGCGCCACTCTCTTTAGCTGCCTTAATAGACTCTATAGTTTGAGGTTTAACACCATCATCAGCAGCAACAACAATAATAATAATATCAGTAACCTTTGCACCTCTAACTCTCATAGCTTTAAATGCTTCATGCCCCGGAGTATCTACAAATGTAATGTCATGACCATTTTTATTAATAGTATACGCTGAGATATGTTGAGTAATACCGCCAGCTTCACCTGCCGCTACTCTACTACTTCTGATTTTATCAAGAAGTGAAGTTTTACCATGGTCAACATGTCCCATAATAGTTACAACAGGAGGTCTTGAAACAAAATTAGTTGTATCAATCTCTTCATCTTCATAAGCTTCTTCATAATTTACTTCTTCAAGTTCATCTTTAATAGTAATTTCAATTTCATACTCTTCACCTAAAATTTCAATCTCATCATTTCCTAAGAAATCATTTTTAGTTACCATCATACCAAGCATAAATAGTTTACCTATAACATCACCAGCAGTTTTGCCGATTTTTTCAGCGAACTCATGTACTCTACATTGTTCAGGAATAGTAACTTCTGTAATATCTTCAACGTCTAGAGGCTTCACATATTTCTTCTTCCTACCGCCTCTTTTAAGTCCACGAGGTCTATTACCAAATGCGCTAGGCCTATTTGGTCTGTTTTGATCTGTTTGTTTTTTTCTTGGAGGTTCTTGTAAGAATTTAGATGTTTCCATTAAGTTCATATCATGAAGCATAATCTCTTCACCTATTATAGAATCATCACTTGCTTTAAAATCACTGCTGGTATCAACATGTAAAACCTTTCCATGCTCATGCGATTTAGCTGGAATTCTTTTAGTTTGTTTTTTTGCTCTAGGAGTATATGATTCTTTTAATTCAGGAGTTTTACCAAATAATTCACTCATAGATTTCATTGATTGTTTTTTAGCATTCTCGTCATTTGTATTATAAGTTGGATGTGTAATTACAGGTTTTCTTTTCTTAACAATTGTTAAACCTCTTTTTTTCAATACAATTTTTTCACCATTTACATTGCTGCCAACTAATGGCTTAGGAGCTTGAGGTTCCTCTTTTTGAACAACTTTTTCAACTTTAGGTTCCTCTTTAACTACAGGCTTAACAATAGGAGTCTCTTCTTTAACTTCAACAGTTTTTACAACTTTTTCTACTTTAGATTTTACTTCAATTGCTTCTTTAGCTAAATCTTTTTTCGATGATACTTTTGTGATTCCTTTATTTACCGGTGCTTTTTTAACAACTGGTTTAGCAGGAGACTCTTCTTTTGGCTTTATAGCTTCTTTAACTTCTTGCTTTTTAGGAGTTTCTTCAACTTTCTCTTCTACTTTAACTTCAGCTTTTTCAACTATTTCTTGTTTTTTTACTGATTCTTTTTGCTTTAAAAGTTTACTCTTTCCAGTCATAATATAGCTTGTTATCTCTTCAGCAACATCATCTGAAACAGAACTTTGAACAGATTTTAATTCTATCCCTAAGTCTGAAGCTTTACTTATAACTTCAGCACTTGTTGCTCCTGATTCTTCTGCTATTTCATATACTCTTACTTTATCATCCATTCTCTACTATCTCCTTAAGTTGTTCGAAATAATTATCTTTATTTCTACACTGTCTATACAGTGCCTTTTCGCATCTTTTTTGGTTTTTCAAACAATCATTGCATAAATAAAAACTTCTTCCACTGCCGCTAAAAGGCTTTAAGTTTTTATCTATACACTGAAGTCTTACTAGTGTTGTTTGCTCAAATTTTTCTCTACAAGATATGCAAGTTCTTATAGGCTTTTTTAAATTAGTCAATCATTGTACCCAAAAAAAACTTAATACTCTACTTGTACGCCATCGTTATCAAAATCACAGCTAAATATTTTAAAATGTCTAAAATTTTCTCGCAATTTTGATACTAAGTTTTTGGCATCTTGTTCATACACTAAACTAAAAAATGTAGATCCACTTCCTGAAAGTGTACTCATCAAAGCACCGTTTCGTAAAGCAATCTTTTGCACTGAAAAAAGCTCAGGCATCTGCTTCATTCTATAATATTGGTGTATTCTGTCTTTTGAAGCATCTCTTAACATATCCCAATTTTCACTCATAAAAGCTGCTGTTATCAAAGAGCTGTGAGATATATTGAAAATTGTATCATCTTTATTATACTTATACGGTAAAGTTTTTCTTGAAAGATGTGTAGAAATTGGTCTATTTGGTATTACTACAACAGCTTTTAAAGTTAACGGCAAGCTCTTCTTTATAAAATTAACTTCGTTGTCATTTACTGTCGCAACCGTAAAACCACCCATAACAGCAGGTGTTATATTATCGGGATGTGATTCAAATTGTAAAGCCAAATTAAGTAATTTTTGTTTAGCTAGTTCTATCCCTTCAATTGCATAAGCAGAAGCAATTGCACTAATAATTACAGCACTGCTGCTTCCCAAACCTCTTGATAATGGCACTTCATTTTGGAATTCAAATCTAAACTGCTGTTTTTTACTACTGATATTTTTATGAAAATCATTAAATATTGTAATAAACATATTATTATCTTTTAGTTTTGGATTCTTCGAACCCTCACCCTTAAGTGATACACTATGAAACTTTGAAGGTACTATTTTTACCTGATTTCGCAAATTTATTGCCAAACCCAAAGTATCAAATCCAGGTCCCAAATTTGCACTTGTCGCTGGTACACTAACTAACATATCTACTCCTACTTTTTCTAATTAACTGCCGGAAGATTATAGTTTGGCAAACTATCTTCACTAAATATTTTTATATCTAAAACTTGTGGTAATTTAAAATCTTCCAATTTTTTATCTTTTAAAAAATTAATCTCTATTTTACCATCTTTACTTTTAAAAAAATACTTTTTGGCAAGAGCTTTAATAGGACTGTTATTATTAAAATAAAATCCGTCACAAGCCTTAAATGAAATATCATTTATAATACTCAAAGTTTTTAAAAACATATATGCAACTTTAATAGCCATAAAACTACCTGGACCATTAACATATAAAATTTCATCAATATTGTATTCTTTTAATACTTTATCAAAAATCATAGGCAAAACATCACTGGTCTTTCCCTCTTTTGAAATAGTTTCTATTAATTTATTATTCTCATAAATTCCTACCAAAATAGGATTTGAAATCGAAATCACTAATACATTAATCACTAATTTCTGCTCTCTCGTTAAGCTTTGGCATAAGCTAACTGCATCGCTTTAGCTTCTTCACGAGCTAATTCTAAATCCACAATTTCATAATTTGCAGGATCTTCCAAAAGCTTTTTTGTAAGTAAATGATTTAAATGATGACTACCGGCATGTGCTCTATACTCACCAATCATCGTATATCCTAAAAGTGACATATCTCCAATTGCATCTAAAATTTTATGTCTTACAAATTCATTATCGTATCTTAACCCCTCTGGATTGATTATTTTCTGTTCATCTAAAACTATAGCATTATCTAAACTTCCACCTTGAGCTAAACCGATACTTTGAAGATATTGAACTTCATGTAAAAAACCAAAGGTTCTCGCTCGGCTTATATTTTCTTTATACTCTTCGATAGAATAATCAAACTTATAATGTTGTCCTGCAATGGCAGGATGGTCAAAAAGAATTGAAAAATCATAAATTATATGATTTGAGGGTTTTAACTTTACATATTTACCCTCAACTTTTATTTCTACTTCTTGTTTAATTAAAATAGCCTTCTTGGTTTCTTCTAACTGCTTAATACCAACCTCATCAATTAACATACAAAAACCACTGCTGCTACCATCTAATATAGGTACTTCATCATTATCAAGTACCACACGAAGATTATCAATACCATAAGCATAAACAGCAGATAAAAGATGTTCGATTGTGGATATTACAACATCATCTTTACCAATTACCGTTGCCATTTTAGTATCTATTACATATTCCGGTGATAAAGGTATGGTTACCCCTTCGTCACTTCTATAAAATATAATACCGCTATTGGCTTCCAAAGGTTCCAAAGTCATTTTCACAGGTACTCCCTTATGAAGTCCCACTCCGACAATCTCAACACTTTTGGCTATTGTTCTTTGTTTCATTAATCAGTCTTTACTTACTATCGATTGCTTTTTTAGCGTTAGTTATCGTTTTCGTAATATTGTTTTTAATCCAATTCTTATCCATCCACTCCAATGGATTAACTTCAATACCTTGCACTAATATACCAAAATGCAAATGGTCACCCATCACAGCACCAGTAGAACCTGTATTTGCTATTTTTTGCTTTGATTTCACCATTTGTCCCATTTCTACATGTGAACTACTAGTATGTGCATATAATGAAAATAATCCCATTTGATGATCAATGACAATTGTATTTCCATAAATTCCCAAATACTCATTAAAGATAACTTTACCGTCATTTGACAGTTTAATAGGAGCGCTTCTTACACTTGCCCAATCCATACCCAAATGCCAAGCTTCATCAATCTTTTCACCTTCATAAAAGTAAGACCTTCTCTCTGCAAATCCGGCAGCAGTTTTTGAACCTCTTAATCTTTTAAATCGCTTAATATCAAAATTATCAATTTTTGATCTGTCCATATGTTTTACAGCAAGTGTTCGCAAGGTATTTACATTTTTTTCTCTTAAAATTTTATTTTGTTCTATAAATCTTTTTGGCAACTCTATAGGTATTAATTCTCCGCTTTGCTCTAGTACGGTAGTACTGACACTTTCTATAAAATTTGAATTGATTTTAATAATATCTTTTTTTACTTTTAAAGCTTGAATATAAAAAGGGATTTTTGTGATTGTTTTATTCCCTGCTTTATCGATAGCTATAAGATTAATTCTTTTAAATTTATCAATATTTACATCCCATGCGATTAAAGATACAAAATAACTATCTTTATAAAACGGTACTAAATCAAATTTCGTTTTATCGTTAAAAGAGATATAAGCATCTTGTAAATTTTCATCTTCAACTTTTACAATAACAATTCCACTGCCTCCCCGCCTGATATATCTTGAGTTCTCAATTATTTGAGCAGTTGGCTTTTTAATATCAAGATTGATTCGTACTTTTTTAGTTGCCATATTACCATTTAAATAATTCCATTTGCTATTATCAACAACTTCTATATCTAACGATACATCATTGCCTTTATAAAACATATCAAACTTTGGAGGTTCTATTTCTAATGTTATATCTGTTTCCTTGCCGGTTAAAACTTCATTGTTTAAATCAATACTTTTTTGACCGTCATTATATACAATTTTATAATATTTAATACCGCTAGCATCACTTAACTGTATTTCTAATTTACTTTTTAAATTCCAATAAATTTCATCTTCAATTACTATATTTGGTTCAGTTTGTTCAAATTGTGGAGAAACCATCACAAAACCAACAGCACCAAAAAGTAATATAAAAATCAAACCTACAATATATTTCATAAAACTATTTTTTTTAGTTATATAATCATTTCTCATCTTTAAATATTATCCTTAATATAATTTAATACCATATCTTTTGCCTCAAATACATCACTAGTTTTACAAGTACAACCGGCAGCCATCTTATGACCGCCTCCGTCAAAATAAGCAGCTATAGAAGTCACATCTACATCATTTTTACTTCGTATGGACACTCTGGTGCTTCCATTACTTACTCTAAAAAATATTGCAATATCTACAATTGCAATATTTAAAACCATATTTACAACATCTTCACACTCTCTATAATCAGCTCCTGTTTCTTCCAGCCAATCAGTCTTTACATAAATAGTCGCTACCTTCCCTTCAAAATGAAGTTCTAAACTTTCCAAAATCTTAGGCAGCAACCTATATTTCGCCAAACTGTCTCTTCTTGTTAGCTTAGTTGCGATATCACTCGGGCTTAAACCTAAACTTACCAATTCATTAGAAACTTTAAAAGTACTCTCATCACATCTTGGTGTACTGAATTTTAAACTGTCATCATAAATGCCGGTATAAAGGCACTCAGCTGTTTGTTTTGATATATTTAATTTATTATGTTTAAAAAACTGATATAAAACCTCTGCAGAACTAGCTTTATTTTCATCAATTATATTGATTATACCAAAATTATCATTAGACTTATGATGGTCATAATTTATCACCTTTATATCATCGCTAAACTCAACACCGACTCTACTTTTGTTTGCACAGTCAACATAAATAATTAAATCAAAAAACTTTGGTATTTGATCAGTTATTTTATCAAATTTACTTAAAAAATTTAAATTTTGAGGTAAGCGTTTCATCTTATTAAAGACTTTATGTTTTATTTTATTTTCATAAAAATAATTTGATAAGGCTAAGGCACACGATATAGTATCTGCATCAGGATTTATGTGAGTTACCACTAAAATATAGTGAGCATCTTCTATTAACTTTAAGGCTTGTTTGTAAATCATATTAAAATTAATTAAAACTATTTGAAATTACAAGAACTAAAACAGTCATTAAAACTATCCCTGCACTTTTATTGTAAAGTTTATTAGCAGTTATAAATACTAACATTATTGATACTATTAAAGCCGCTGCTATATCAAAAAAGTAAGCACTGAAATCTACATTAAGTGGATTGATTATTGAACTAAGTCCCAGTACCATAGTGAAGTTTGCTACATTACTTCCTATGATTGCACCTATTGCCATATCTGCATTATTTGCCCGTGCTGCTTTTATAGCAACTGTTAATTCAGGTAAGCTTGTACCAAATGCCACTAAAAACAATCCGATCATCCATTCACTAACGCCAAAATCTCTTGCAATATTTCCAGCACTGTCTATAGCAAAGTCTGCACCGCCAACAACAAAAACAAAGCCAACCAAAAGTAATGCAAGTGTTTTTGCCCAACCAAATTTTTCTTTTACCAAATCTTCATCCAGCTCTTCCATCTGATTACTTTGAATTAAAAATAGTAAATATGCAGCCATTAAGCCTAAAAATAAAAATCCATCAAGCATACTTAATTTTCCATCAAGTCCCATTAAAATAAATATAAAAATAGGGAACAATGACCAAGCAGAATCCTTTGCAAACAGATCTCGTTTTGGATTAATATTTTTAGCTATTAAAAATGTAACTCCTAGTACGAGTGAGATATTAAAAATAGTACTACCAATTACATTTGCAACTGCAATGTCTCCACTCCCTTGCATCGATGCACTCATACTTACAGCCATTTCCGGTAAACTTGTACCCAACGCTATTAAAGTAGCACCAATTATAAATGGTGAAATATTAAAATGAAGTGCTATTTTTTCACTCTCTTCTATAATATAATCAGCGCCGTAAATCAATGCTCCCATTGAAACTATAAATATTAAAATATCCATTTTTTTAACTATTCCTTACTTGTTCTTACTATGAGGCTATTTGGTAAATTAAATTGTTTTATTAATTCTTCCTCTTTTTGCCTATGCTCACCGTTGTCAATTTCATGGTCATATCCACTTAAGTGTAATAGTCCATGAATAAATAGAAGTGCTAACTCATCATCAAAACTATGCTTTAATTCTTTTGATTTTTCTTCCACAAAATCAACTGAGATTATGATACTTCCAAGCGGCGAAAATGGCATATCTTCTAGAGGAAAGCTTAAAACATCAGTTGGTTTATTTTTTTGTCTGTATTGATAATTTAATTCTTGTATATAGTCATTATGACAAATTATCAATTCAATATCTTTTTGTGTAATACAACTTGCAATCTTTTTTAAAAACTCAATATTAACTACATATTTTGTTTGGTTATCTAAACTAAATTCCATTTTGCTCTCTCTATTAAATATCTGATTTTTAGCCATTTTATCTAATTATCTATTAGATACCATTAAAACAATTCTAACATCTTTGGTACTTCATCTACTTCAAAAGATTTAATATTTATTTTTGCCTTAGGTTTTTGTGAAATTATCGCTTTTTTAATACCTTGAGAGGAAGCCTCTTTTAATCTGGTTTCCATACCATGAACATCTTTTATCTCTCCTGTTAAACTAACTTCACCTATAAAAACTGATTCTTTAGAGATGGGTCGATTTCTAAAACTGCTGATAATAGCTGCAATTACAGCTAAATCACAAGAACTCTCTTTTACTTTCATTCCGCCGCTGATATTTATAAAAACATCATATTGATTAAGTGGTAAATCAAGTTTCTTTTCAAGTAAAGCTAAAAGCATATTTAATCTGTTTGTATCAAAGCCTGTTGCACTTCTTTTTGGATTTGGATGATTACTGTCACAGACGAGTGCTTGAACTTCTAAAATCAATGCACGGCTTCCTTCAATTGCAACCGTTAAACAGCTTCCACTTTGAGAATTTGTATTCGTAAAAAACTTTCTATTTATATCTTTTGCACTTTCTAATCCATTTTGTGTCATTTCAAAAATTCCAATTTCTCTGGTTGAGCCGAAACGATTTTTAAATCCCCTTAACATTCTAAGCTCTTTACTGTTTTCGCCCTCAAAATATAATACTGTATCAACCATATGCTCCAACACTCTAGGACCTGCAATACTTCCATCTTTTGTAATATGTCCAATTATAAACATCGCAATATCTGATTCTTTTGCTTTTCTCATAAGTTGAAAAGTTATCTCTCTTACTTGTGAAACACTTCCCGGAGCAGAAGTGAGATTATCAGAATATATTGTTTGTATTGAATCAATTATAGCTATCTCATAATCTTGTCGTAAAAGTTCATCATTTATGGCTTCCAATGATATTTCTGATAATAAAAACAGGTCATCTTCATTTGCATCGAGACGATTTGCTCTCATTTTTATCTGACCTGCTGATTCTTCTCCTGATACATATAAAACTTTTTTACCTGATTTTGCCAAATTTCCGGCTATTTTTAAAAGTAAAGTAGATTTACCAACCCCTGGACTTCCTCCAATTAAAGTCAAGCTTCCAGGAACCACACCACCTCCTAGAACTAAATCAAATTCATCATTTGAAGTTGAAAATCTGATTATATTGTCTTGTTCAACTTGTGTAATAGGTGTAGCTTTGCTAGCTTGTGTTGATACTTTTGAAATATTTTTCAGTGTTTCTTGTTGATTGGTTGTAAGCTCCACAAAACTATCCCATCCACCGCAACTAGGACACTTACCCAGCCATTTTTGTTGCTGATCTCCACAATGCTGACATTCAAATATTATAGATTTTTTTTTAGCCATTTTAGTACCTTAAATTAGTATTTAAAGTATAATAGCAAGTTTTTTTAAGACAAGTTAAAAGTATGTCAAATTGACATACTTTTTTATTTTTTAATCGAATTTCATTGAGAAGTCTAACCACACAGCTTGATGAATAATAGAACCGCTGCTAATAGCATCAACACCGCTTGTAAGATAATTTTGTATATTTTCTTCTGTTATATTTCCACTAGCTTCCAGCATCACATGAGAGTGATGTTCATCTCTATATTGAGATACTTGATGGATTTGTTCCGGTGTCATATTATCACACATGATGATATCTCCGCCAGCTTCCATAGCTTCAACACTTTGTTCAAAAGTTTCACATTCAATTTCTATTTTTGTAACCCAAGATATTCTTTTTCGTGCTATTTTAACAAACTCTTTTAAGTTGGAAATTGTTTTTAAATGAGTATCTTTCAACATCAAACAATCATCAAGTCCAAGTCTATGGTTTATAGCCCCGCCTACTCTACTCGCATATTTCTCAAAATTTCTAAGCTGTGGTCTTGTTTTTCTAGTATCAAGTAAAACTACCTCGCTTCCTTCAAGAAGAGTTGAATATCTACAAGCACTTGTTGCTATTCCTGAGGCATGTTGTAAAATATTTAAAAATGTCCTCTCACTACTTAATAAAATAGAAGCTTTACCTTCAAGTTCAGCTATCACATCACCTTTTCGTACCTTTTCACCATCTTTTATCAAAAACTTACAATCAAATTTTTCAGCACGAGCAAGAACTCTTGCATATTTAACACCGGCTAAAACACCATCATCTTTAGCAACAACACGAGCTGTAAATCTCCCTTTTGGAGCTATATCAAAAAACAGATCGCCTCTACCGTTATCTTCATCAATTGCATTTTTTACAAATTTTCTTATACTTATTCCCATCTTTTAAACCTCAAACATTCGCTCTAGTGCTATTTTTGCATATTTTGCTACATCTTCACTTACTATAATTTCATTATCATATGTACCCTTTTGGATAGATATTAATGTATTGTATAAATCTTCTAAAGAAGTTTCATTCATAGTAGGACATTCTGGTTTTGTCTGACTTAATATATAAGTATTCTTATCTCTTAATCTATTTACCATATTATACTCAGTACCTACAACAACTTTTTGTTCTGGGTCCAATTCTTGCGTGATATATTTGATTAATTGAGAAGTTGAACCTACAAAATCAGCTTTTTGTACAACTTTTACATCACACTCTGGATGAACTGCAACTATAATATCTGGATATTTTTCTCTATAAAAGTCAATATCTTCAGGTGTAAAAAGTTGATGAACTGAACAAAATCCATTATAGCAGATAATATCAGATGCTTTTACATCTTCAATATCATCAAGTCCAATAACAGCTGATTTAAGTTCCATTTGATTTGCAAAGTTTTGCCCTAAACATCTATCAGGTACAAAAAATATTTTTTTGCCGCTTTTCAAACCTTTTTTAATAATCGCAAAAGCATTTGAACTTGTACAAACATATCCACCCATTTTTCCAACTGCTGCTTTTACTGCCGCACTTGAATTTATATATGTGATTGGCAGAATATCATCATTTGAAATACCGGCTTCATTTAATATTTTTAAATTTGTATCAAAATATTCAACATCAATCATTCTAGCCATAGCACAACATGCAATTCTTGGCATTAATACTCTTTTAGAAGGTGATAATACTTTTACACTTTCCCCCATAAATCCAACACCACAAAATATAATATTTTTTGTTGGTGCATTCATAGCTCTTTTTGCTAACTCTAAACTATCACCTGTAATATCACCCATCTCAAACACTTCATCTTTTTGATAAAAGTGAGCAACGATTGTTACATCCAGTTCTTTTTTAAGTCTTAAAATTTCTTTTTTAAAATTCACTTCTTTTGACCTTCTATTTTTTTGAAATATAAATATAACTAATTTTTGGTTATAATCACTTAAATTAAATAACTAAAGGTGTCAAATGGACTTTTTTTTAAACACAAATATACAATTTTATATATTAGCATACCTAGTTGGGTCTATTCCCTTTGGATTAATACTTGCCAAAAAATTTGCAGGAGTTAACGTACAAGAACAGGGAAGCAAAAGTATAGGCGCTACAAATGTTTTAAGAGTTGTTAAACAAACCAATCCCAAATTGGCAAAAAAACTTGGCATTGCAACTGTTTTATTAGATGCATTAAAAGGTGCAGTTGTAATTTTAATTGCTATGATGATGGGGTTTAGCATTGAAACTTTATGGGCAATTGCAGTTTTAAGTGTACTTGGACATTGTTATAGTGTGTATTTAAACTTTGAGGGTGGCAAGGGAGTTGCAACAGCACTTGGTGTATTCTTAGTTCTAATTCCTATTCCTACTTTAATTGGTGCTGCTATCTGGGGATTTTGTGCAAAGGTACTAAAAATATCTTCAATTTCTTCGCTTCTTGGACTTATTGGAGTTGTAATTGCAACTATAATTTTACAAAATGGTCTGGGTATCGGGTCAAATGCTCCTATGTACATAATTACTTTTATAATTTTCTATAAACATATCCCAAATATTGTAAGACTTGTAAAAGGTGAAGAGGGTAAAGTAGCTTAAATTGTTAAAAATCAATATAGAAGATTTAACCTTTAATTGTATCATAGGTATTTTACCAAATGAGCGGGAAGAAGAACAAAAAGTTGTAATAAATATCTCTTTTGAATATTTTTATAAAGGTGATGGTTCTAGTTTTATCGACTATAGCGAAGTGGCAACATTAACACAAGATATAATGATAGATAAACAATTTCGACTCATAGAAGATGCAATTATTTTTATACGAAAAGAATTAAAATTAAAATTAAAAATTAAAAATTTAAAATTAAAAATCAGTAAGCCTGATATTTTATCTAATTGCGTGGTTAGTGTAGAAGAATAAACAGATGATAAACTTTAAATATCTCTTTTTAACTTTATTTATTTTATTTCTACAAGGTTGTAATCAAGAAAGTATTAATCTAAAAAAACTTGTTACTACCAATAATGCTATTCAAATAGAAAATAACCATAAAGAGATATCTGCTTTATTAATTGAGTATAAAGAAAAGTTAGATAAAAGAAATCCAAAATCATTTGATAAAGTTTGGCAAAAAGCGATTATTAAAAATATTCAATATCAACGAAATAATGTTTCATTATATGGTTTCAAAGATAATTATAAAAAATATTTAAAATATGCTTTTGATACTAAAACAAATATCAAAAACAGAAATGATTTTCTTATTTTAGGACTGTATAAACTACTATATTTGAGCTATACTATAAATGATGAAAAATATACTGCACTTTCATATAAAATAAAAACTTTAAAAGAATTTAGTGATATTTTACAAATAATAAAATGGCAAATAAATTATAAAAAAGATTTAAATAAAAATTATCTATTTTTAACATGGCAGAATAATTGGCAGGTAGAACTTTTAGGAAAAACAGATATAAAAAATCCAGATTATAATTTAATTAAAAATTTAACATATATAAAGAATAATAAAGAAAGTGTATTTGATGCTTCAAATATGTCATTTGAAACTATTTTAGGCAAAGTATTATATATCAATAATAACAGTATCAAAAGGCTCGGAGGGGAACCTAATGAACTGACTATTGAATTTTTAAAGTTTTTTGTATTCTTATAATTTTATTTGGTATTAATTTTTAGCGATACAATTTAAATCATTATAAGCTGTTTTAACTCGATTTGCTAAAGTCACCTGCCCTGCTCTTAACCATTTTCTTGGATCATAATAACCTTTATTTGGTTTATCTTCACCTTGGGGATTTCCAATTTGCCCTTGCAGATAATCATGATTTTTACTAACGAATTCTCTTACACCGTCCCAAAATGCCCATTGAGTATCTGTATCAATATTCATTTTTATCACACCATACGATATAGCCTCTGCAATCTCTTCTTTCGTACTTCCGCTGCCGCCATGAAATACAAAATCAACCGGCTTGTCATCAGTGTTATATTTCTCTTGAATAAATTTTTGTGAATTATCTAAAATCTTTGGAGTTAATACAACATTTCCAGGCTTATACACACCATGAACATTTCCAAAACTGGCAGCTATTGTAAAGTTCGGGCTAACCTCTTTTAATCTTTCATAAGCTGTTGCCACTTCTTCAGGTTGAGTATAAAGCAAAGCGTTGTCTATTTGAGTATTATCAACACCATCTTCTTCTCCGCCCGTGATACCCAACTCTATTTCAATCATCATATCAACTTTTGACATCACTTCAAAATATTTCACACAAGTAGTAAGATTATCTTCTAAACTCTCTTCACTTAAATCTAACATATGAGAACTAAATAACGGTCGTCCCGTATGTTCATAATGTTTAATACCAGCTTCTAGTAAAGCATCTATCCATGGAAGAAGTTTTCTAGCAGCATGATCTGTATGAAGCACTACAGGAACTCCATAAGCCACTGCCATTGTATGAATATGCATAGCACCGCTCACCGCACCTAAAATAGAAGCATTGGAAGCGGGACAACCTTTTCCTGCATAAAATTGAGCGCCACCATTACTAAATTGTAAAATAATAGGTGAACCAATTTGGGCTGCTGCCTCTAAAACACCATTTATAGACTCTGTATTTACTATATTAACTGCAGGAATTGCAAAATTATTTTCCTTTGCAAAGCCAAATAACTTTTTAGTTTCACTTCCTGTTAAAACACCCGGCTTTACAATATCCAACGCACCCATACTTACTTCCTTATTTATATACTATTTTAGCTTTTTTCTTTAAACCATCTACTATAGATTGAATTTCTGCTATAAATTTTTCTCTTCCTAGTTTTTGACTGATTTGAAGTTGAGCATTCTCAAATGTAGCAGTTGTTGCTTTCTTTTTATCTTCTAAATAAATGATGTGATAACCAAACTGTGTTTTTACAGGAGTTAAAGAAGCTGTTCCTACTTTTAACTCACTCGCTGCTTTACTAAATTCAGGTACCATTTTTTCTAAAGGAAACCAACCCAAATCTCCACCGTTTGCACCTGACGGTCCTGTTGATTTTTCTTTTGCAAGGCTGATAAATTTTGATTTAAGATTTTTACTGCTTTTTAACACTTTAATTAAATCTTTTGCTGTTTTTTCATCTGCCACTAAAATATGTCTGGCTTTTAATTGTTCACCTACTTTAAAAAGTTTTTTATTTTTGTCATAAAAACTTTTTAATTCTTTTTGAGATATTTTAATTTCTTTACTTAATTGCTGCATCCAAACCTGTAATGCTAAATCCTGCTTCAAACTTTCCAAAGTTTCTTTATACATTTTATCATTTACAACATCTGTTTTCATTGCCTTTTGAGATAAAAGCTTTTGTTCTATAATTCTATCTAAAATGTTTTTTTGTGTATCTTTTGGAAGAGAATCAAATTTAACTTTTGGGTCTTTCAATGCTATAGCAATACTTTGACTTGTAATCTTATCCCCATTCACTGTTGCATATACCTTATTTTCAACTGCCACTGCACTATTAGCTACTGCTAAACTAAGTACCATACTTAATATTGTTTTTTTAATCATTTTTTTTCCTCTTAAAATTTTAGGTATTATATCAAAACGAGTTTATGAGTTTCCTGAAAACGAGTTTATGAGTTTCCTGAAAAAATATATAGATATTTCTTTGGTAAAAATATGAATTTCGAAATTTAGCTTAAAAACTCTTTAAATTTCTCTATTTTTATGATATAATCCCGCTTCAGAAAACTAAAAGTTAACTTAACTTTAAGGTTAAAAGAGAGGAAAATAAAATATGAGAATATTAATAGTAGAAGATGAAAGTACTTTAAACAGAACTCTTCAAGAGGGTTTACAAGATTGTGGATATCAAGTAGATATTGCAGAAAATTTTAAAGATGCTGAATATTTTATAGATATCAGAAATTATGATTTAGTTTTAACAGATTGGATGTTACCGGATGGTGATGGACTAGAATTAACAAAAATAATTAAAAATAGAAGCGGTAGAACTTCAGTAGTTATTGTAAGTGCAAGAGATGACAAAGAGAGTGAAATTAAAGCTCTTGGATGTGGTGCTGATGATTATATTAAAAAACCGTTTGACTTTGATATTTTACTTGCAAGAATTGAATGTAGATTAAGATTCGGTGGAACAAATGTAATTGAAATTGAAAACTTGACAATTAACCCAGATGAAGAAAAAATTATTTATGACGGAAATGAAATAGAACTTAAAGGTAAACCTTTTGAAGTTTTAACACACCTTGCTCGTCATAGAGACCAAATTGTTTCAAAAGAACAATTACTTGATGCTATTTGGGAAGAACCGGAATTAGTAACACCAAATGTTATCGAAGTTGCGATTAATCAAATTAGACAAAAAATGGATAAACCATTAAATATAGCAACTATTGAAACAATTAGAAGAAGAGGTTACAGATTTTGTTATCCTCCAAAAGAAGATGCAACTACAGAATAAGGTTTAATCTTTGAATACAAAAAGCATATATAAGCAGTTTTATCAAAAGCTTATATTTGCTACATCTGCTTTAGTAATTGTTTTATCATTTATCTTTTATGGTTTTACCAAAGCTACAATTTATGAAGATATCTCCAACGACTTACTAAAAGATGCCAGACTAATTTATAAACTTAGTACAAATTATTCTCAAAATCAAGATATACCATTACAAGTTTTAACAACTAATGATGTAACAATAGATTTGGTTACCGTACAACATCTTGATCAAATGGCATATAGAAAATACCGCATAGAAAAAAATCACTTTATAGAATTGTTATATCCATTTGATAAAGATCAAGATATATTTATTAAAATTACAAAAAATATAAACAGCTCTCACAAGATGTTGAATAAAATATTTAACAATGTGCTATTCTTAGGACTCGGCGGTTTGATTATGATTATTTTATATGCTTTTGCAGTATCAAAAACACTTCTTTCCCCTATTCTAAATATCACTAAAAAACTATCTAATATGGATGAGAATTCACTTACAAAAATAGATACAACAAAGCTCCCTATAGAGTTCAATCCTTTGGCAAATTCTATAAATACTCTTACTACTAGAATAGAAAATTATATAAAATATCAAAAAGAACTTTTTATAGGTACTGCTCATGAACTTAAAACTCCACTTGCAGTTATGAAATTAAAAAGTGAAGTTACACTTAGAAGAAAAAGAGAACCTGAAAAATATGAAGAGGTTTTAAAAGTTCATATTAAAGAAATAGATAAAATGGATAAAATGATTAGTTCTATTTTAGATATGGGACGGCAAGAGGGTGCTCAATTTGAAAAGCCGATGGAAGTTGATATTATTGACTTTTTAACGGTTAAAACTGACGATTATAAACTACTTGCAAATAAGAAATATGTAAATTTAATATTTGAGACAACTATAGATAAATTTATTACCATTATTCAACCTAATCTTTTAAACCAGATTATTCAAAATTTTGTTCAAAATGCTATTAAATTTACACCGGAAAATAATAAGATTATCATTAGAGCTGTTAATGATAATCATTCAATAAAAATTGAAGTTTTAGATGAAGGTATTGGAATTGATGAAAATATTGACCTGTTTGCACCATTTCAAAGACAGGGTAAAGAAAGTGGTGCCGGACTTGGTCTATTTTTAGCTCAAAGTGCCGCAGATACTTTAGGTGCAACAATTTCACTGCAAAATAGACAAGATGGAGTTAAAGGTACTATCGCAACTTTATATTTAGATAGTAATCCAACTTGCCAAATTTAAAATAGTTGGTTATGCTCTATTTTTGTACAATGGTTTTGAACCACTTTCATACCATGCTGTTGTGCTTTGGAAGCTGCGGCATTATTTACAAGTCCTAACTGTGTCCATATACATTTAATACCATCTTTAGCGATTGCTTCATCAATTACACTGGCTATTACAGCAGGTTTTCTAAAAATATCCACCATATCTACTTGATGAGGAATATCCGTTAAACTTCTATAAACTTTTTGACCTAATATCTCATTCTCTTTTGGATATACAGGATACACGGTAAATCCATGATCAATTAAATATTTTGCTACTTTATTACTAGCTTTCGTTTCATCAGGACTGCAGCCTATAAGTGCAATTGCCTTAGTCTGCTCAAAGATTGCTTTAATCTCTTCTTTATTTGAATTAACCAACGGAAATTCACATTCCATATTTACCCTTTTACTTTATTCCTAAATATTTTACAATAACCATCTTGTAAACTACTTGAAGGATTTATTATATTTATTTAATAAGTAAGTATACTGTTCATTGATTTTAGATTTTTGTTACTCAATAGCAAAAGTTTTCATTTTATCTCGATAAGGATCTCTTTTGTAAACACCTAAAATTTTAACTTCATTTGCAAAAAATCTTAATTCTTCTAAAGCAAGCTGTAGATATTTTTCATCTGTATGACCATCTATATCGACATGAAATTGACTGGCATCCATACTTCCAGTCATTGAATAACTTTCTAATTTAATAAGATTTATTCCATTTGTTGCAAAACCACCCAAAGCCTTATATAAAGCAGAAGGTATATTTCTTACACTAAAAACTAAAGAGGTAACATAAGATTTATTTTTTTCATATGCGGGGATAATACTTTCTTTTGAAAGAATTAAAAATCTTGTAGTATTACCGTGATAATCCCCAAAATCATCATCTAATATTTGTAAATCATAAAGCTTGGCAGCTAAACTAGACGCAACAGCAGCATGTTTTTTGTCATTAAGTTCTTTTAGCTCTTGAGCCGCACCTGCTGTATCAAACTTTGCAATCATTTCAAATTTGTGTTTATTTAGTTTTATATGACATTGTGCAAGAGCCTGTGGATGAGATGAAACACATTTTATATCTTCAAGATTTGCGCCTTTTAAAGCCAATAAACAATGATTAACAGCCTCAAAATGTTCATCTAAAATATGTAATGACATTTTTGGAATCAACCTATATATCTCTTCCACTCTCCCCGCAGTTGAGTTTTCAATAGGTATCATCGCCAAATTGGCCTTTCCACTTTCAACTAAATGCATAGCATCTTGAAAAGTTTCACATGCAATTGCCAAAGAATCTGGAAATACATTTTTATATGCAAGATGTGAATAAGCACCTTGAATACCTTGATAAGCAATAATTTTATCTTTCATTTTTAAACCTATTTATATTTACAATTGATTTAAATTATACTGTTTCCAGCTTATTTTCCACATACTGTTTAACATCACTGTATTTTATCGTCTCTTTCCAATCGTCAAAAGCCATACCTGAAGCATTTGGATGACCTCCGCCATTTGCTAATTTTCCGGCAAGTTGGGCAACATCAAGTTTTCCGTTTGCTCTCATACTTGCTTTTCCTCTGCGACTTACATCCATAAAAAAATCATAATCATCATTAGCATTTAAAAATGTATTTGCAGGGATTGAGATACCGCCTAAAGTAAAAGTTAAAAGTCCTTTATACTCTTTATAATAAATTGTTAACTCATCTTTTTTATCATCTAACATTTTTACTAAATATCTTGAACTTAGATTGTCCATAGTATCATCGCTAAATTCTTGTTTTAAATAATCTTTTTTTAGATGATAAATCTGTTCATCTAATTTAATATTTCCATTTTCACTATTTACATAATTTAATGACTTTGTTAATAAAGCCAATCTATAGTCTCTATTTTGATCTGCAAACAGAGTATTATTTATCTCTTGTGCACGAGCTATCATAGTCATACAAACTTTTCCAAATTCAAAATATTGACTATCTTCCAGCCAAATATCAACAGCATTTATAGATTCTATCAATATATCAAAATCAGCTTCACAAAGCCCATCAAACTGCTCATAATTTTCTTTAAAATATTCATAAGTTATTTTTGTAGCACTACGCGTGGTATCTAAATAATACCAATCATACTTATTGGCACTTTTAGCACCTGTACCGTGATGGTCTAGAAGTTGTAATTTTATATCAAAACCATTATCATTTAATCTGTTTATCTGCCTATTTAAATTCTTAGCCTCATCAGAATTTAAATTTAAATCAGTAATAATAAAAAGTATCTCTTTATCTTCAGATTTTTCTATTAATTCAATAATTATTTCTAAATTAGATTTAACCTCAAGTCCATAGTTTGCATTAAAAAATTGTCCGTTAGGAAATATTTTTTGCGAAATCAACTGACAACCATATCCGTCTAAATCAGTATGTGACAAATGAAAAAACTGCATTACATAATATCCTTAAGAGTTAAATCTTTTAAAAAGTCATTTATTTTAAATTGTAAATTAGTCAAAACAGGAAACAATGTACAACTTCCAGACACACTGGCACTGCAAAGCTGTCCATCCGTAGAACATTCAAACACTGACGGTAGTCTGTCTTCTGAGATTGTAATAAGTTCTAATATCGTTAAATTACCAGGTTCCTTATTTAATAAAAAACCACCGTTTATACCTTTGTAAGATTGTAAAATATTATATTTTGCAAGTTTTTGTAATATTTTTGCTAAAAATGATTTTGATATATTTAGTTGAGCTGACAATGAATCGGCATTTTGCGGTGTATCACTTTTTGCAATTAATACCAATGCCAGCATTGCGTATTCACTTTTTTTTGTAAGAAGCATTCTTTCCCTCTATTTTAATTATATATTTTGATTTTATATTATATATTAAATGAGATTATAACAAGTTTGAGTATTAATTTTGATTTTTAAAAAAGTAGTTAGAAAATCTAACTACTTTTTTAATTAGATAGCTTTAGTATTATCCATCAATACAGGTATAAAAATAAGTGAAACAATTACAGCAGCTACTGTTCCAGAAATCAAAGCAACGCCTAATCCACCAAATACAGGGTCTGAAGCTAATAGGGCAGATCCAAGTATAATAGCAATAGCAGTAAGCATAATTGGTTTTGCTCTTGTGTTACTGGCAATTGCAATAGCTCTTCTTTTTTCTATTTGCTTATCTTTTATTAAACCTTTTGCAAAATCTATAAGCAACAATGAGTTTCTTGAACTAATCCCCATAAGTGCAATAAATCCAATCAGTGAAGTTGCTGTTAGAAAGAATGTTTCAACTGTAACCATATCAGCAACCCAATGCCCAACAATCACTCCAATAATAGATAAAAAGCTTCCACCTAAAATAATCCCGCTAATAGCAAATGATTTGTAATAAACAACAAGTAATAAAAAGATTAAAATAAGTGCAGCTATAAAAGCAGCTCCTAAATCTCTAAAAGTATCAAGTGTTACTTTCATCTCTCCATCCCATCTTAAAAGATAAGTTTCTCCGGTTATTTTATCTTTTAAATTCAAATCAAACATATAAGTTGTGATACCGTCTATTTTACTAACTTCATATCTTTGTGAGAAATATTCCATCATCTCTTCTCTGGCTTTTAGTAAAGGATATACTTGACTTACCATATCTGTTTCTGCCAACACATTTACCATTGTTTTTAGATCTTTATGAAAAATTGTAGGATTTGAATTTGTTTGTTTAATCTCAACAATTTCAGTTAAAGGTACCATCATACCTTTTTTATTCATCAAACTTAAAGAACTTAATTTACTTTGTAAAGTTTCTTTTGTACTGTCATCTAATGTTTGACTATCTTCGCTAAGTACTACAAAAATAGAAACTTGATCATTTAGATTTATAGTATTTTTAGTTGCAACTCCCATACCTTCAAATGCAAGATATAAAATCTTATTTACTTGGTCAACACTTAATCCGCTACGGCTGATTTTATCTTTGATTGGAATTAGTTCATATTTTTTATAAACCTCATCACTCATAACATCAACATCAACCAAACCATCTGTTTTGGCTAAAATTGAAGCAACTTCTTTACTTAAAGATATTACTTTTGCATTGTTTTTTCCATAAACTTCTACAACAACAGATGCCAAAGTGGGTGGCCCTGCTGGCATCTCTATCATTTTAATATTTGTTCCTGTTACCAATGGACTACATTTTTTTTGTAAAATTGGTCGTAATCTCTGTACCATATTAAAAGATTTTTCTTCTCTCGTATGTTTATCTGTAAGATTTACAACCATTTCAGCATATTGCTGTCCCATTTTCATACCACTGCCTTTTACAAGTCCGGCATAATCAAGTGGAGCACCCTGCCCTAAAAAGTTTTCTATATTTACTACAGCTTCCTCTTTTTGTAAGATATTAGAAACACATGAACTTACCTCTTTTGTTTGTTCTATTGAACTGCCTGAGGGTGTATCTATATATACCGTAAATGTATTGGTACTTTTCCCCGGTAACATTTTTGCCAATACCAGTTTAGTAGGAAACATCATAATAGAGCCTATTAGTGAAGCAAATACAATTAAAACTACAAGTATTTTTTTAGCAGGTGAATTTAAAATATTGAATATAAATGTTTCAAATTTTGCTGTATGATTATGACTCATTTTTATGATCCTTAAATTTTAATAGTTTTTTACCTAAATATGGTGTGAAAATATAAGCTATAAATAAAGAAGCAATTAAAGCTATAGGTACATTATATGGTATAGGTTTCATAAATTCACCCATCATACCGCCAACAAATGCCATAGGAACCATAGTAAGTATAATAGCTAATGTTGCTATATTTGTAGGAGCTCCAATCTCATCTGTTGCTTTTATAAGCAGTTCATCCATATTTTTATGCTCACTATCATGGGAGTGCATATGTCTATGGATATTTTCGATCACAATAATAGCAGCATCCACAAGCAGTCCAAGGGATAAAAGGAAAGCAAAGAGTGTAATTCTATTTATAGTTTGGTCACCCATATATGCTACAAATAATGTGATAGCCAAAATTGCCGGTACGGTGAATGTTACGATTAAAGATTCTTTCCAACCTAAGAAAAATACCAACATAACAGCGATGATAACGATAGTGATAAGCAAGTGATGAACCAATTCATTTACTGCTTCATTTGCCCGCTCCCCATAGTTTCTAGTAATCGTATAACCTATACCGTTTTTAGCTAAAAAATCTTGATTTTTTTCTAAAACTTCTGATATATCATTTGATACAAAAACAGCATTAGTACCCCCTAATTTTGCTACAGATAAAGTTATCTGCTCATAGTTTGTGGTCTTATCATTCTCTTTTAGAAGTATATTTGCACTTTGTTTATTTTGCACATCCAATCCAGCACTAACAGTTGCTACATTTTTAAGATATATTGGGCTTCCCATATATTGAGCTACTATTATATTGTTTACATCTTCAACACTTTCAATAGCATTTTTGATACCAAAAACTACAAGTTTATTGTCTATTGTTTTTGATTTTACATCCGGTAAATTAATAGCAATAGATTTAATACCCTCTACAATTTGCCCCAGTGAGAGATGATAACCTTTTAACTTTCCTAAATCAACTTCTACATTGTATTGCTCTTTTTTAGCACCTTTCATTGTAGTTTTTGAAACACTGTCAATAGTAGCAATCTCTTTTTTTAGATTTTGTATTATTTGTAAATATTTAGTATAAGGTACATCTTTGTCTTTTTGATAAAAAGCAATATTAACAATTGGAATATCTATATCTATATCAAAAGGTTTAATAAGCGGCTGCATAACATTTTTTGGCATTCTATCCATATTTTGCATCACTTTATCATATAATTTTAGATTTGATATTTCACGATTTTGACCAATATAATACATCACATTTACAACAGCAACATTGTCCATACTCATAGAATAAATATGTTCAACACCTTTTATCTCTCTCAGTTTTTGTTCAAGTGGTTCAACTATGATTTTTTCAACTTCTTTTGGAGTAAGACCCGGGGCTGGAACTATTATACTTCCCCCGCTAATAGCAATTTGAGGATCTTCTTCTCTTGGCATAATCTCCAAAGACATATAACCTAAAATAAGTAAAGATACTGCAAGAACTGCCGTTAATGGATTTTTTAGAAATGAACGGGCAAGTTTTCCTGCCCAATCCGTTACTTTAATGTTTGATAATTCTTTATCTTCCATTATTTAACCTTTATATTAACTTTCGCATACATACCAGGATAAACCTGCGGAGTTGTTTTAAATCCAATTTTTATCATAAAAGTATGTGTCATAGGATTTGAACTAGGGATTATAGATTCTATTGTACCAACAGTATTATAATTTAACGAAGGTATTACTACATCTACTTTATCTCCAACTTTTATTTTAAACAAATCACCTTCACTTATCTCAGCTTTTATTTTTAAGTTTGATAAATCAGATAATATAATAGCAGGCATACCTGGTATTGCCATCTCACCTACTTTAATGTTTTTTCTTATAACTACACTGTCATTTGGTGCTTTGATTGTTAAGTATTGGTATTGGTTATCTACTTCTTTAACTCTAGCTTTACTGATAGTTACCATACTTTCAAGATTTTTAGTGCCAAGTTCTAGTTGCTCAACTTCAAACTTTGAAACCAAACCTTTTTCTAAAAGTCTTTTAAATCTTTCATAGTTTCTTTTCATAGTTAAATATTGGTTTTCATACATCTGAACACCTAAAAGTGCCTGTTGTTTTTTACTGTCAATTTCAGTTGAATCAATAGAATATAAAAGCTGCCCTTTTTTTACTATATCACCCTCTGCTACATTTACACTTTTGATAAATCCCATAAATCTACTTGTAATATATTTTTCATTATCTGAAATTACTGTTGAACTTAACTCTATAGTTTGTGCAAATGATATATTTACTATCATCAATAATGCTAATCCTATTTTTTTTATCATAATATTTCCTTACTTTTCTTTTAGTGTTTGACCTAAAGAGATCTTTAGTGTAGCTGCTGCCAATGACTGCTCATAATTTGCCATAATCGTTTGGGCACTTGCTTTTTGCTGGTTTGCTTGCTGCATAAGTAAATTACTCATATTTATTAGATGATTTTTATACATCTCTTCTGATTGAGTTAAAACTTCATTAGATAAATTTTGCGCTTTTTTCTTTTGAATCAACACTTTCTTTTTTGTTTGAAGAGTTAACATATTTTTTTCAACCTCAAGAGCAATACCATCTTTCATATATTCAAAATAATGTTGTGTTTTTTTATATGCTATTTTTGCTTTTTGCTTTTTGATTGAAGATATATCTGCATCAAATAATGTATAAGACAATCCAATTGCCCCTAAATAATAATCATGATTACCTTCAAAACTATTAAAACTGTTATCATTATTTCCAACTTCAATATGAGCACCTATCATAGGGTATAAATCAGCCCCGTCAAAATCTATTTTTGTTTTCATAGTATCTGTATTGTATTTCATCCATTTAAAATCTTCTCTGTTTTGATGTGCTTGATTTTGTAATGTCGGTAAAGCAGAAGAGCTGATCAAAATCTCTTCAAAACCATGAACATCAGTTATTGAACTATCGCTAGTTAAAAATTTCAAATATGAAAGAGCTAGTTCATATCTGTTTTGAGCTTCCAACATTTTAGTATCAACACCCATATCATAAACTTTTGCTTGTTTTACATCTATTGAAGTTACCAATCCTTCTTTAAATAATTCACTGGCAAAATTTACAAAAGAGTTGGTCGCTTCCTTTGCTTTTGTTGTAGCTTTGATAAATTCTTTTGATGCTACTGCTCCGTTATAAGCTTTTAAAACTTCTAATCCCAAAGCTTTTTCATCATAATTATATTTTGCTTTTTGCGCTAAAACCTGCAGTTTTGCCATTTTTTTGGCATTTTTTAATTTGTCTCCTGTATAAAGCGGTACTTTATATGTTAATTTTGTTTCAAAATTTGTTCTAGCTTCTGGGAAGTTTAAATCTTTTGGTTGTACAGATAAAATATTTGGATTTGTAGGGTCATTTTCACTAAATCCAAAATCTTTAAAGCTTGCTTCTCGTGCAGCTAACTTCATCCCAAATATATGCCCTGCATTATTTGTTCTTGATATATTTTCATTAAATACTAAATTACCATAATTGTAACCTTTTGCTTCGTTTAGATCTAATTGAGATTTTTTAATATCTAATTTTTTCGCTTTTAACTCTTTATTGTTTTCTAAAGTTAAATTTAAAGCTTCTTGAAAACTTACAGTTTTAGCCAAAAGCAATGCTGGTACTGTAAGTAATAATAGTTTTTTAGTCATCATTTTTTATCATCTCCTATTTGTATTAATTTAAATAATGCATCTATATGTAATTGGAGTATATTTTCATCAAAATAATTCTGAATATGAGAAAACATCAATACCCCTTCTGCCATAGCAAATAAACCATCTGCAAATTCTAAAACTTCAGGCTTTAGCTTTTTATCTTTTATACCTTGCAATAAAATATCTTTAAGCCAATTAGTATATTTATTTTTAATATCTTGTTGAAACTTTATCATCTCATCACTAGCTTCATCCAAAACTATAGCTATAAACTCTTTATATATTTTTCTTCTTTTTATTGCTTCTGAATCTTTTGCAATACATAAACTAAAAAGAGCACTCACTTTTTCTTTAATAGATTGTGTATTATTAATATTAGTTAAAACTTCATCATCATAAGCTTTTTGAGCATACTCAATAATAGCAAATACAATATCTTCTTTACTCTCAAAATATTCATATATTGTACCCTTAGCTACATGTGCATTTAAAGCTACTTCACTGACTGTCAGTTTATGAAATCCTTTTTCAACAAAAAGCTCAGTACTACTTAAAGCTATATCTTGTCTTTTTTGTAACTTATCTACAATCTTTGGCATAAATTTGTCCTAACTTAATTTTAAAAATTTAATTTTTTCTTGACTATCAGTCATTTTATGATAAAAATACTTAAAATATATTGAATATGACTATGGGTCAGTATTATCTTAAATATAAGATTAAATGATATTACATTAAGCAAGGATTAAATCTTATTGGATTAAACTTATTTGTGAAAGTTATTAGAATTAATTATAATTCGTAACAATAAAAATATTAAGGATTACTTATGGCAAGACTAATTGTTTTAGGTGGTGGAGTTTCAGGACACACTGCGGCTACTTTTGCAGCTGAGTGGCTTGGAAATTCACATGAAGTAGTAGTTGTAACTCCAAATGCAAAATGGAATTGGATTCCATCAAATATTTGGGTTGGTGTCGGAGAGATGAATAAAGAGGATGTTACTTTTGATTTGGCTCCAGTTTATAAAAAAGCCGGCATTACGTACAAGCAGGCTAAAGCTGTATCTATTCATCCAAAGGGAAAAGAAGGTAGTGATAAAGAATTTGTAACAATTGAATTTACTGATAAAAATCATGATGGTCAAACAGAAGAATTAGAATATGATTATTTAATCAATGCAACAGGACCAAAACTTAACTTTGGTGCAACTCCAGGTCTTGGTGTTGGTAGTAACTTAGGTGAGCATACTGTTTCAGTTTGTACTGCTGACCATGCGGTACATGCAAATCATGAATTTAAAAAATGTATTGAGAAAATGAAAAATGGCGAGCGACAAAAATTCTTGATTGGTACCGGTCATGGTATGTGTACTTGTCAAGGTGCTGCATTTGAGTATATCTTTAATATTGAACATGAATTAAGTAAATCTGGTGTTCGTAATATGGCTGATATTAAGTGGATATCTAACGAATCATTCTTAGGTGACTTTGGTGTTGGTGGACTTCATATGAAAAGTATGGGATTTGCAGTTAGTTCTAAAATATTTGCAGAATCATTATTTACAGAGCGAGGAATTCCATGGATAATCGGTGCTCATGTAAATAAAGTTGAAGAAGGTAAAGTACATTACGAACTTCTTGATGGTTCAATGGGTGAAGAAGAATTTGATTTTTCTATGTTAATTCCTCCATTCGCAGGAGTTGGATTAAAAGCTTATGATAAAAACGGTTCTGATATTACAGATACTATTTTTGCTCCAAATGGATTTATGAAAGTAGATGCAAACTATGGTGCTGGTGCTTATGAAAATTGGAAAGCTTCTGATTGGCCAAAAACTTATCAAAATCCAACTTACTCAAATATGTTTGCTTGTGGAATTGCATTCGCTCCTCCTCATCCAATTTCTAAACCAATGAAATCACCAGCTGGAACTCCAATTGGACCAACTCCTCCTCGTACAGGTATGCCTTCAGGTATTATCGGTAAAGCTGTTGCAAGAAGTATTTGTGATAGAATTTTAAAAGGCGAAGATTCTCCATTAAAAGAGGCTTCTATGGCTAATATGGGTGCTGCTTGTGTTGCATCTGCCGGTAAAGGTATCTTTAATGGAACAGCTGCTGCGATGACAATTTATCCTGTTGTTCCTGATTTTGAAAAATACCCGGGAACTGGTCGTGATACAGATTATACATTTGGTGAAATTGGACTTGCTGGTCACTGGATTAAACATATCCTTCATCACTTATTTATTTGGAAAGCTAAGTTAAAAACTGGCTGGACAATGATTCCAGAATAGAAAATAAATTATAAGGAAAATAAAATGGCATTAGAAGAAGAAAAACATATTAAAGCGTATAGTCAAAACTTTACAACAATGACACCAGGTTCATTTCAAAAGAAATTAAGAACTAATGTAATTTGGCAATTTATAAGATTTGTTATTATAAATTTAAAAATGTTAGTGGTAGTTAGTAAAAGTCACTAAACTTACATTGTTAAGACTCTAGTGTTTCTAGAGTCTTAATCTTTCAAATAAAACTCTCATCCTCTTTTTTTAAAGGTAATATATAATGGTTAAAGAAATAATTACATATCCTACACCGCCAAGTGTTGAATATGCAACAGATGTACGAATATTTAATGAAGATTTATTTTCTTTAATTGAAGATTTAAAAGATACTATAAATGATGCAATCCCGCAGGTACGAGGACAAAATAATTGTAAAGGGCTTGCTGCTTATCAAATAGGAAATTATTTTAATGTAGTAGTAATTAAAAAAGAGGATGGAAGTTTTTTAGAGCTAATCAATCCAAGAATAATTAATACAAATGGTAAAATAACAACAGAAGAAACAACAGCATATTTCCCAGGTCTTAGTGCAAAAGTAGAGAGATATGATAATATTAGTTTAGTTTATCAAGATAAAGATGCATCTGACCATTCTTTAAAGGCGAGTGGAGAGTTGTCAGTTTTACTTCAAAGAAAAATCGATTATACATTTGGTGCTACTTTTTTAATGAAACTCTCAAAAGATGAAAAAGAACTCTTTGACAAAAAATTAGAATATGGTTCAAATATATCAATTCCAGAGAGTTGCGCTATAGTTTCATATAAAGATTACATACTAAAATTTGCTAATATTTTAACGACTGTTATTGCTTTTTTGTTAGTGATATCATTTTTTATAAGTGAAAATGAAACCTTATCTACAATTTGGAATTACCAAAAGAATATATCCTATAGTATATTGATAGTTAGTATTATTTATTTCTTTTATGCCCAATATGAAGGTAAGCAGTACTCATCTTGTACAAGTTGTCAGATTGGAAATATTATAGGCAGCATCGCTATTTTATTGATTAAATTAACGTTGGTAATGCTATTATCATATTTTTTAGTGATTTAAGAAGTATTATTAAGCAAACTTAAATCAAAGTTTAATTATAATCCACATTCCAAACTGAAATATGTTTGAGACTATATACCAATCAGGAGGCTATTATGGCTTTAGATCAGGACGTAAAACAAGCAATTATTGCTGAACATCAAAGAAGCGAAAAAGACACAGGTTCAAGCGAAGTACAAATCGCTGTATTAACAAAACAAATCAGTACATTAACTGAGCATTTAAAAGTAAATCATAAAGATCACTCTTCAAGATTAGGTCTTTTAAAAATGGTAGGTAAAAGAAAAAGACTTCTTAAATACCTTAAGAAAACAGATTATACTAAATTTGGTGAACTAGTTGCACAATTAGGAATCAGAGCTAAATAATTTTAGTTTTATCGATTAAAAAAGGTAGTAGATTTTAAATCTACTACCTTTTTTTATGTCAATAATAATTTGACTTTAAACATATACCTCTATATGTTTATAATTATCATATTTGCTCAATATATCCTTCAACGAATCCATTACTAGGTTATTTGTATTCACTTTTGAGTTAGCGCTGCCATCTTTGAATTGTGACATTATATCTTTAACTTCATCCTTAGCCTCAGTGGTTAAATTTGAATATTTACTAGTATAATCCTCTACCGCTTCTGAAGCCGTTTTTTCACCATTATTTGTATCAGAATCAAGAATTCCTGATAAAAGTTCTTCAAAAAGACTTATCTCTTCACTATCATTTTTTCCCGGTAAAGGAGGCGGCATACCATGAACACCATGGTTAGAACTTAAATTCCTAATTTCATCAGCATCAAAACCAGATGTTTCAATAGTTTCTCTTAAATCTCGACTGGGTCGTATCCCCATATCTTTAAAACTGTCACTAATCTCTTGAGCATCACTCTGACTAAGTGAACTTGCATCATATTTAGCTAATACACTTTCAATTGCACTTTTCTGTTCTGTTGATACTACATGCCTCGTGCTACCCGCCTGTGTGTAATTAACACCTACATTTGAACTAACTGAATTTATCATTTTGACCTTAACCTTATACTAATATCACTTATACAATTAGTATAACTAATATATTATTAAATTAAGATAATTACACTTATACAGAAGTATACATATATTATTTGTTTTTTAATGGTATTTTCTCTGGTTTCTAAATCCCTTATATAAAGGGCTATTAAGATAATGGAAGTGTAATGATAAATTCTGCACCTGTATATTTTTGATTGTCATAATTATAACTTACATTATGAGCTTCAATCGTTCCATTCATACCATTCACTATTAAATTATATGTCATATGAAGTCCAAGTCCTGTACCTTGTGACTGATGCTTTGTTGTAAAATATGGTTCAAATATTTTAGGTAAAATATCTTTTGGTATTCCACCTGCATTATCTTTAATTTTTATAACAACATTTTGTCCTCGTTCCTGCGAAGTTTCACTATTTTTTACACTACTTGATATGAACATCAATCTATTGTCTTCAAGATTTCCTATTAAAGCATCTTTTGCATTATTAAATATATTTATCATACATTGTGTAAGTTCATTTTCATAGCCATCTACCTCTATATTTTCATCTATAGTAAGTATCATATTTATATGATTGCTTTTTATTGTTCCTTCAACCAAATGATAAAAACTATCTATTTCATGTGTTAATTTAAATATTGTCTTTAATCTATCACCTTTGATAAAATTTCTAAAATCATCTATTGTTTTTGATAAATATTGTGCATTCTTATTTATTGCTTCACAAGATTTATCAAATTCTTTATCATTAAGGTGTCCATATTCTTTTTGAAGTTGCATACCTGTAGCCGCAGTTGATATGACTGATAACGGTTGTCTCCATTGATGAGCGATATTACCTATCATCTCTCCCATTGAAACATGTGAAGCTTGAGTTTGTAATAATTGATATTGTTCTTCAAGTTTTATTTGAATCATTTTTAATTCCGTTATATCTCGACCAGAACCCACTGTTCCTATAATATTTCCATCTTTATCATAAAACGGGGCTTTATTAACTTCTAAGTATAATAATTTACCTTTAACATTTCCATATTCTTCAAACTTCATTGGCATATTATTAGCAATTACTACATGGTCACTATTAGAACATACTTCTCCAAAAGTATGCCAGTCTGGCTTATCTTTATGTGCTTCCCTTTCTCTAAGAGCAAAAAAGATATCACCTTTTCCAATAGGTTCTTCTATATCTTTTGCCATAAGTAATCCATCACAAATGGCTTTGTTAGCATAGATATATTTACCTTCTAAATCTTTAATCCAAAGCATATCCGGTAAATTCTGCGTTAATAATTTTAATAATTGAGAGTCACACTCTTTAATATCTGAAATGTTAAATGGCATAATAATCCTACATATATTTTTTATAACTGTTTAGGCAGTCTATTTGCAAGTGTGGATTACGCTTTGCTTCATGACAGTCATCTTTGTTTTTATTTGTGTATTGTAGCATAAATATTTTATGATACATCTTATCAACATGGGCTTAATGATTCTCTAATATAACTACTAATTAATACTTTAATTGTATCGTTATCTTTTTCTTTTATTGTAAAATGTGCTTCCATTGAAGAGATAGAAATATCACCACTTAATACTTTATCTTCTTCATTTACAAAAAGAGATATACCAGAACCACTAATTCCACCAATAGACAGCTTAAGTACATTGTTACTTAATTTTTTTAAATATCTAGAACCTCTTGAAAAGCCAATATAAATCTTTGCCTTAGGGATTTTATTTAAATAATTTTTATTACTCTCATTAGAACAAATTACTTTATATGTATAATCTTCAATAAGTTTTAAAATAGATTTATCTATTAACTTATGTTGTTCTATGGATCCAGAATTAGGATTTCCTTTTATATAAACAATATCACAACAACCACCCATAAACTACAAAACCAATTTACATATACTTCTGCAATACAGCGGGGATATTAATACTACCATCAACATTTTGATGATTTTCTATAATAGCTACTAAAGTTCTACCAACAGCAAGTGATGAACCGTTTAGAGTATGAGCCAACATATTCTTTTTTCCATCTTTATATCTGATTTTTGCTCGTCTAGCTTGAAATTCTTTTGTATTTGAAATTGAACTTATTTCTCTGTATTTTCCCTGACCTGGCAGCCAAACTTCTAAGTCAATAGTAGTTGCGGCACTAAATCCTAAATCACCTGTACAAAGTTGAACTTTTTTATGCGGTAATTTTAATGATGTCAATAAATCACTTGCACAATCTACCATTTTTTCAAATACTTCTGCTGACTGCTCTTGTTTGGTAATAGCCACCATTTCAACTTTATCAAACTGATGTTGTCTGATTATTCCTCTAGTATCTCTTCCTGCGCTTCCTGCTTCTTTTCTAAAACAAGGAGTGTAAGATGTAAGAAGCATTGGCAATTCTTTTTCATCTATAATTTCATCATTAAATAAATTTGTAAGAGATACTTCTGCTGTGGGGATTAAATATAAATCTTCCCCCTCAATCTTAAACAGATCATCTTCAAATTTTGGAAGTTGACCGGTACCTCTTAAAGCATTTGAATTTGCCATAAACGGAACATACCACTCTTCAAATCCTCGCTCTCTATTAAAGTCTAAAAAGTAGTTAATCAAAGCTCGCTCAAGTCTAGCCCCAATTCCTTTTAAAGCTGCAAATCTGCTTTTAGCAATCTTTACACCTCTTTCAAAATCAATTATTCCAGTACTCTCTCCTATATCCCAATGCTCTTTAGGTGTAAAATTAAATTCTCTAGGAGTTCCGATTTGCTCTACTACTACGTTGTCTTCTTCTCCGTCACCCAATGGAACTTCATCATCAGGCATATTTGGAATACCCATAGCAATGGCATTTAATTCTTCTTCTAAAACTCTTACCTCATCTTCATAGCTAGCCTTAGTTTTCTTTAAATCATCTATTTGAGATTTTAATACAGCTATATCTTTGCCCTCTTTTTTATAAGCACCAAATTGAGATGATAAAGCATTTTGTTCAGCTTGTAAACTTTCCATATCTTGCCGTTTTGCTTTTGCAGTTTCACTTTTATGTTTCAAATCATCTAAAATTGCGTCGTCAACACCTTTTCTTAAAAGTGCAGAAGAAACTGCATTAAAATCTTTTTGTAGTAATTTAATATCTATCATTTAGTTTTTATCCTTATTGTCTTCTAAAGTTTTTTTAATTATAGAAGTTATCTCTTCTTTTTTCACAAAATCTGCACCCATACTAATAATAAACTGACTGGCTTGAGCAACTGTATATGATGTTTTTTTCACTTTAGTTTCATCAATTATGATTGTATATCCACTTGTCGGGTTTGGACTGGTCGGTACAAATAAAACTAAAACCCCATCATGTTTATTTAAAACATAAGCAGGTACCCAAGTATCACTTTTTGGATATTCTACAAGTACTACTTCTTTTTTATTGTCCTTATTATCAGGGGTAAATAAAGCTGTTATTTTTTTTATCACAGAATAAATTGAACCCAATGCCGGAACTTTTGCCAGGGCTTTATCAATAGTTGAAATCAAAAATGATTTACCTGCTTTTTCAATTGATGAACCAACTGCAGCTAATAAAGTAAGTGTAAAAATAAAAATACCAATAGTAAACAAACTATCATTTGTATAAGATGACACAAAATCAAATAACTCTACACTATAAGACTGTACCCAAAATACAAGCTGGAGAACAATAAAAAGTGGTATTAATGCCAATGTTCCAATAAATATATATCTAAATAATTGTTTCATAGTATCCTCATCATTTTTTCGCTATTATATCCAAAAGTAGTTGAAGACGGTTTTAGCTTGCTAAAAACTTTCTTTAGAAAAAAACTCTAAAGGTAATAAAAGTGCGAATTTTATCAGGAATACAACCATCAGGAACAATCCATATAGGTAACTATTTTGGTATGATTAAAAAAATGATTGAGAGTCAAGATGATGGCCAAGGAAATAGAGAGTTGTTTGCATTTATAGCATCATATCATGCCCTAACTTCTGTAAAAGATAAAGAGTTTTTACAAAAAAATATTTTTGAAGCTGCTGTTAATTTTTTAGCTCTTGGAATGGATCCGGAAAAATCAACATTTTGGGTACAAAGTGATGTACCGGAAGTTTTAGAATTATATTGGATTTTATCAAATCATACACCTATGGGACTACTTGAACGAGCGCACAGTTATAAAGATAAAACAGCAAAAGGGATTAATGCAAATCATGGACTTTTTTCCTATCCTGTTTTGATGGCTGCTGATATTTTACTTTTTGACTCTAATATCGTACCAGTTGGAAAAGACCAAATTCAACATGTAGAGATGACAAGAGATATAGCTGCTACATTCAATCATACTTACGGAGATATTTTAACTATTCCTGAACACAAAATAGATACTGTTGTTCAAAGTGTTCCCGGTACTGACGGTGCAAAGATGAGCAAAAGTTATGGAAACACTATAGATATGTTTGGAACTAAAAAAGGTATCAAAAAGCAAGTGATGAAAATAGTAACTGACAGTAAAGAACTTGAAGATATAAAAGAGTGGGACAGTTGTAATGTTTATACTTTATGTCAACTTTTTATGAGCGATGATGAGTTGGTTGAACTTCAAAAAAGATATGCAACACCGGGTGAAGGGTATGGGCACTTTAAACTTACTCTACTTGATAAAATAAATGAACATTTTAGCCCCTTTGCCCAACGAAGAGAGCATTATCTAAACAATCCAGATGAAGTAAAAGAGATATTAGCACATGGGGCTTCAAAAGCTCGAAAAATAGCTCAAGAAAAATTAAAAATTATTAGAGATGCTGTGGGGTTAAATTATTAAGATATTGGAAGTTCAATAAAAAATTGGGCTCCGGTATATTCTTTTCCCTCATATTCATAAGTTTCATTTTCAACTGTTATTTTTCCCTGCATACCCGTAACAACTAAATTATATGTCATATGCAGACCTAGTCCAGTTCCTTGACTTTGATGTTTTGTCGTAAAATAAGGTTCAAATACTTTTTTAATTACATCATCAGGTATACCGCTGCCGCTATCTTTTATTTTAATAATTACACTTTGTCCCCGCTTCTGCGAAGTTCCACCATCTTCACAAAAAGCAGAAATAAAAATATATCTATTTTCTTCATCTATATTATCCAAGACATCTTTGGCATTGTTAAATATATTTATAAAGCATTGTGTAAGTTCATTGGCATAACCATTGATCTTAATATCATCTGATACATCTACAACCATATTGATATTATGTTTTTTTATAGAACCTTCAACTAAATGTAAAAAGCTGTCTATATCTTCTTTTAAACTAAAAACTTCTTTTACTCTGTCACCTTTTATAAAATTTCTGAAATCATCAATTGTTTTAGATAAATATTGAGCATTTTTATCTATCATAGAACAAGTTTCTTCAAATACTTCATCAGTAAGCAATCCATACTCTTTTTGCATTTGCAATCCTGTTGCACCTGTAGATATTACTGATAACGGCTGTCTCCACTGATGAGCAATATTTCCTATCATCTCACCCATAGATACCATTTTAGATGATTCAAACAATACTCTGTCTTTGTTTCTATTATCCTCAACTAATTTTATAAGTTTTGTATATAAAGCAATTCTATTTATAAACTGATTTTCATCTATTGGCTTAGTTAAATAATCAACCGCACCTAATTTAAAACCTTTTTTAATCCATTCGTCAGATTTAAAAGCAGCAGTTAAAAATATCACCGGGATATCTGAAGTTTCTTTATTTGATTTTAGAAGCTGTGCTACTTCAAAACCATCCATATCCGGCATTTGAATATCTAAGATGATTAAATCTATTTTTTCATTTAAAGCAAATTCTAAAGCTTCACTTCCGCTGTTTGCCTGTATAATATTATAATTCTCATCAATCGTCTCAAGCAAAGCTTCAAGTGCAATAAGATTAGCTTTAATATCATCAACTATTAAAATATTTATCTGCATTGTTTATGATACACCTTACTTTTTGGAATATATAATTTAAAATTATCGTCGAACCCTTTAGGTAAATATTCATTTTTACCTAAAATCAAAAAACCATTACACACTAACGAATCATTAAATAAGTTCACAACCCGTTGTTTTAATTTATCATCAAAATATATTACAACATTCTTACAAACTATTAGCTGAAATTCATTCATAACTCCGTCCGTTGCTAGGTTATGATTGAAAAACAATATATGCTCTTTTAGATATTTTTTTACCTTTTTATATTTACCTTGTTTGATAAAATAATTATGAAACTCCTTAGTTCCGCCGCTCTTTTTATAATTTCGACTACTTTGTTCAAAATCATTTATTTCAAACAATCCATCTTTTGCATGAGCTAACACACGATTATTAAAATCTGTAGCATATATTTGACATTTATCTAAAATACCTGCTTCATCCAAAAGCATACTTAAAGAATATGGTGACTCGCCGCTGCTGCATCCGGCACACCATATTTTTATATGGGAAAATGAATTTAGGTAAGGTACTACTTTCTCTCTAAAGAGTTTTAATTGTTCAGGTTCTCTGAAAAATTCAGTTACATTAATACTAAAATAATCAAACATCTCATCAAAATTATTTTTATTATTCAAAACTAATTTACAATACTCATCAAAATCATCAATATTTAACTTTATACAATGTACCTCAATCCTTCTTTTTAAACTAGAATGATTATAGTGAATAAAATCATAACCATAAGTCTGATACACAACTTTTAAAAATTCACTTAACTCTTTTTCTTTTATACTTACCAATTATTTATTAATCCACATAGCCATCATAGCACTTAATTTTTCTAAATCAATAGGCTTGGTTAGATAATCATCAGCACCACTTTTAAATGCTTCTTGTCTGTCTTTTTCCATAGCTTTTGCAGTTACTGCAATGACTGGCAGATGTTTGAGTTCATCATCTGCTCTTATTGCTTTTATTGCTTCATATCCATTCATCACAGGCATCATAATATCCATCAATACTATATTAATATCCTTATTCTCTTTTAAAAAGTCCAATGCTTCCTGCCCATTTTTTGCATGGGATACTTTCATATCATGCTCTTGCAATGCAGAACTTAATACAAATATATTTTTAATATCATCATCTACTATTAAAACTTTTTTATCTTTTAACACACTTATATCACTGCTTGAATAATCAACATCTTTTATATGTGCTTTAAATCTTTCATTTACGGTTGAATAAGGTGTTGTTAAAAATCTTTCTATCTCATCTTTAAGTCTTTCATGAGAGTTTGGATTTTTTATAATTATCTCATCACTTATATCATTTAAAAAATCTGCCTCATCATTAGTCAAATCTCTTCCGGTATAGATAAGTATAGCTGTGTCTTTTTGATTATCACGCAAGTTTTGACACACTTCGCTGCCGCTTCCATCCCCTAAACCCAAATCTACAATTGCTACATCAAAATAATTATTTTTACAAATATCTTTTGCTTCCTTTACGCCTCCGGCAGTTACAATATCATAATCATTTTCTTCTTTAATATAATCTGTAATTGCTTTTAGGTGAAGCTCATCATCTTCAACTATTAAAATTGATTTTAAAGTTTTATCATTTAATTTTTCTATATTTGATATAGCATTGTTAATTTGTTCGCTTGATACCGGTTTTTGTAAATATCCATCTATTTTTATATCGGCAAAATTTTGCATATCCTTATCTTTCCCCGATATAACTTGAATATTTATATTTGCAGTTAAAGGATTTGACTTTAACTGCTTGATTACCTCAATACCACTTAGATCAGGAAGTCCGATATCTATAATTGCACCATCTATTTTATGCTCAATAGCAATTTTCAATCCATCTTTCCCATTATATGCTACAAATGTTTTTGCTCCGTGTTCTTCAACTGTGTCTTTTAAAATATTGGCAAAAATCTTATCATCTTCTATGATTAAAAATTGTTCTTTTTTTACACTTGGATTTTCTTTTTTATTGATAATCTCATCACTGCTTTTTATTTTTTTATGAACCCTTACATCTGAACCCTTAAACCCGTCTTTCAGATTTGGAAGAAGAATACTAAAAGTAGAACCTTCGCCATAAACTGAATGAAGTTCTATATTCCCCTGCATTAAATTAGACAACTCTTTACTGATAGAAAGACCAAGTCCTGTACCGCCAAATTGCCTGCTTATACTTCCGTCTGCTTGTGTAAACGCTTTAAAAATAAGTTCTTGTTTATCTTTTGGTATACCTAAACCTGTATCAGTCACAGATACTTTAATCGGTAACTTTTCATCATCATTTTTATCAAACTGTAAAGTTACAGACCCCTCTTTTGTAAATTTAAAAGCATTAGATATAAGATTTCTTATGATTTGCCCTAATCTGTCTTTGTCATTATAAAAAACCCCGCCAATATTATCAACAACTTTAAACTCCAATCCCTTATCTTTTGCCGTATGAGTGAATACTTCATTATAATGTTTTACCAAATCATCACTTTGTATCTCATCAACAATAAGTTCCATTTTCCCGGATTCTATTTTACTTAAATCTAAAATATCATTTATAAGTCTTAAAAGTTCATTTCCAGACTCATTTATCACATTTGCTTTTTGTATATCTGACTCATTTAGATTATCTTTGTTGTTTTTTGCCAACAATGATGAAAGTAAAATAACAGAATTTAGCGGAGTTCTAAGTTCATGAGACATATTTGCTAAAAATTCACTTTTATATTCGTTTGAGGCTTCTAACTCATCAGCTCTTTTATCTATCTCTTGTTTTGCATTTTCTATCTCTACATTTTTAATTTTTAGATTTGATGTTTGTATCTCCAGCTGATGTGCCTGTTCTTCCATTTGTTCATTTGAAGCTCTCAACTCTTCGCTTTGAGCTTGCATCTCTTCATTTTGAGCCTGCATCTCTTCACTTTTAACCTGTAACTCTTCAAAAGCACTTTGAGACTCTTCAAGCAGAGTTTTTATCTGTACATTTTGTGCTGTTGTGTGTAAAGCTGTTGCAAATATATTTGCCGTTTTTAAAAGATAACTTTTATGAAGTTCAGTAAATCCGTCAAAACTCATCAATTCAGCAACCCCAAAAAGTTCCCCCTCATGGATAAGTGGAAAAGCAAATACCTCTTTTGGTTTAGATACGGTTGTACCGCTTTGCACTTCAAAATCACCATCTTTGATATTTTTTAATAAAATCGGTTCTTTCTCTAAAGCCACCTGCCCTACTACACCATCACCTAAACTAAATTTATTTGATAAATTATCTCTTGAAGTAAATGCAAAAGACGATATAAGATTTAACTCATTTTTCTCTGTATCAAAAGTATAAATCACACCACTGCTAGCCCCAACATATCTTGAACACATTGAGATAGCTTTTTTAGATAAAGTTACAGTATCATCAACACCGGTTAATTTATCACTAAACTCACCCAATCCTTCACTAAACCAAATCTCATCTTTACTTTTAATAGAATTTGTCATTAACATATCGGTCATGGTTATAAGTGCATTTCCTAACTCGTCATTTTTCCCTTTAGATTCAATAGAGTTGCTAAAGTCTTCATTGGTAATAGCTTTTGCTTGATTTAAAATAGTTTTTAAATATTCTATCATTTGTAAATTCGCATACCCTAGTCTATCATCACTGCCTTGCGCTCTATATTTTACATCTATATTTCCTGATGCTATCGACTCTGCTAGATTTGTGATATTTTCAAGGTATTTTACCATTTGCACTAAAGCAAGTCCCAGTTCATCATAACTGCTTTTTGCAACTATTTGTACATCGTAGTTTCCGACTGATAAATTTTTGGCAAGATTTGATATCTCTTTTAATCTTTTTGTCATATCTGTAATAGCAAGTCCTAACCTGTCATTTTTACCAAGCAATTGAATATCTTTTGTAAAATTACCGTTAGCCACCGCATTTGCCTGATTTATAGTAGTTTCAATCGCATCTACAAGTATCGTTGTTGCATTTACGATCTGCCCTATCTCATCATTTGCTTTATACTCTATATCCTCTTTTCTTATCTCCCCTTTTGATAAAGCAGTTAATTGATTTGTTACTTTAGTCAATGGAACGATTATTCTATCAATATAAAATCTAATGATAAAAAAACTACCGACTAAAACAAATAATAAAATCAGACTAAATATAAGTTTAAAATCTTGTAGTTCAGATAAAGCAACATCACTGTCAATACTGGATATCGCATACCAATAATTTTTTGTTTCTCTGGTTTTGAGTGAGTGAACTTTATGAAATGAATAGATTTTGCCATTATGGGTAAAGGCACCACCGTCTTTACCTTTTAGTTTCTCTTTGATATTAAAATGCTCGTTATTAAAATTTACCCCATGTTTTAGCTGAGCATTCCATCTTTTGGACTTGTCTTTATGGTATAGATAATCTCCGCTGACATCTACTAAGAAGTATGATACTCCATCTTTTTCATGCTCTTTGGTTATATTATCTAATATATCTAAAACAACATCGGCATAGATATTTGCCACAAAGATACCTATAAGTTCCCCATTGTTATCTATCATAGGTGTTGAGTATCTTACCACTGGAACATGCGGAGTTTCTATCATGCCATTTTCAACATTTAAGTTCATCTTTGAAACATAAAATTTACCTTTTGATAAATTTTTGGCAAGCTCTACATAATTTCTCCCTTTTTTATTTTGCAACGATTTATCCGGTTGTAAAAAAGCTTTATGTATATTTCTATCATATCTTACTGATATTATCTCATCACCATCTAGATTCATAATTCTAGCTTTAAAATAGTTCTCTTTTTTCTCCATAAAATCTATCAAAGCACTAGAAAAAACCTGTTTCCACTCTTTTGTTTTTCTTTTTTCATTCAGCTTCTTCCATATCATAAATCTTTTTAGAGCATGATACTCCGTAGCATATAATACATCTTTTGGTACTGTTGTGAGTATCCCCTCAATTTCTAAATTTATAGATATTGTTCGCTGCTTACTTAACTCATAAGCGGAATCTATATAAGCTTTAGAACTTGTTGTAAAGCCGTACCAACCAACCAAACTAATAGATATAACAATAACTGATATAAATATATAAAATATTTTATCTTTTAAAGACAGGTTCAATTTCATTATCTTCTCCCCTCTAAACTATTGATAAGTGATAACTTTCGCAAATTCCAATTCATAAGCTGGTCAACTTCAACAGGTGTTTTTGAGTTATATTTAGTAGCAGCAGGAGTGATATAATCATTTAACCCAATATATGCTTTTATAACTTGAAGTTCAGCTATAATCATACCTGATATAGCAAACACATCTGAGGGCGTAACTTTACTTTTTTTAAATCCACTGTAATCAACAAAATCTATCCCTGATTTTATCTGTAATTGTTTTATCTTTAACAACATCTCCATACCTAAATTAAAAGTATCCATTGGTGTTGCTTTCATATCCTGTTTGGCAGGTATCGTTTCATCTTTTATATTTAAGTGTTGTAAAATAATAGTCAAATCATCATATACTCTCATATTTTCACCAAATACATAAGAGGATGTAAAGCCCATTTTATTCAGCTCATCTAAAGATTCAGATATATGACTTAAACCGTTAAATACATCTAAAGAAGATTTACCTTGAAATTTTTCTGGCATTTGTGTTGCACTTTTTATCCCAACCATATATTGAAAAATTCTTAATTCTGTTAAAATCCTTTGTGTCATCTCGTAAGTTAAATCTGGATTTAGATTTAATACAGGGGTCATATTGACAGGCTCAATTGTAGGCAGATTATTTTCATTTCTAAGTATATTTATCTTTATTAAAATCTCATAAGTTTTTTGCCAAGAGTTTCTAGGCTTTAGTTTTGTTTTTACTTTATGAGCCGCATCACCCTCATCTTCATGATGATGCTCAGTTCCAAAATGTTTATGAAGATTATGCACTTCCTCTTGAATCAATCTTACTTGAGTATAAACTTCATTTGATGTTATATTTTTAGCAAATACACTGCTAAAAAATAAAACTGTTATTATTAAAAATTTTATCATTGTTGTCCCTTATTTTACGCAAACTTTATTTCGTCCACTGCTTTTAGCTTCATACAAAGCTTCATCTGATCGTATTAAAATATCATCAATAGTATCATTGTTTTTAAATTGTGTGACACCAATTGAGCAGGTAATTTTGTTAACCTCTTTAAAATGTGTTTTATCTATCAACACTCTTAAATGCTCAACAGCAATTTTAGCTTCATCTATTTTTGTTTCCGGCATCAAAAGTACAAACTCTTCCCCGCCCCATCTGGCAAATATATCTGTATCTCTTGTAGCTTCATCTATAGTTTTGGTAAATGTAATAAGCGTCTCATCTCCAATGACATGTCCATAAGTATCATTTACTTTTTTAAAAAAATCTATATCAAAAATAGCAAAACTAAGAGGTTTCTTATATCTTTTATAAAGATTATAATGCTCTGATATAAGCTCATTGAACTTACTTCTGTTAAATATATTTGTTAATGCATCATAAGTAGCTTTTGTTTCAAATTGTTTTGATCTTGTAGTAAGCTGTGTAATATCTGTTAAAGATACTATGAATTTATCTGTATTATCTATACCGCTTACATTTATTCTGAATGCTTTTGGTTCAAATATTTTAGTATCCATAATCAAAATATTGTATTCTATATCATCATAACTTGAAGATAACTCATCACACCATTGTATATTATTATTTAAAACATGCAATGAAAAATAATTTTCATACTCCATAAAAAGATCTGATACGCAATTATGCTTTTCATTAAATTCAGCTATACTTTCAACATTAAAAAAGTTAAAAAAACTCTTATTTGTAGTTACCAAACCATTATTATCTTGAATAAATATAATACTATGCTGCGAATCTAAAACCGATTGATTAAAAATAATTTGTTCATTTAATTGTTTTTGTGATTCAACTAACTTTAAGTGAACATCTACTCTGGTAAAAAGTTCAAATTCATCATAAGGCTTAGATAAATAATCAACACCGTAATTAAAGGCATTTTGAATAGTTTCATTATCCCTTTTTGCCGTTAAAAATATTATTGGTATATTCTTTGTTTTTTTGTTTTCTTTTATAAGCTGGGCAGTTTCAAAACCATCAAGCTGGGGCATCATCACATCAAGAAGTATTAAATCAATACTCTGATTTAATAAAATCCCAAGAGCTTCATGACCACTGGAAGCTGTAAAAATATTATACCTATCTCCATGAACTTCAAACAAAGATTCTAAAACCAAAAGATTTGCTTGAGTGTCATCTACGCATAAAATATCATACATCCAACACCTTTAATATTATTTAATGTTATTATTATACCATTTAGTCTCTTAATAGTTTTTATCTTTAGTAGCAGCATTAATACTTTATTAACATTATTATTATAGACTTTTAAAAATAGTTAATAAAAAGGTTTGCAAATGATAGAAGCTAAAAATCTAAAAAAAGTGTATAGAACCGGTGAATTAGATCTTGAAGTTATAAAAGATTTTTCACTCAAAATCGACAAAGGTGAATTTATATCATTAATCGGTCCAAGCGGTAGTGGTAAAAGTACAGTTCTAAATATGCTTGGCTGCCTTGACACTCCAACATCAGGAAGTTTAAATATAAATGGTGAAGAGATAACTACATTTGATAAAACCAAACTTGCAAATTTTCGAGGGGAGCATATAGGATTTATATTTCAAAGCTTTAATCTTATCCCTGTACTTTCAGTTTATGAAAATATTGAATATCCCCTTATTATGATACAAAATCTACCGGAAGATGAAAGGAAACGAAGAGTTTTAAATCTACTTGAAGAGGTTGATATGATTGACCAAAAAGATAAGTTCCCAGATCAAATATCAGGTGGTCAACAGCAAAGAGTAGCAATTGCAAGAGCCTTGGTTACAAAACCGCAAATTGTATTTGCGGATGAACCAACTGCAAACCTTGACAGTAAAACTGCAAATGCCGTAATAGAGTTGATGAAAAAGATACAAAAAGAACACAATACAACATTTATATTTGCAACTCACGATGAAAAAATTGTTTCTAAAGTTAATAGATTGATCTCTATTGTTGATGGAAATATTGAAGAAGACAGGAGAGTATAAAATGAATAATATATTTAAAATCTCATATAGAAACTTAAAAAGAAATAGCCGTCGTACAATGCTGACTGCTTCACTTATAACTTTAGGAGTTGTATTTGTTTTAGTTTATTCTGCACTTGCCGGAAGTTTCAAAGGGTATATGATAGGTCAGATTACTGATAGTATGATGGGTCATATTCAAATTCATAAAAAAGGATTTGTAGCTTCTGTTGAAAATCTTCCTCTTGATAAAAATCTAAATCAAAAACAATTAGATAAAATAGATGAATTTATCAAAGATAATAAAATGGTAGACAGCTACTCATATAGAATAAAATTCGGGGCTATGTTTTCAAATTTTGTAAGTTCTACAAATATCAGATTAAATGCGATAATTCCTGAAAATGAATTTAAAACTTTACCTCAACTAAAAGACAGATTAAAAGATTTGATAAATAAACAAACTATTTTAAAAAAAGGTGAGATTTTAGTACCTGAGTTACTTGCAAAGGGTATGAAAGTAAAAGCCGGCGATACAATAGTATTGGTTGCAAACAATAAAAGTGGTTCAGTAAACGGTATCAATTTAAAAGTTGCAGGAATCGTTGAACAAATCAGTGGTCCCGGAGGTCGAGATGGTTATATTCATATAGATGATGCCAAAAGAGTACTTCGAATAAAAGGGACTGAAGTCAGCGAAATAGTTGTAAGATTAAAAGATGTCTCAATGGTCTCACAAATGCAAAAAGAATTACAACCATTGACAAGAATATTAAACAAGATGGATAAACCATCATTTGAAGTGCATCCTTGGACAAAATTAAGTCCATTTTATAATATTATCAAAATGCTGGATGTGATGAATATAGCAATTCAAATTATACTTATCTCTATAGTTTTAATCTCTATTTTAAATGTAATGATTATGAGTGTATATGAGAGAATAAAAGAGGTTGGTACAATTGCCGCTATGGGAACACCACCATCAACTATAGTAAAATTATTTTTAACAGAAGGTTTGATGCTTGGGGTTTTTGGAGCAATTTTAGGTGGGGTATTATCTTTAGTAATTGTAAAAATACTTTATATGATGGAGATAAGTTATGCCTTTGGAAAACAAAGTTCACTTATACTTCAACCGACTTTACAGTTAAATGAAGTGGCAGTAGTAGGTGTAATAGTCGTTATAATATCACTTATAGCATCAGTGAGTCCTGCGATTAAAGCTTCACGACTTGACCCGGTAGAGGCTTTAAGAGCAAATTAAATTGTAAATAGTTATTAATTTAATATTATCTTTGCTAGAATTAAATTAATTTTTATATGAGGAGTTACTTGTGAAAATATTAGTTATAGATAAGGAGAAAGAAAATCTTTTATCTATTAAAAAAACTTTTGAAGAAGAGAGAGGATTTCATGTCGACCTTTCTTATTCTTATGAAGAAACAACTTCATTTTTAAATAATAATAAATATGAATTTATTATTATTGATTTTAATATACCTTCAGGCAATGAGATATTGGAAGCAATATTAAAAGACAATAAAAAACAAAAAATCATAACTCTAAGTGAAATAAACGGCGTCAGTGAAAAAAAAGGGTGTGATTACTGTATTGAAAATTTTAATAAACGAAGATTAGTAAAAAAATGTACTCCACAAGATATATTAAATATTATTGATATATTTGATGATTTTACTTGTTATTTTAAAAATAAATTTGCAGAGTAAAGTGTTGCCAACTTATTAATAAATCATTAACAAATATTACATATACTTTTATAAGATAAAAAATCAAAGGATATATCATGACAAAATTAATGGGAATAGTATTAATTGCAACATCACTGTTTGCAGTAGATTATACAAATATGAGTGTAGATGAATTAGCAAACTTAAGAGGCAGTGTCCCAGCTGAAGACAGAGACGCATTTAGAAGTGCATTTCAAGAAAAAACCCAATATATGTCACCGGAAGAAAGAATGGCTTATTCAAAAGGTCAAGGTCAGGGTAATGGACAAATGACACGGCAACGAAATCAAACAAAAACTCAACAAAGACTAAGAGACGGCAGTGGAAGCGGTGGACAATATCAAGGTTCAAGAAGCGGCGGGTCTCGTGGCGGTGGCGGCGGTGGAGGTAGAAGATAATGTATAAATTATTTACAACTATTCTTTTAGCAACATCATTATTTGCCAGTGACTTACTTCTTCAAGTAGATAAAAACCTACAACCAGGAAGCAGTGAAAGTTATAAGAAACTTATAAATATAGAACCAGATGGCAGTAAAAAAGAGTTTTTACTTTATCAAGCAAAAACCGGCTCTGATAAAATGGTATCCTCTTTTTTAAAGCCTGAGTCTGAAAAAGGGAGAAATACTTTAAGACTTGGTGATAATATGTGGCTTTATATGCCGGCAGTCGGGCGACCTATTAGAATCACATCTATGCAAAGTGTTGTAGGCGGCGTATTTAACAACAGTGATATTATGAGAGTTGATTTTAGCAGTGAATATACAGTTCTAAAACAAGAAGAGAAAGGTGATGAATATATTCTTAGCCTGAAAGCCAAAAATGACACAGTTGCTTATGATAAATTAATTATGAGCATAGATAAAAAAACAATTACACCTAAAGTTATAGAGTGTTACAGTTCAACTGATATGTTAATCAAAACACTTTTTTATAAAGATATTAAAGATTTTGGAAATGGAATTGTGCGACCTGCTGTAGTAGAAACTGTAAGTCCATTTTATAAAGATTACAAATCAATTATGGTTTATGGAAAGATCACACCAAAAGAATTTGCACCAGAAGCATTTACAATTGATAATATAAATAAAGTAAATGATTTAAGAAGATAAAAAATGCGAATAATTGTAGCGTCACTCATTTTTAGCAGTTTAATTTTTGCTGATAACTATAGCTTCGATATGGATGAAATTGAAGTTAAAACTTATGAATATTCAGGGTATTTAAAAGCTGAACATAAACATCAACAAACAAAAAATAATGATACTTTAAACAGTACATACGGCGAAGCGCAATTAAGTTTTAAATACTTTAAAGATGACTACAGTTTAAATAGTGAATTTCAGGCAAATCACAATAATATAAATAATGAAGAAAAAAATATTTATACTGTAAATCAACTTTTTTTTAACTATAAAGCATCATCAAATGACAGTTTTAATCTAGGTAAGAAATCTTTAAAATGGGGAAAAGGATATTTTTTTAACCCTATTGCCTTTTTAGATAGAAAAAAAGATCCTAATAATCCTGAAGCTTCAAAAGAGGGATATCTATTTGCAAACTATAAATATAATAAAAGTTATGATGGAGATTTGAAGAATTTTAGTTTTGACATAGTTTATATGCCAACTTCAAATAATACAAATGAAGACTACTATAATCAATCTTCTAACAATATAGCACTTAAAAGTTACTTTTTATATCTTGATACTGACATTGATATTATATATCTTTTTAACAATAAGTTAAAAGATAAAATAGGGATAGACTTTTCAAAAAATATCGAAACAAACTTTGAAATTCATGGAGAAATGGCAAAACAGTTAAATGGATATAAATCATACCTGTTTGGAATAAAATATCTAACTGCCGGTGATTTAACTATCACATCTGAATATTTTTATCAATCAGAACAATTAAGTAAAACAAATCCTTTTTATGATAATAAATATTTTATAAATAAATTTTCACAAAAAGAGCCTTTTGAAATTGTATACTCGTCTGTTTATTATAAAAACAGTTTAAACTTAAGAGATAACTCTTTTCAAAATAGTTTAGGTATAACTTACAGTTTTAAAAACAATTTTGAGCTTGATATTTCATATAATAAAAATAAAGGAAATGCTACAAGTGAATTTGGCAGTAAACTTATAAGCGATACGATTTGGACAAAAGTCAGTTGGTATTTTTAGATTTAGACTTTCGTAAGACACTTTTCACAAATGCCAGATAATGATATTGAACTTGCCTCAATTTGGAAATTTCTATGTTTTGATACTTCATTTAATAAAAAAGTTGTATCAATAACTTCATCTTCGATACTACCACATTTTTTACATATTAAATGAATATGTGGTAGTTTTGTTGTTTCATACATATTTTTTTGGTTTGCCACTTTTACTTCTGTGATAATATCTTTTGAAACTAACTCATTTAAATTTCTATATAATGTTGCTTTTGAAAGTGTTGGACAACTACTAATAACTAAATTATAAAGCTTATCTATATCTATATGTTTTGCTTTTTCTAATTCTTCTAAAATTACCAATCTTTGATGTGTGGCTTTTAAATCTTTATGTTGCAAAATAGTCTTAAAGTCAGTCATTTAATTTGTCTCTTTGTATTATAATTTTTAATTATTATAGCAGAATTTATTATAATATAGTTTAAATATTAATTAAGAAGAAATACTAAATAGGATTTATTATTATTTAAGGTTAACTATTATAAACTTTTGTTAATCTAAAAATAAGGAGAGATTATGAATAAAACAAATATTGTTTTAAGTGGTTTATTAGTTGCAAGTTTAAGTACATTTGCTATGGGTGATGCTTTGGTTAAAAAAGCTAAAAATGCAGGTATGAAGCCAATACCATCAAGCCAATTAGAGTTATTAAAGCTTATTGAAGATCCTAAAAATCCAATAACTGATGCAAAAGTTACATTAGGTAAAAGATTATTCTTTGAACCAAGATTGTCAAAAAGTGGACTAATCTCATGTAATACTTGTCATAACTTAGGTATGGGTGGAGTTGATGGAGTAGCAGCAGCTGTTGGTCATAAATGGACAGCAAATCCTGCACACTTAAATTCACCAACTGTTTATAATGCTGTGTTTAATTCATCGCAATTTTGGGATGGTAGAGATCCTCATTTAGAAGCTCAAGCTCAAGGTCCTATGCAAGCAGGTCCAGAGATGGCAGCACCTAAATCACTTGTAGAGGGTCGTATAAATTCTATGCCAGCTTATGTTGCAGAATTTAAAGCAACATATGGTGATGATGTAAAAATCAGCTTTGAACTAATTACAGCTACTATTGGACTGTTTGAGAGAACTCTTGTAACTTCATCAAGATTTGATCAATTCATGGAAGGTGATAGTAATGCTTTAAATAAGAAAGAAAAAACCGGTCTTAAAGTATTTATAGATAAAGGTTGTACATCTTGTCATAATGGTGTAGGTATCGGTGGAACAATGCAGCCATTCCAAGTTGCAAATAAATATAAATTTGCTAGCTTAGGTGGATTCCAAGGTGATAAAAATGGTATGGTAAAAACACCAACATTAAGAAATATTGAAGAGACTGCTCCATATTTCCATAATGGTGCTATTTGGTCATTAAGTGATGCAGTTAAAGAGATGGGTTCTACTCAACTTGGAATTAAAATTAGTGATAAAGAAGCTAAACAAATATCATGTTTCTTAAAATCATTAACAGGTGATAAGGGAGATATTTCATATCCTCAACTTCCTGTAATCACAAATAAAACTCCAAAACCAGATATGAACTAATATAAAAAGAAGAGATTTGTCTCTTCTTTTTAAAGAAAGAAAATTATGACACATTCGAAGAATTTGATTTATAAAACCTTACAATTAAATATCATTTTATTTTTATGTATAAGTATAAATATATTTGCTTCTAGCGATATTGAATTAATAAATAGAGCTAAAAAAGCAGATATGATGCCTATACCTCAGAGTAAATTAGAACTTTTAGAAATTATTGACGATAAAGAAAATCCAATAACTAATGCAAAAGTTGAACTAGGTAAAAAACTATTTTTTGAACCAAGATTATCAAAAAGTGGATTAATTTCGTGTAACAGTTGTCATCATTTAGGAATGGGTGGAGTTGATGGAATAAGTGTGGCTACGGGAGATAAATGGTCGGCAAATCCTTTGCATCTTAACTCTCCTACAGTATATAATGCAGTTTTTAATTTTGAACAATTTTGGGATGGGAGAAGTCCACATCTTGCTGACCAAGCACAAGGTCCTATTCAAGCTCCTTTTGAAATGGCTGCATCACAAGAACTTGTATTACAAAGAATAACTTCTATACCACAATATGTTAATGAATTTAAAAAAGCATATACAGCTGATATAAAAATAACTTTTAAACTTATTGCAGATACTATTGCTATTTTTGAAAAAACTTTAATCACACCATCAAGATTTGATAAGTTTTTACATGGGGACACTAATGCACTAAATAAAGATGAGAAAGAGGGATTATCAGTTTTTTTAGATTTAGGATGTGCAAGGTGTCATAAAGATATTGCTTTAGGTGGTTCTATGCAACCTTTTGATACAGGCAAAAGATATAAATATAGAAATTTAGGTGCCTTTGCTGGAAATAATAATCATCTTGTAAAAACACCAACATTAAGAAATATTGAACAAACTGCTCCATATTTTCATAATGGTGCAATTTGGGATCTAAAAGAAGCAGTTAAAGAGATGGGTAAAATTCAACTTGTATTAGGAATAAGTAATGAAGATGCTAAAAAAGTAGTGACATTTTTAAAATCACTTACAGGAGAGAAGCCTAATATTATATATCCACAATTGCCTGTAAGTAGTAAAACAACACCTAGACCTTTAGCAGATTAACTCAACTTAATATAATATTAACATTATATTAATACTTCTATTTTATACTTTCATATAAAAGTGATTTGGAAGTAAGTCCTTTTGCGATACAATTTTATTAAAGATTATATGGTATTTTTAAATGATGACTAAAAGGAATTGCGTGCCACATAAAAAAATTTTATTAGTTGAAGATGATTTAATATTAGGTGAAAGTTTACAAGAATTACTTGAAGATGAGAATTTTAAAGTAACTTGGGTAAAGGACGGCAATCAAGCTATAGATGAGACCTATGAAAATAAATTTGACCTCTTTTTATTTGATGTTGATATCCCTTTTATAAATGGTTTTGACTTGCTTGACCAATTACGGCAAAGTGGTGATGAAACTCCTTGTATATTTCTTACTGCTAAAGTAGATATAGATTCTTTATCCACCGGTTTTGATATGGGGGCAGATGATTACATCAAAAAGCCGTTTGATACTGATGAATTAATTATTCGTATAAATACACAGATTAGAAAATCGTTTAATTCACATAAAGAAACTATCACTTATGGTGATATTATTTATAATATATCTTCTCAAACTATTACAAAAAATGAAAAGACAATCCAGCTCTCCCCTGCCGAATTAAAACTTTTTGAACTATTTATAAAAAATATAAATAAACCTATAACAAAAGAAGATATTTTATACCATATTCATAACGGAGAAGAGGGAAGCGAAGCAGCTCTTAGAGTTCAAATATCAAAACTTAAAAAACTAGGCTTAGAGATTGTAAACCAAAGAGCAATAGGATATAAACTTGAAAAATTATGAGAAAAAATCATTTATTCAAATATTTTTAGGTTATTTTATATCTGTAACTATTTTTATTTTATTGCTTGGATTTTTATATTTTAATCAACAAAAAACATTTTTAATGCAAAAAACAGCTATGAATATGCATCAATATTTAACAATAGTAAAACAATCAAATTTTTCTTATATACAAGATGGATTTAGTTATGAAGCTGTAAAAAATGCCAAAGTAAAAAAACAGTTACCGCAAAAAGAAGGAAATGTTTATTTTAAAGCATTTTCAAATCACTTTATAGTCAAGATAGATGCCTCGATTGTAGATAAGGAACTTCAAGAGATACAAAATTTTACTATACTGTTACAAGTACTTTTAATTTTGTTTTTTGCCATTATCAGTTTTGCACTTGCCAGAAAATCATTAAAACCTATGGTAGATACTATTTCTCATCTTGATAGATTTGTCAGCGATTTAGTTCATGATTTAAATACACCTGTAACTTCTATTTTATTAAATACCAAAATGTTAAAAAAGAATGCTTCAGATAAAGAATTAAAAAAAATAGACAGAATAGAAAACAGTGCCAAAAACATATCATCTTTATATGCTAATTTGGAAGTTTTATTAAATGAAAATACATTAATAAAAGAAAAATTTGATTTATCTGTTTTGATAACAAATATTATTGAAATATATCAATCTTTATATCCAAATATTAAGTTTGAGTTTCTCGGAGAACCTATAATAGTTATCTCAAATCAAAATGCTATGAAAAGAATTATTGATAACATTATTTCAAATGCCTGTAAATACAGTATTGATGACAATCCAACTATTTTTATTGGTTTTAAAAATAATACCTTAACTATAAAAGACAATGGCAAAGGTATAAAATATCCAGAGAAAATTTTTGAAAGAAGTTATAAAGAAACTGAAAGTGGACACGGGATAGGTATGCATATAGTACATAGATTATGTGAACAGCTATCACATAAAATCAATATAAAATCTGAAAGTGGTACTATAATCACTATTCTATTTTAGAATATACCAAGAATTAGAAAAAAGGCAAGAGGTTCCTTATTAGGACAATGGAAGTCTAATTGTAAATTCTGCTCCAATATAACTTTCATCATTGTATTTATACTTTACATTATTAGCTTCAATAGTTCCACCCATACTGTCTACAATTAAGTTATATGTCATATGAAGACCTAGTCCGGTACCTTGAGATTTATGTTTGGTTGTAAAATATGGTTCAAATATTTTTGGCATTACATCTTCAGGTATTCCACCGGCATTATCTTTTATTTTTATAATTGCATTGTTGTCTTGTAATAATGTATCTATAAATACCAATCTAGTCTCATCAATATTTAATAATGCATCTTTTGCATTATTAAATATATTTATCATACATTGATGAAGTTCATTTGGATATCCATTTATATTTATATTTTCTTTTATATTAAGAATTAATTCTATATTATTATTTTTTATTGAAGGGTTTACTAGATTTATAAAACTATCTATAGTATCTTTTAAATTAAAGTTTATAAGTTTTTTATCACCTTTTATAAAGTTTTTAAAATCATCTATCGTTTTTGAAAGATATTGTGCATTCTCATTAATGATTTCACAAGTTTCAAGTAAATCTTTGTCATCAAGAACATCAAGTTCTTTTTTTAATTTAATGGCAGTAGAACCTGTAGATATAACTGATAATGGCTGTCTCCACTGATGCGCAATATTTCCTATCATTTCCCCCATAGATGCCATTTTTTGAGCTTCAAATAGTTGTTTTTCTTTATAAATATTTTTTTCAACTTCTTCTTTTACTCTTATTTCAAGGTTTTCATTTAAATCTCGTATTTTTTTATGGTTTTGTTCAATTATTTTTGCAAGATATCCAAACTCATCTTTTTTATTATGATTAAATTCTAATTCTTCTTTTTCATCTAAATTTTTTAGTTTATTGATTATTTTATTAATTGGTTTTGTAATTATTACAGAGACTATATATGAAAAAACAATTGTAACCAGAAGAAAAATAAAAAACATTTTTAATATTTCACTTTCTTTAGATTTAATCATCTGTTCAAATATTTCATTATTGTTTTCAATTACAAGATACCCTACAACCTTTTTGGACAAAATAACAGGCAAAAAGTACAAAAGCGGGTTTTCGTTTTGTAAATTTAGAAGCTTTTCAAAATCTTTGTATTTTGTAAACATGATTTTATCATTATCTCTTTGAGCGAATATATATCCATTCTTATTTAAAATATAGATATTTTTAAAATAAGGGTTGTCAAAAGAGTCTATAGTATATTTTACATTTGTATAATTTAAGTTATATAAATCACTTTGTACATTTTTATTTAAAAGTTTTGCACTGCTTTGATTTAAATTTTGCAAATATGTATTTAGCTGTTTCTTTGACATATTAATATCATAAAGCATATGCATTGTAATCATTATAGTAAAGAAAACTACAATAACTACAAATATTTTAAACTTTATTGAATGAAAAAAATTCATTTAGAGACCTTGTATAATCTTCATATCATCATTGGTTAAGGGTGAAAATTTTTTTGTTTTAGAAAACTTTTTCAAAGTCTCTTTTCCAACTCTGCTTTTATCCATATCATACAAAATATCTAAAATCTCTTTTTTCAATTTAGGATTAATTCTTTTTGAGAATGAAACCAGATGTCTAGGTATTAGTTTTGATGTATATATAATTTTAAACATATTTTTATCAAATGATTCAAAAGTTTTATCATCTGTTGCTCCTGCATCTACTTTAGAGTAAAGTACCCAAGCAGCAGTATTCTTTTCACTTCTTGCATAATCATAGTTTACGCTTTCCTTTTCACCTTTTTTTGATACTTTTAAACCTTTTTTCTCAATTGCTTTTTTAGGGATAAAAAAACTTGAAGTTGAAAATTCATCTTCAAATGCTATAGTTTTTCCTTTTAAATCTTCAATTGAATTTATGTTGCTATTTTTTTTAACAAAGATTACACTTCTATATCCCTCTATCCCTTTTTTCCATCTTTTACATTCAATAGTTATATCACTCTTTTTTTGTACTAAAAGTGTAGGATAAACACTGTCAATAAAAATATCTAACTTATTATCACTTATAAGTTTAATTACAGTATCTAGATTTTTTGCTATCTCTACATCAACTTTTATATTTTTTTGCTTTAGTTTTTCCTGCAGATAATCTGCTACTGCTTGAAATTTGTATATTTTTTCTTTAGGTTCTAAATCTATTGTTCCAATTGTAATTTTATCTTGAGCATAAATTGATAAACTTAAAAACGTAGTAAAGATAATCAATTTTATAATTCTTTTTGTTAACATAACTTCTCCCTGCTCTAGACTTACTATTGTAACATATTTTATATAAATGGCACAAAGCACTTAATGTTAACATTCTATTAATACTTTTAAAGTAATATTCTATTTATATTTACAAAAAGGTAACTCTAAATGGCTTGGAAAAAAAAAGTTGAACACAAATTTGAACATATTTCAGATTTTATATTTGATAATAGAATTAAGGTAATTGTAGCGGTTCTAGCTATCGTAATTGCGATGGCTTCGCAGATGAAATACTTAACAGTTGATACTTCAACGGAAGGGTTTTTACATAAAGAAGATCCTTTGAGAATTGAGTATGATAAATTCAGAAATCAGTTTGGACGGGATGAAAAAGTTTTAATCGCAATACAAAGCGAAAATATATTTACAATTAAATTTTTAACTAAATTAAATAAACTTCACAAAGAACTTGAAAATAATCTACCATATATAGAAGATGTAAACTCACTTATAAATGCCAGAAACACCAGAGGTACTGTTGATAGTTTAATAGTTGATGATCTGTTTGAAGAGTTACCCTCTGATCAAAAAGCATTGGCTTTTAAAAAGAAATTGGCACAAAACAATCCACTGTTTAAAAACTTGATTATAGATGAAGCTGGAACTATTACAACGATTGTCATTGATACTCAAACATATACTTCTTTAGATAAGGATGGTAAACCGCTTCCGAAAGTTGAATCTGAAGATGATGAGTTTGATGATGAGGAGGTAGAATCTAATTTGGCTGATGACAAAGATAAAGAGTTTTTAACTGACTGGGAAAATGTACAAATTGTTAAAAAGACAAATGAGATAGTTGCCAAATATCAAGCAGATGATTTTAATATCTTGGTATCTGGAACTGCTGTTATAAATGCTGAATTAAAAGCATCTATGACAAAAGATATGCAAAAATTTATTAAGATCGTTTTACTTGTAATCGCATTTTTTCTGGCACTTCTTTTTAGAAGAATAAGCGGTGTTGTTTTACCACTTATTACAGTTGCATTTACTATTGTATCTGCATTATCACTTATGGCAATGTTTGGTGCTCCGATTACTGTCGTAACTCAAATTTTACCATCATTTTTACTTGCAGTTACTATTGGAGCCAGTATCCATCTACTTTCAATTTTCTTTAAACAATTCAATTTATCAAAAGATAAAAAAGCCTCTTTAAGATATGCGATGGGGCATAGTGGATTGGCTATTGTAATGACTTCACTTACTACTGCTGCGGGACTTTGGTCTTTTTCATTCTCTGAACTGGCTCCCGTGGCTGATTTGGGTAAATTTGCCAGTGCTGGAGTTTTAATCGGACTTTTATATACACTTGTACTTTTACCTGCGGTACTTTCTCTTATAAAATTAAAACCAAAAAATATACTTATAGAAAATGATGAAGAGGTACATACATTTATGGATAGGTTGCTGATTAAAATAGCCAACATCAGTGTTGCTTATCCAAAAAGAATTATAGCTATCACTACTGTTATTATTTTAGTTTCATTAGCAGTTGCTTCACAATTGAGATTTTCGCATAAGCCAATTATTTGGTTTGATAAAGACCATCAAGTAAGAAAAGCTACAAGTATAGTAGATGATAAACTTAAAGGTTCAGTTACTTTAGAAATAATAGTAGATACAAAGCGCGAAAATGGACTTTATGAGCCTGAAATTTTAAATTCTATTGATAATTTTTCAAAAGAAATTATGACTATAAAAAGTGATAAATATTTTATAGGGAAAACACTTAGTTTGGTTGATATCATTAAAGAGACAAATAAAGCTTTAAATGAAAATAACAAAGAAGCATATATTATTCCTCAAAACAAAAATCTAATAGCACAAGAGTTACTTTTATTTGAAAACTCTGGAAGTGATGATTTAGAAGATTTTGTTGACAGTGCATTTAGTAAAGCTAGAATTACAGTAAAATTACCATATATTGATGCTATGGATTATGTGAATTTATTAAAAGAGATAAACACGCAGATAGATAAGCACTTTAAAGGAAAAGCAGAAGTAACTGTCACAGGAATTTCTAACTTACTTGCTCGTATTATGGAAGCTGCCATTACCAGTAGTGCAGTAAGTTATGCAATAGCTTTAACGCTTATTACAATTATGATGTTAATACTAATTGGAAATATTAAAATAGGTTTGGTCTCAATGATACCAAATATCTCTCCAATACTTATGATGACAACAGTAATGGTAATATTTGATATGCCGCTTGATATGTTTACTATGCTAATAGGTGCTATTGCTATTGGTTTGGCCGTTGATGATACAGTACACTTTATGCACAACTTTAGAAGGTATGAGCTTTTATATAATGATATTGATAAAGCTGTAAGACTTACACTTCTTACAACCGGTCGAGCGATGGTAGTTACTACTATAGTATTATCATTTGGATTCTTTGTATTTATGTTTGCCAGTATGTCAAATATATTTAACTTTGGATTATTAACGGGTATTGCCATTATTATTGCTGTTTTAGCTGATTTCTTTTTAGTACCTGCTCTTATGAAAGTTATGATACATAATAGGAAAGATATAAAATAATATTATATGGATTATTTATATCTGTTTTTTAGTGCTTTAATCTCAGCAACTTTATTCCCTCTTGGGAGTGAAGCCCTGCTCCTTTATGACTTAAGCTTAGAATTTAATATTTATTTATTGTTTCTTTTTGCTACCATTGGAAATACTTTAGGTTCTGTTATAAACTATTGGATTGGATTAAAAGGGGAAATTTATCTCGTAGAAAAAAAAGTTTTAAACGAACAAAAGATTATAAAAGCACAAAAATATTTTAATAAATACGGTGGTTACAGCTTACTTTTCTCTTGGCTTCCCATCATAGGTGATCCTATCACTTTTATAGCAGGAATTGTCAAATATAATTTAAAGAAATTTTTACTTTTGGTTTTAATTGCCAAAGGTGGAAGATATTTATTTTTAATTACAAGCTATTATCTTTATACTAATTGATATTAACATTACATTAATACTATTTATATAGTATTTCACAATATAAATAAAAAGAGGAAAATAAAATGATAAAGAAAATACTATTAACACTAAGCCTGGGAGCTACTTTACTTTTAGCTGATACTGGACGAGAAATTATGCAAAAAGTACTTGATAGAGATGATGGAGATAATGTTATTACAAATATGCAGATGCAGCTTATTGATAAAAATGGTCATAAAAGAATAAGAGATATGAAAACATTTTCAAAAGATAAAGGGGAAGATGAGTTAAAATTAATCTTCTTTCTAAGTCCAAGTGATGTTAAAAATACTGCTTTTTTAACTTATGATTATGCTGATGATGACAAAGATGATGATCAGTGGTTATATCTGCCGGCTTTAAATAAAACTAAAAGAATTCCTGCATCAGATAAAGACAGTAGTTTTATGGGAAGTGACTTTTCTTATTCTGATATGACTGAACCGGTTTTAAATGACTATACTTTTAAAATATTAAAAGAAAGTGTAGTGAAAAGAAAAAGTGGTAATGAAAAAGTTTGGCAAATTGAAGTTACTCCTAAAAATCAAGAGGTTATAGATGAAACTGGATATTTAAAAAGTATAGCTTATGTAAGACAAGATAATTATATGGTAACTCGTGCTAAATATTATCTTAAAAAAGCTGGTCGTGTTAAATATATGGATGTAAAAAAAGTTGAAAAGATTGACGGTATTGATGTAGCAACACAAACAACTATGACTACTAAAAAAGGGAAAAGAACTATTCATAAAACTATTTTAATTCAAAGTGATGTCAAAATGAATCAAGACCTAAAAGAAGAGCTGTTTACCGTTAGAACTATTGAAAAAGGTTTATAAAAAGTGTCAAATAACTTATTAAAGAGATCTGTTAAGTTAAGTATGATCGCTAGTTTAGTATTAAGCAGTGGTTTATATGCAAATGATGGTTTCGAGGAAGAAGATGAATTTGGTGATGAACCAATTGAGATAGTTCAAATTAAACAAGAAGAGCAAAAAGCATTTAGTATTTACGGTTCAGTATCTTTTTCAACCAGCTATAACTATGCACATGATAAACCCGTTGGTACTCAAAATGATTTTAGAAAATTATCAAGTGCCAAAGTATCTACTGATATTAATTTAGAATATAAATTTGATAACGGTTATAAGTTAAAATCAACTGTAAAAGCATATAAAGATTTTATTTATAGTTTAAAAGATAATGAGTATAAAACTGTTCCTAAAGATTATGATAAAGATGCCGATATAAATGAATTATATTTACAAGGAAGTATAAACAATCAAACAGATATAAAGCTTGGTCGTCAAATTGTCGTTTGGGGAAAATCAGATAATATCAGGATAACGGATAGTTTAAATCCTTTAGATAACACAACTCCGGGAATGGTAGATATTGAAGATTTAAGATTAGGTCGAACTATGACTAAATTAGATTATTTTATGCCTATATGGTCTGTAAGTGGTATAATTTTACATGAAAATAGATTCTCAAAGCTGCCTCAATATGGAAGTGATTATGCCTCATCAAATCAAACAAAAGCCCAAGATGCAATCATTAAAGAGCCATCAGATTCTTTAGATAATACAGGAGTTGCATTGAGTCTAAATGGAAATTTAGAGGGTCAAGATATCGCATTTTATTATTCAAATCAATATATTGATAATACAATTTATCGTTCAAATATGGTAGGATTTGCATATAATAAAGTAATAAATAATTATCTTTTCAAAACAGAAGCAGCATACTTTGATAATTATGATTCAAACACAGTTGAAGCTAAAACAGATGGTTTAATTGGTCTTGAATACAATGGAATCAGTGATGGGAGTATCTCTTTAGAGATGGCAAATAAAAATGATGATATTCAATACGCACTTAGATTTACTCAAAGCTATTTAAATCAAACTTTAGATTTTACTGCATTATACAGCGGATTTGGAAAAGAGTTAAAAGATGGTGGATTTATACGAACTTGGGTGGATTATGATATTGATGATAAATTATCTGCAAGTTTTGGTGTGATTAATTATTTAGGTGGAGAGGTTGCTAAATTTGAGATGATAAAAGATAACGACAGAATATTTGCAAGTTTAAAATATAATTTTTAATTGCTTTTTTTAGCAGTGGCAGTCACTAATGCTAAATTATTTAAAGAATATTTTTGAAGTAAATTTAATATTTTGATAACACTTTCATAAGGAACATCTTTATCAATTCTAACTATCACAGGTTTATCTTTTTTAGTAATTTTTGATAGTGATTTCTCTAAAGATTTTAAATCAACATTAACCCCGCCAAAAGCAATTTTAGTGGTACTTAATTCAATATTTATTTGTTTAATTTCTACTTCTAATTGTGAAGCGTCAGATGTTGGCAAAACTAACTGAAGTGCTAATTCTTCTTTTTTAAATACGGAACTTACTATAAAAAATATTAATAAAATAAAAACTACATCTATTAATGCAGTTAAATCAGGGGTTAAGGGCTCTCTTCTTTTTTTAGTCATTTATCTTTAAAGCTTTTTCAACACTTCTTTTTCAATTTTAAGCTCAAGGTTGTCTAACACGCCTAAAAAATAATTATAAGCAACATAATGTGGAATAGCAACCAAAAGCCCGGCTACGGTTGTTATAAGTGCGATTGAAATACCACCTGAAAAAATAGTTGGATCGCCAAGACCTGAAACTGTAATATTATCAAACGAAGTCAATACACCAATAACAGTTCCTAAAAGTCCCAACAAGGGTGAAATAATTGCGATTATTTTAATAGTATTCAATCCTGTTTCTTGTCTTTTTACTGCAATGTTTATAGAATTCCTTATCATTCCCGGCACTTTAACAGAACCATTTAAATCTTCAACTATATTTTGTACAATTTTTTCATGACCACTTCGAAATATTACCAAATTAAAGAATTTCCAAAATATTATAGAAAATCCAATAATATTTAAAGCAATTAAAATATAAACAATCACTCCGCCACGATCTATATAACTAAATAAATCCATTTTAATACCCTACTTTAGCCAATCTTTAAAAATATCAATTTGATATAATGTGGCAGCGGTACTTGTACCGCCAAATGAAGTTCTGGCATTCATTGAATTTCGCAAATCTAAATATGAAATAATCTCTTTATCAATATCTTTAACCTCATCATTTGCATCCCTTAACTCTTCAATAGTTAATTCAGACATATCTTTATTTAATTTATTCGCCATTGCCACCACATCTTTAGTAATATAATAAGCAGTTCTAAATGGCATATTTGCTTTTTTGACTAAATAATCAGCTAAATCCGTAGCACTTAAATGCCCTACTTTACATGCTTTTTCCATAGTGTCAACATTTATAATCAAAGTATCCATCACAGCAGTTAAAATATCAAGTGAAATTTCCATGGTCTTAACACTGTCAAATACACCCTCTTTATCTTCTTGTGTATCTTTATTATAAGCTAATGGAAGCCCTTTCATAACAGTTAATAAACTAATTAGATTTCCATAAACTCGACCAGTTTTCCCTCGAAGAAGTTCAGGAACATCAGGATTTTTCTTTTGCGGCATAATAGAGCTTGTAGTAGCGTATTCATCACTCATCTTTACAAAACCAAACTCATAACTTGACCATAAGATAAGCTCTTCACTTAAACGGCTGATATGCATCATAGAAGTTGAAATATTAAATAAAATCTCCAAAGCAAAATCACGATTTGAACTTGTATCTAAAGCACAAGCAGTAGGAGCATCAAATCCTAAAAGCTCTGCTGTTTTAAATCTATCGATATTATGCGGTGTTCCTGCAAGTGCCGCACTTCCTAAAGGACAATTATTATTTCGTTTATAACTGCTTTCAAATCGTTCAAAATCTCTTTTAAACATATTTGCATAAGCTAACATATGAAATCCAAAGTTAATGGGTTGAGCGTGTTGCAGATGTGTCATACCGGGAATTAAAGTTTCAGTATGTTTATCAGCTATGTTAACTAATGTTTTCATTAAAGTTTTAAGCTTCTGCTTAATCACTAAACTTTTATCTTGAACATATAAAGCAAAATCAGTAGCAACTTGATCATTTCTGCTTCTTGCAGTATGAAGTCTTCCCCCTGCATCGCCAATAATCTGGGTCAATCTATTTTCAACAGCCATATGAACATCTTCATGTTCAATTTTCCATTCAAAAACTCCTGATTCTATCTCATCTTTTACCTGCAATAAACCAGCTTCAATTTTTTCCTGGTCTTCAACTGTGATTATATCTTGCAAAGCCAACATTTTAGAATGTGCGATGCTCCCTTTTATATCTTGAGCATAAAGCTCTTTGTCAAACATAACCGAAGCATTAAACTCATCAAGAAGTTTTGCATTTGTATTTTTTAAAATTTGTCCACTAGCCATTATAATTTCTCCCACATCGTTCCATTTACTGTATCCATTAAGGATATTTTTTCTCGCGTTAATTTATCTCTTATTTTATCAGAAAGCTCAAAGTTTTTCTCTTTTTTTGCATCGTTTCTTTGAGATATTAAATCTTCAATAGTTTGTTTTTCATCTTCACTTATTCCAAATTGAAAATATGAATATGCATCTTGATACCCAATTCCCAATATATCATTTAAAAATTCTATATTTGCAAGAACTTCTTTTTTAAGTGCTTTATTTTTTGTCCTCGTACCTGCGGAATTGCATGGTTCTTTATCTAAAGCTTCGTTTGTCCTAGCAACAAACTCATCAATAGCAGCTAATGCTTTTGAAGTATTTAAGTCATCATTTAAAACTTCAAAGATATCTGATTTAAATTGTTTGTTTACAGCACTAGTCCCACCACCATATAGTCTTTTTTTAAGTCTGTAAAGTTTATCAAGCCTTTTTTTACTTGATATTAAATCATCTTCTGCAAATCCAAAATCCGCTCGATAATGAGTTGTAAGCATATAAAATCTAATCACTTCTCCATCATAACTTTTTAAAGAATCTTTTAGAAAAAAACTGTTACCAAGTGATTTACTCATTTTTTCGCCATCAATATTCACAAAACCATTGTGCATCCAATATTTAGCTATCTCTTGACCATAAGTTTGTCTTGTTTGTGCCGCTTCATTTTCATGATGAGGAAAAAGTAAATCAGCCCCGCCACCGTGAATATCAACTGCATATTCTAATTCATGATTTGCCAAATGCTTATCAATCATAGCACTACATTCACAATGCCACCCTGGTCGACCTTGTCCAAAGTCTGCTTGAAAAGTTAAACTATCATCCCCAAAGAATTTCCATAAAGCAAAATCTTTTTGATCTTTTTTATCATTATTTCCTTCAACTCTGGCAATACTATTTTCATCACTGGCACGATGTGAAATAGTTCCATAATTCTTATCTTTTGAAGTATCAAAATAGATACCATCATCTAATTTATAAGCCTTACGGCTATCAAGTAATTTTTGAACTAACTCTTTCATAACATCTAAATTCTCAGTTGCTTTTGGCTCAATAGTATTAGGTAGAATATTTAAAGCTTTCATATCATTAGAATAACTTTGGATATAAAAAGCAGTAATCTCTTCTAAACTCTTTCCATTCTCACCCATCTTCTTTATAATCTTATCATCGACATCAGTATAATTCTTCACCATAGTTACATTATAACCATCAGCCTTAAGCACTCTGTGAAGTAAATCAAAAACTATGGCACTTCTGGCATGTCCTAAATGTGCATTATCATACACAGTAGGTCCACACACATAAATTTTAACCTCATTTGGAACTTGCGGTTCAAATGGAACTTTTTGTTTTTTTACAGAATCATATAAAGAAAATTTATCCATTAACTAAATAAAGCCTCTAGTCCAGATGTATCTTTACTCTTTGCTTCACTTCGTGGACTTTGATTATTTTGTTCACTCTCAGGTGTAGTACCCTCAATCTCATTTAACTCAATATCACACTTTGTAAGCATTGAAGCAAGTCTTATATTAAGTCCAGAGCGTCCAATTGCTCTAGCTTTTTGGTCACTTAATAAAGTTACTATTGCTTTATCTTTCTCACCTTCTTTTTTAGCTTTAATTATCTTTACACCTTGAACAATCGCTGGGCTTAATGCTCTTAAAACAAACATTTCAGGAATAGTTGTATATTCAATACAATCTATATTTTCCCCATTAAGTTGTTCACTAACAGCACTGATTCGCACACCTTTTACCCCAACAACAGCACCAATTGGGTCTATATTCGGCTCAATTGTTGAAAGTGCTATTTTTGCTCTAACACCGGGAATTCTTCCACAACTCTCAATTCTAATTCTTTCATCTTTAAGCTCTGGAACTTCCAAAGTAAGTAAAGCTTCTAAAAATTTAGGACTAGTTCTGCTTATCTCAACGATCAGTCCGTATTGTTTATCAATTCTTACAGATCTCACCACCGCTTTAAGTGCATCACCTACTTTGAATTCTTCACCTTTAATTCTATTTTTTCTAGGAAGAATTCCTCTAACTTCACCAATCTCTACAAATGTATTATCCTGTCTGTCAACACTTGTAACCACACTTGTTAAAGTTGTTCCAATTTGTGATTCATATTTAGCAAATAAATTATCAGAGATAAACTTTTGAAGTCTATATTCTAGATTAGAAAATAAAATACTAGAAGCATTTCTACCCATACCTTCAAATTCTAAATCATAATTTAAAAAATCACCAATTTCTAAATCTTCATCTAACTTTTTTGCTTCATCAAGTGAGATAAAATTTTCAGTATTATTAGGTTGCTCATATTCTATTGTCTCACCCTCGTAATTTTCTTTTGTAACCATAATAGATTCAATTGTTAATCTCTCATCATCATTGGCAACTACTTCAACTTTTTGAGATAATTTCAATTCTTTTTCAGCTCTGTTGATTGATGCACCAAAAACTAAAGTTTCATCAACCATTTTTTGTGCTGTTTTTATCAAAGATTCTTTTAAAGCTTCCTCTACATCACTAACCTTTAAACCTTTTTCATAAGCAATACTATCTATAATATCTATAATTTTATCCATTTATTTAATTCCTTTTTTTAACAATGCAATGTAATTTTTTAGAAACCAATTCCTATAGAAATATAGGATTTTCACAAAAGATTTGCTTTGTAATAAGCAATGTTATCAAATTATAGCTTAAAATTTAGCACAATCTATCAAAGACTAAGTTCTTAATAAACAAGAATAGTATTTTTTTTAATTATACTTAATCTTTTCCGCACTATAACACAATTTTGCCACTTTTTTATAATACACTTCGTTATGTTTAGAATTTAAAATAATAAGGAGAAGAAGTATGAGTAAATTAATTAAAGTAGGTGCATTATTGGCACTGAGTGCGTCTATATCTTTTGGGGCAACTCAAGCTGAAATGGATGCAGTAAAAGCGCATGTTAATGCAGGTGTTGAATTTTGTAAAAAAGTGGGTATTACTGCTTGTACTGAAGAGTTTAATAAAAAAGAAAGTAAATGGGTGACTGGTGATATGTATATCTGGGCGAATGACTTTAAAGGTGTAATTACGGCACATCCTAAAAAGCCACTTAAGGGTAAAAACTTATGGAGATATAAGGATAAAAAAGGAAATACATTATTTGCAGATTTTGTAAGAAAAGTACAAGCAGATGGTGAAGGTTGGGTTGATTATGTTTGGGCACATCCTAAAACAAATAAACAAGCTGATAAAACTTCATTTGTAAAAGGTATTGGTGGAGATCAATTAATTGGTTGTGGAATTTATAAAAATGATGGAACTAAATAAATTTAATTAGATAATAAAAGTCCTATTAATAATATAGGGCTTTTCCATTTATTTATATTAGAGATAATTTATTATCTTTAGTATAAGTGAATAACTTATTCATAATAAAAGGAAGAAAATGTTTGGTATCAAAAATTTAAAAATTGGAACAAAGGTTATTGTTGCACCGGTTATTGCAATAATATTTTTAATCGTGTTGGCTATATTCGCTGATAATGCTTTAAAATCTAATAAACATACATTAAATAATATTGTAAATAAAAAGTTTGAAGTGTATAAACAGAATGCTAGTTTAATGTCTAATATAAATCTATACAATAGTATTTTATATAAAATATTTAATTTCGTTGCAGGTGACTATGAACAGAAATTAATTGATGAGCAAATGAAATTACTTCAAACTTTAGGTGATACTATAGATAAAGAATTTAAGATACTCTCTTCTCTTAAATTTTTAGATAATGCAAAAAAAATATTATATAAAGAGTTATTAAAAGATTTAATAGAATACCAAGGTGCTGTTGCAGATGGACTTGATATGCTCTCTGTTGATATAGGTATGGCAACACCAATGCTTTCAGTTGCTGATGAATCATTTGTAAAGCTAAATAAAGTTTTATCTGAAATTAGTAAAGATATAGACAAGCAGAATAAACAAGCTTATCAAAATGCCGTATCTAGTACAGATAATACTCTATATACTTTGTATATTCTTGTAGCCGTGGCATTAATTTTATCTTTAATTGTAACTATGATTATAGGAAAAGCAATTACAAAACCATTAAAAGCATTTCAAATAGGACTTATAGATTTCTTTAAATATTTAAATAAAGACTCTTTAGATATAAAATTATTGAATGATACTTCAGAAGATGAAATAGGTCAAATGGCAAAAGCAGTAAATGATAATATAAACAAAACAAAAACTTTAATAGAGCAAGATGAAGCTTTAATCAATGACGTAAAAAGAGTGGTAGCACTTGTAAAAGATGGTAAAATAAAACAAGAAATTAAAGTATCAACACAAAATCAAGGACTAGAGGAACTAAAAATAATTTTTAATGAGATGATGGAAGTTATGGCAGCAAATGTTTGTGGAGATATAAATAAGGTTCAAACAGCACTTAAAGAATATCACGATTTAGATTTTTCACATAGGATTCAAAATGCAACGGGTAAAACATCACAAGGACTTAACTCTTTAGCAGATATTATTAATGAAATGCTAGTAGAAAATAAACAAAATGGACTGACATTACAAAATAGTTCAGATGTATTACTAACAAATGTAAAAACTTTAAATGATAACTCAAATTCAGCAGCAGCCTCACTTGAAGAAACAGCAGCAGCCTTAGAACAGATCACAAGTAATATTAGAAACAATACAGAAAATGTACACAAAATGTCAACTTTTGCCTCTCAGGTAACAGGATCTGCATCAGATGGTCAATCACTAGCAAATCAAACAACAACAGCAATGGATGAAATTAATGTAGAAGTAACTGCTATTAGTGATGCAATTAGTGTAATTGACCAAATAGCGTTTCAGACAAATATTTTATCTTTAAATGCAGCAGTTGAAGCAGCAACAGCAGGTGAAGCTGGAAAAGGTTTCGCAGTTGTTGCTCAAGAGGTTAGAAATCTTGCATCAAGAAGTGCTGAAGCAGCAAATGAGATTAAAGCTTTGGTTGAAAATGCAACTACAAAAGCAAATCAAGGTAAAGATATAGCAGATAAGATGATAGCAGGATACAATGGTCTGAATGAAAATATTCATAAAACCATAGATTTAATATCAGATGTTGATATGGCTTCAAAAGAACAACTTTCTGGGATAGAACAAATTAATGATGCAGTAGCCCAACTTGATAGCCAAACTCAAGCAAATGCATTAGTAGCAAGCCAAACAAATGATATAGCACAACATACATCTTTAATAGCTGATTCAATTGTTGGTGATGCTGATGCTAAAAAATTCGTAGGTAAAGATACAGTACAAGCTAAGACTACAAAACATCAAGAAATAAAACATACTCCAAAAAGTGAAGTAAAAGAAGTTGCTAAACCTATTAAACCTTCAAAACATGTTGTAGATAGTAGTGAAAAAGATGAATGGGAGAGTTTTTAAGATATGTGTATATTTTGTAAAATAATCAGTGGAGATATTCCAAATAAAACCGTATTGGAAAATGAAAATTTTTTAGCATTTGAAGATATAAACCCCAAAGCTAAAATTCATGTGGTAATAATTCCAAAAGTTCATCTTGAATCTTTTAATGAGATGACTCCAAATATTATGAGTGAAATGACAACTTTTATCCAAGAGGTTGCTTTAACCTTAGGGGTTAAAAGTGATGGCTATAGACTAATTACAAATATCGGGCAAAATGGTGGTCAAGAAGTAGACCATATACACTTTCATCTTTTAGCTGGAGAACAATTAGGACGATTAGTCCCATAACAATATTTCAATTTAATTTTAGAGTTTGAGATTTTAAAAAACTAATTTGAAGATGTACAAATAGTACCTCGAAAATTAATTTTTTGGAAGATTGAACTCTAAAATTAAATTTAAGAGAAACTTCCTAGAGACATAAGTTTTTCGTATCTTACTTCATATCTTTCATCGGGTGAAAGTTGTTTAACTTCATTAACTTTATCTAAGAAATAACTTCCTAAAGCACTTACAGCTTCCTCTTTATTTCTATGTCCACCAATTAATGGCTCATTAATAACATCATCAATAAGATTAAATTCTTGTAAATCACTTGGAGTAATTTTTAAAGCATTTGTTGCTGTTTCTACCATAGCTTGGTCTTTCCATAAAATAGAAGCACAACCTTCAGGTGAGATTACAGAATATACACTGTACCTCATCATAGCTAATTTGTCTCCAACAGAAATAGCTAAAGCTCCACCACTTCCACCTTCACCAATAACTACTGAAATTACAATAGTTTTTAAATCACTAAGTTCAAAAAGATTTCTGGCAATCGCTTCACTTTGACTTCTCTCTTCAGCTCCAATTCCAGGATAAGCACCCGGAGTATCTACTAAAAATAAAATTGGTAATTCAAATTTCTCAGCTAATTTAGCAGCTCTTAAAGCTTTTCTATAACCTTCAGGGTTAGGCATACCAAAATTTCTTTTGATTTTATTTTTAACACCTCTACCTTTCTGTTCACCGATTACTACACACTTTTGATCACCGATATATCCCAAATAACAAACTATTGCCTGATCGTCTGCAAGATGTCTATCTCCATGGATCTCATAAGAATCCGTCATTAAACCCCTAATATAATCAAGAGCATACGGTCGATCAGGATGTCGTGCAAGTTTTAATTTTTGAAAATCAGAAAGATTAGAATATGTTTTTTTAACTTCCTCTTCTAACTTTTTTTCTAAAATAGTCACAGCATATTCATCTGCTTTTGTTTTTGCAACGATAATATCATCTTCAATCTTTTTAATATTTTCTTCAAAATCCAAATATGTTGCCATTTTAATCCCTACTTATTTTGTAAACTTTTTCATAATAACAACACCATTAGTCCCGCCAAAACCAAATGAGTTACTCATTACAATATTTAAATCAGCATTTCTTGATTTATTTGGAACATAATCCAAAGTGCAATTTTCATCAGATTCAATTTGATTGATTGTTGGAGGAATAATACCCTCTTGCATAGCTTTAATTGAAATAATAGCTTCAATACTTCCAGCAGCTCCTAAACAATGTCCAATTTGACCTTTTGTAGAAGTTACCGGTGGACAGTTTTCAACACCGCCAAATAGTTCTGTAAGTGCAGCTGTTTCATTTTTATCATTAACTGGTGTTGAAGTTCCATGAGCATTTACATAATCAATTTTCAACTCTCCGCCATTATTTTTCTTTGCCATATCAAAAGCAGCTTTCATAGCTCTAAAAGGACCATCCATTGTAGGAGTTGTAATATGATTTGCATCACCACTTTCACCAAATCCTAAAACTTCAGCATAAATCTTTGCACCTCTATTTTGTGCAGACTCTAAACTTTCAATAACTAATGCACCGGCACCCTCACCCATTACAAAGCCATCTCTGTTTTTATCAAATGGTCTTGATGCAGTTTTAGGGTCATCGTTTCTTGTACTTAATGCTTTCATAGCAGCAAAACCACCTACACCTGCACCACAAACAGCACTCTCAGCTCCAATTACAAGCATCTTATCTGCACCACCTAAGGCTATTGTTTTATAAGCTTCACCAATAGCATGTGTTCCAGCTGCACATGCAGTAACTGCAGAGATATTTGGACCTTTTAAATTATGTTGAATTGATACAAATCCACCAAGCATATTAACTAAAGATGATGGTATGAAAAATGGAGAAATTTTACCAGGACCTCTGCTCTCACAAATTATAGAATTCTTTTGAATATTTGGCAATCCACCGATACCAGAAGCAGAAACTATACCAAATCTATTTGCATCTGATTCACTAACTTTATTGTCTGTAACTAAACCGGCATCATTCATAGCTTCTTGTGAAGCATGAATACCTAATTGAATAAATCTATCAGCTTTTTTTGCCTCTTTTTTACCTAAAATTGCTGTTGGGTCAAAATCTTTTACTTCACCTGCAATTTGTGCAGAAAAAGCCTCTGGGTCAAATAATGTAATTCTATCAATACCACACTGACCATCTACTATTGCTTTAAAAGATTCTTCTACATTATTTCCAACTGAATTGATCATTCCCAGACCAGTTACTACAACTCTTTGCATACTTCTTTGCTCCACATCTTTATTTGTTTTAAACTAAACAAATATCACAACTAAAATGATATTTGTTTAATTTAAAAAGGATAGAAAAACTACCCTTTAAAATTAAATTTACTTGTGATCTTCAATATATTTTAATGCATCAGCAACTGTTAAAATACCTTCTGCATCTTCATCAGGAATCTCGATATCAAATTCTTCTTCTAAAGCCATTACTAATTCAACTACATCTAAAGAATCTGCACCTAAATCCTCAATAAACTTCGAATCTTCTTTTACTTCATCAGCATTACAATCTAATTGTTCTACTACAACTGCTTTTACTTTTTCTAACATTTGTTTTCCTTTTTTTTTAATTATCCACATTATACCAAAAATTTTTAAAATTAAAAATTAATTAGGTATAAAGACCGCCATTTACTTTTAAAATTTCACCAGTAATATAACTTGCACCATCACTTAGTAAAAAGGCTACAGCCTCAGCTACTTCACTAGCTTCCCCAAATCTTCCCAATGGAATATTCTTTGTATATTCATCTTTTACTTCTTGTTTTAATTCATCAGTCATATCAGTTCTAATAAACCCGGGAGTTACCGCATTGAATCTAATTGCTCTAGCAGACCCCTCTTTGGCAAAAGCTTTAGTCATTGTATTAACCCCGCCTTTACTGGCACTATAATTGGTTTGTCCAGGATTTCCCATCTCTCCGACAATTGAAGAGATATTTACAACAGCACCAAATTTTTTCTTACTCATAGCCTTTAAACTGTCTCTACAACCTATAAATGTTGATTTTAAATTTGCATTAATCACATCATCAAAATCATCAACACTCATTCTGATAGCTAACTTATCTTTAGTAATTCCGGCATTATTTACAAGATAACTAATCGCTCCATCACTTTGAACAATCGTACTTATCATATCTTTCCAGTCAGCTTCAACTGATACATCACCTTTAATAACAGCAGCTGTTCCACCATTCTTTTCAATATCTTCTTTAACAGCATCTGCAAGTTCCGGTTTACTTCTATAATTTATCCAAACTTTTAAACCATAGCCAGCTAATACTTTTGCAATATCTGCACCAATACCTTTACTAGCACCCGTTACTAATACATTTGTCCCTGTAAATTTCATTTTATTTTCCTTTTTTAGTATACATTATTTTATAATTTATACGCCTCTTTTATTATTCCATACTCTTATATGTAGTCTGTCGCTGTATTTATATCCACACTCAATTGCCATTTCAATCACTGCCAAACTATTTTCATCAATGATTTGTGCGGTATCCCCCAACGGCATAAGATAAACTTCACAAGGTGGAATATCTTTTAATATTATATTGATTTCTTCTTTTGCTTTTGGTAAAAAATCTTTATCTATTACAAATTTCAAATATGACTCATCTACAAAATCTATAATATGTGTTAAAACTTGTGTATTAATTCTCTTTTTTAATGACTCACCGCTATTACTAAGTTTTACACTCATTGAAAATAAAATCTTTTTTTGCCAATTGTATATTAAATCAATATCCAAAGAACCGTTTGTTTCAATAGTGATATGAAAACCATTGTCTATATAATATTTAAGCAATTTCTGAAACTGTTCATCATCCCAGTATAAAAGCGGTTCACCACCGGTAATCACAATATCAGTTTTATAGCTAGGTAAAATTTTATTTACCTCATCAACTATTTGCATAAAATCATCACAGGCTTGCCAACTATCTTTAAAAGCAATATCAGCAGCATAAAAGCTGTCACAACTGCACTTTTTAATTCCACTTGGAGTTTCATATTCCACACCAAATCCGTCACAGGTCATATTACACTTTCCAAAGCGAATAAAAATAGAGGGATTACCTATTCTTTTTCCCTCACCTTGAATAGTTGGACCAAAAATTTCGTTAATCTGAAGCATACACCACGCTTTTGCTTTTAGGTGTTTCAAAATATTCCAAATGAGATACTTTTACATTTATTTTTGCCATTTTTTCACTCACAATTTCAAGTAACCAAGCAGATAAATTTTCACTTGTAGGTACAAAATCAACTATTATAAATCCTTCATACATCTCTTGAACATGTAAAGGTTCATCTTTTATAATATTTAAATCAGGTATCAGATAGTTTTGCGGCATTTTATGAAAATTTTGTTTATCTTTATAAAAAGGTAATAATGTTTCAAAAAGCGGGTCATTTATATCGATAATAAATTTATGATCAACCACATCATCTAAAAACTTTTTAAACCAATTTAGATGTTTAAAATCTGTAACCATTCCATTTTCAAGTTTTTCACTCTCCAGATGTACTAAAATCTTACCTTGATGCCCGTGAAGATGCCTACACATTAGACAATCATCCAATGCATACTCTTTATTTAACTCTTGTGACCATACACGATGTCCGTAACAGAAATCGAATTGTTTTGATATTTGCCATTTCATAAAGCGAAGTGTACTATAAAGGTGGTTAAATTTACCAAGGTTGCTCAATATCGGCACTTGTAGGAATTCTTGATTTAACTTTTTGAAGCAGTATCGGAGTTTTTTTATTTTGAAGTGATTTCATCCATTTTTTCTCTTCCATATCTGAAATATCTTTTTGTGATGGTTTAGATTGTTTCACTTCGCTTTGTTCTTTTCCCTCTTTTTTAGTATCTTTTTTGCTTTTATTTTTCTCATTTTTGTTGTCTTTATTTTTTTTCTTCTTATCTTCTTCTTTTTTCGCTTTTTGCTGTTTCTCTTTATCGTTGTCTTCTTTTTTCTCTCCGTTCTTTTTATCGCCTTTTTTAGCATCTTTATCTTGTTTTTTATTTTCTTTCTTATCTTTATCTTGTTTTTTATCTTCTTTTTTTTGATTCTTCTTATCTTTATTTTCTTTTTTCTTCATAGCTTTTTTTACAGCTTCCAAATTTTCTTTTGTTTGCTCATCATCTTTTAATTTTAAAGCTTTTTCATAAAATTCTTTTGCTTTTTCTAAATTTTTTTCCTTCACATAACTATTACCCAAATTATGTAACTTTTTATATTCCAGATTTTTATCACTGGTTATAATTTTGTCATAACTTTGAATAGCTTTTTTATATTCACCATTTTTATAATACGAATTGGCAAGATTATAATTACTTTCATTTGTAACTTTTACTTTTTTATAATTTGAGATTGCTTTTTTATAGTTTTTATTTTGATACTCTTCTTTTGCTTTTTCTAAATTCTTAAAATCCAACATTCCAGCTAAGTTATCTTGAGGATAAATAAAAGTTAAAATAACAAAAACAGCAATCTTTCGTCTTGGCAATGAACTAAATGCGATCAATAAACTTAATATTCCTAAAGCCAAAGGATAATAAAAAAGTTCAGTATATGTTTTTATCTTCTTTGATACCAACTCTTCTTTTTTTGACTGTTTTTGGATTTGAGTTACAATAGCTTCACTATCATCATGTGATAAACTAAAATCAATATATCCACCACCACTGTTTAAACTGAGATTTTTAATACTTTCATTTAAAGCCACAGTTACAATTTTGCCATTTGCATCTGTCAAATAACCATTTTCTACAGGTATTGGAGAACCTTGCTTTGTAGCTAATCCAATTGTATAAATTGTTATTTCATTTTCTTTTGCAAATTCTAATTCATCACTATATAAATTATCATTTCCACCATCACTTAAAATGATTAAATTTTTAACTTTATACTCTTGTAACATTTGTGAGGTAGCTTCAAGTACCGCATATACATTTGAACCGTTTGCAAAATTGAGAGTTGTATCAAGGTTGTCAACAATATAATTTAATGATGTAAAATCCTCAGTAACAGGAGATACTATATAAGAGTTTTGTGCAAATAAAACGATACCTATGGTTGTATTCTTTGAAAGCGCTATTATTTGTTTTAGCTTTTTCTTAGCAAGATCTAATCGTGAAGGATATATATCAGCTGCCCTCATAGATTTTGATACATCAAGAGCAATTACAATAGGAATTAACCTTTGCTTAATATTTCTCTCTTTCATATTCATAACTGGTCTGGCAAGTGCAATAACAAATAAAATAAGTGTCATAAAAAATAAAATATTACGAGTTGATTTTCCCATAGATTTATTTTGAACAAGTAATTTATTTAAAATATCAGATGTAAAGAATCTTTCCATATTATCTTTGTTTGTAGATAATAAGAATATTAAGCCCCCAAGAAGAGCTAATAAAAACAATACATTTGGATATAAAAACTGCATTACAAACTCTCCCTTTTATTTTTCAAAAATATATAAAACACCAAACTCAAAAATGCAATAAATAAAGGATAAAAGAAATAATGCTCTTTTAATACAATCTTATTTTGCTCTATCTCACTCTTTTCTAACTTATTGATATGGTCATAAATTTCTTTTAAATTATCTTTTGAATTTGCAATAAAAGATTTACCCCCGCTGCTTTTTGATATTTCATTTAGAAGCATTCTGTTTGGTTCACCTATTCCAATAGTATATATTTTAATCTGATATTTTTTTGCCATCTTTTGTACAACTTTAAAAGGAATTGTACTGGCTGTATCTTCACCATCTGTTAAAACAATGATGATTTTAGATTTACTTTGTCGCTTGCTTAAAATATTAATACTAGTTGCTATACTGTCTATCAAGGCTGTTTTATCTCCAACAATCCCTATCTCTAAACTGTTAATAATTCTAATTTGTGCTTTTTTATCGTAAGTTAAAGGAGATGCTGTCATAACTGAAGTTCCAAAGACTATCAAGCCTATATTGTCATTTTGTCTGACACCTATAAAATCTTTTACAATATCACTTACCACATCCCAACGATTTTGATCTCTGTCTTGTGCATTAAATCCAATTTGCCGCATAGAACCACTTGTATCTAAAGATAAAATTATATCTATACCTTCACTTTTCTTATGAACTATTTCTAACTCTTTTATAGGACTTGCAAGTGCCACAAGAGCAAATATAATCGTTGACCATTTTAAAATAGTTGTAAATGAACTACCAAATGCACTCGCTTTGTTATAAATATCCAGATGCGGCATATAGTATGCTTGAACTTTAGCTTTACAAAATTTTGAGCATAAAATAAATATAAATAAAAGTAAAAATATATACGGAAATTCAAAAGTTAAATTATTAAACATCTAAACTCTCCATAAAAACCGTAAATGAAGCTTTTATATTTTCACTAAATTTTGGTACATTTTTTTTATATTTATATATTTCAAGATTAGCTGCCAAGTCATTAAAAAGTTGTTTCTCTCTCTCATTTTGGGCAAGCAGCTGTCCATATTTTGTAATTAAATATGCACTGTTTTTACTATCATTTAAATCCAATTCTTCTAAAGTTTTAAAGTATTCTTTTCTTACATTAACTTTTCTGTTTTTAAAAAATCTATATATAAAATAAAAGGCTATACATACCAAAATAATTGCTAAAGAGATCAAACCATAATATATATAAAATGTAAAATCAGGAACCTCAACTATAGATTTAATATCGTGAATTTTTAATTCATTCATCTTATACTCATTAAAGGGATTAATTTACTTATCGGCTCTTCATGAGTATAGATTTTTGTAAATCTAATTCCACACTTTTGAAAATGTTCATAAAGGTTATGATCATTTTCTTTTATTTTTATCTCATATTCTTTAACTAAAGAATTATTCATATCTCCTGCAAATAATTTTTTATTTTGAGGGTCTATTAGATTGACATTTCCTAAAGCTTTTGGAGATTCTTCAAATTTGTCTCTTACTATAATCGCTACTACTTCATGCTTTTTTGCCAATATTCGCAAATCAAGTGTTGAGATATCAAAAAAATCTCCAATTAGAAATATAATAGACTTTTTCTTAACCATTTTAAATAAATCATTTGTCATGGTCTTATAATCAACATGATGACCCAAACTTGAATAGTTAAATATCTTATCTACCATAGAGGGAACACCAAAAAGTTTTTTAGTTTTTTTAGTATTTAAAGCAACTTTTTCATTAACAATAAAACTATCAAAACTATCACCTTGCTTCACACAACTGAAACCCAAAATAGCACAAATCTCTGATATGATTTCTTGTTTAAATTTATGTGTTCCAAAATATACTGAACCACCCAAAACAGGGGCAATAGTGATGTTTAGTTCCCGTTGAGAATGAAAAACTTTCACATAAGGTTTTTGCATTTTGGCACTTATAGTCCAATCTATTTTTTTAACATCTTCACCGGCTGTATATTTCCGAAGTTCAACAAAATCATACCCCTCACCTTTAAGAAGCGTAGTATTGTTTCCAAGCACTTCACTAAAAACTGCACGTCTGGCCTTGATAAGAATTTTTTTTAACTGATTACTTTGCATTTAAATTTGCATAATCTTTATGGTACTAAAACTTTTTCAATTACTTTTTGTAAAATATCATCACTGCTGATTCCTAAAGCCTCTGCTTCATAACTTAAAATAATTCTATGTCGTAAAACATCTTTAAATATCAACGCAATATCCACAGGAGTTACATAGTCATTTCCTCTTAGATATGCTTTAGCTTTAACAGCCTTAAACATATCAATAGTAGCTCTTGGACTTGCTCCAAATTGTAAGTAATCTTTAATTTCATCAAGTCCATAATTTTCAGGTTCTCTTGTTGCAAAGATTAAACTTACAATATAATCTTCTAACTCTTTATCAATATGAACTTTTTGAATTTCATCTTTTATTGTATCAATATCTTCTTTTTCTAAAACTGCATTTATAGTTTCAAATGACGCTGAAGCTACTTTTGACGCGATTATATATTCTTCATCTTTTGTATTATATCCAACAACAATTTTAAACATAAATCTATCTAATTGAGCTTCAGGGAGAGCATATGCACCCTCTTGTTCAATAGGATTTTGAGTAGCTAAGACTAAAAATGGCAAATCAACTTTAAAGCTCTCTTCACCAATAGTTACCTGTTTTTCCTGCATAACTTCAAGTAAAGCTGACTGAACTTTAGCCGGAGCTCTGTTTATCTCATCTGCTAAAAGTAAGTTTGTAAATACAGGACCATGTTTTATTTTAAACTCACCGGTTTTCATATCATAAATTTGAGCACCTAAAATATCTGACGGTAATAAATCAGGGGTAAATTGAACCCGTTTAAAATCTAAATTTAGTGCTTTGCTCAAAGCATTTACTGTTGTAGTCTTAGCAAGTCCAGGTACACCTTCTAGTAAAATATGTCCGGAAGTAAAAAGACCGATTAACAGCGCTTCTATCATATTATCCTGACCGATTACTTGTTTTGAAATTTCTTGTTTTAGTTGTTGTATTTTTGTTTTCATAAATGCAATTATATCTATTTATTTGTAAAATATAATAAAAGCTAAATTAAAAATACAATTTCTGGATAAACACTAAAGCAAACTATAAACTTATATTAGATAAAATCTCAGTCCTTTAAACTATATATGGTTTATTGTGAAAATACACATGTATCAATTCTTAAAAAGGGTTGCACTAGTTTTAGTGTGAATGGATACAGAGGATATAAACCCCTAAATTAATCTGAGTAAAATTGCTCAAAAAGAAGGACAAATTATGGTTACAATGAAAGACTTATTAGAATGTGGTGTACACTTCGGTCACCAAACAAGAAGATGGAATCCAAAAATGAAAAAATTCATTTTCGGTGTAAGAAAAAATATCTACATTATAGATTTACAAAAAACACTTAGATACTTCAGATACACATACAATGTTGTAAGAGATGCTGCTGCTGAAGGTAAAACAATGATGTTCGTAGGAACTAAAAAACAAGCTAGCGATGCTGTTAAAAAAGCTGCTTTAGATTGTGGTATGCCTTATGTAAATCACAGATGGTTAGGTGGAATGTTAACAAACTACCCAACAATGAAAAAATCAATCAGAAAATTAGAAATTATTAAAAAGATGAGAGAAGAAGGTCAAATGGATCTTTTAACTAAAAAAGAAGCTTTAATGCTTACAAGAAAAGAAATCAAATTAGAAAACTACCTTGGTGGAATTAAAGATATGAAAAACATCCCTGATATGATGTTTGTTCTTGATGCAGTTAAAGAAAAAATTGCTATTTTAGAAGCTAGAAGACTTGGAATTACAGTTATTGCTCCTTTAGATACAAACTGTGATCCTGATTTAGTTGATTATCCAATCCCAGGAAATGATGATGCGATTAGATCAATTCAACTTTTCTGTAACGAAATGGCAGCAGCTATGAACGAAGGTAAAGCAGCATTTGCAGAAGCAAACGGTAAAGAAGTTGAAGTTGTAGTAACTGATGAAGAGCAAGCTGAAGTTGTAGAAGAAGCTGTAGCAGAAGCCCAAGCAGCACCTGAAGCTGCTGAAGCAACAGAGGAAGCAAAATAATGGCTAACTTTGCAACACCAAAACTGATTAAAGAATTAAGAGAAAAAAGTGGTGCAGGTATGCTTGATTGTAAAAAAGCACTTAATGAATGTGAAGGTGATGTTGAAAAATCAATAGCAAAATTAAGAGAATCTGGTCTTGCAAAAGCAGCTAAAAAAAGCGGTAATGTAGCTGCTGAAGGTCTTGTAACTGTTTTAATCAATGATGACAATACAAAAGCAACTATAACTGAGATCAACTCTCAAACTGACTTTGTTGCTAAAAATGAAAACTTTATTAACTTAATAAATGATATTACAGCTCATGTTCAAGTAACAGGTTCAGCTAGCACAGAAGAGTTAAACAGCACAATTATTAATGGTACTAACTTTGAAGAGTACTTAAATAATAATATCGCTACTATTGGTGAAAATATTGTTGCTAGAAAAATGGCTACAATATCAACTGATACCGGTGTAGTAAATGGTTATGCTCATACAAATGGTAGAGTTGGTGTTATTTTAGCAGCAACTTGTGCTCCAGAAGCAAAAGAAAAAACTGTTGCATTATTAAGATCTCTTGGTATGCATGCAGCTGCTATGAAACCATCTGTAATTAGTTATCAAGATTTAGATCCTGCATTTGTAGAATCTGAAAATAAAGCAATTATTGCTGATATTGAAAAAGAAAATATTGAGTTACACAGACTAGGAAAACCAACAAAAAATATTCCGTTATTTGTTTCTAAAACTCAACTTACTGAAGAAGCACTTGAAAATGCTAAAGCTACAATGAGAGAAGAATTATTAGCTCAAGGTAAACCAGAAAAAATCATTGACAATATCTTAAAAGGTAAAATCGAAAGATTTATCGAAGACAATACTCAATTAGATTCTCAATTGGCACTTTTAAGTCAAGCATATGTACTTGACGATAGTAAAACTGTAGCACAAGCTATTGCTGATGTTGATGCTTCTATTGAATTAGTAGAATATATCAAATTTGAGCTTGGTGAAGGTATCGAGAAAAAAGAAGAAGATTTCGCTGCTGAAGTTGCAGCACAAATGGCTCAATAAACCAAATATGAAAAGTGAAAAGTGAAAAATAGTAATAAAACTACTTCTTCACTTGACACTTATCTTTTAGAAGCTAAAAATATAACTCACAATTTTGATTATCCTCTTTTTGAAGATATCAATATTTCCTTAGAAAAAAAACAAACAATTGCTATCATTGGTATAAGCGGTAGTGGTAAATCTACTCTATTAAATATATTTTGTTCATTATTAACTCCAAATCATGGAGAAGTTTTATATGCTGATCAAAATATATTTAATATCTCAACTAAATCACTTTTAGATATTAGACGAAAAGATTTTGGTATAATATTTCAAGCACATTATTTATTTCGTGGATTTGATGCAAATGAGAATTTAGAAATTGCAAGTTTGTTAACCGGCAATACAGTTGACCAAGAGTTATTGAACAAATTAAAAATTGATCATGTAATGACTCAAGGTGTAGGAGAACTTAGTGGCGGACAGCAACAAAGATTGTCTATTGCTAGAGTTTTAACTAAAAAGCCAAAAATAATTTTTGCGGATGAACCTACTGGAAATCTTGACACTCAAACTGCATTAGAAGTTATGGATGTTTTATTTGACTATGTAGAACTTAATAATGCAGGTATGATTTTAGTAACACACGAAGAAGAAATAGCATATAGATGTGATAAAGTTTATAAACTAAATAATAATAAATTGGAACAATTAAAATGACTTTACTATTAATATCAAAAACAGCAATTATTAAACAAATATTTAATCTTGTTTCGACAAAGCTTAATATTGAACTGACCACATTGGATATTTGTGTTGTAAATAAAAATTATGATTTAATTATAGTTGAAGATGTGTGCTTAGATGACAGTTTTCCAACTTCTGATTATACAAAAAGTTTTGGAATAATTACAAAAGAAGATATTGATAATTTAGGTGACTTTGTCATACCTAAACCTTTTTTACCATCTGCTTTATTATCAATTTTACAAAAACAGATTCAATTAATAAAGATACCGCACAGCGAAGTAAATAAATGTTCTCCAACAAAAGAAAAAGGTGAAGATACTGAGATTACCGATTCATTGGAATTTATTGAAACACTTGCAGATGACATTTGTGATGAGATTGTTGAAGAATCAGATGAAAGTATTGTGGAAGGTGCCTTTGTAAAAGAGGGTGGAATATTAGATTCTAAAGAATTATCTAAAATCCAAAATATGTTGGATTATGATACAGCTATTGATGAAAGCATTAATATCTCTTCAAATAACGATGATAGTATTAATAATGACGATGAAAAAGATTGGATTGATTTATCAAATATTATTGATAAAGCCATCGATGAAGCAAGAGAATATAAATTTGATGAGGATGAGCCTATCAAATTAATGTTAAATAAATATTCTATGAATGAGATATCTCCTTTATTAAATAAATTAGGACAAAATATCGTAGATGAATTAACAAATGGTAAAGAGATTACCTTAAAACTAAAAGTAGAAAAATCAAATGAATAATTACTTAAATAAAGGTGCTGTTTTATTAATATCAGGTCCTAGCGGTTGTGGAAAAAGTTCTTTACTTAAAGAGGTGTATAAAACAATCAAAGATTACTACTTCTCAATTTCCACGACAACAAGATTACCCAGAGATGGTGAAAAAGATGGAGTTGATTATCATTTTGTGTCTAAAAATGAATTTGAAAATGATATTCATGAAGGTCATTTCTTGGAACATGCGATAGTTCATGGAAACTATTACGGAACATCTTTAAAACCAATTATCAGTGCTTTAAATACTGGGAAATTAGTGATATTTGATATTGATGTTCAAGGTCATCGTATAGTAAAACAAAAATTAAGTGATATTACAACTTCAGTATTTATAACTACACCATCTTTAGAAGAGCTAAAACATAGACTAACCAATAGAGGTACGGATAGTGAAGATATAATTTCTAAAAGACTTAATAATGCAACAAATGAGATAGAACAACTTGGCAAATATGATTATTTTATAATAAATGATAATTTAGAAGAAGCCTCTAAGTTACTTACCTCAATTGCAAATGCAGCGCAAGCTAAAACAAAATTATTTGATATTGATAATATTATCAAAAGTTGGCATTAACAGTTATTTCCCAAACGATCCAGAAATTATAGATAGAAACTCATCTTTAGTTTTTTTCTCTTTTTTAAATATTCCGCGAAGTGCTGAAGTTACGGTTGTAGAACATATTTTTTCAACACCTCTCATCTCCATACACATATGTCTTGCATCTAAAACCACAGCAACTCCTTTTGGTGATATTGCTTCATTTATAGCATCTGCAATTTGCTCGGTCATCTGTTCTTGAATTTGAAGTCTTCTTGCAAATACATCTACTACTCTTGGTATTTTGCTTAATCCTACAACTTTACCATTTGGTATATATGCAACATGGGCACGACCGATTATCGGTAACATGTGATGTTCACACATTGAATAAAACTCTATATCTTTTACTATTACCATTTCATCATTTGTACTTGTAAAAAGTGCTGACTTTATTATCTCTTGTGCATCTTTATCATATCCGCTGCACATAAACTTCCAAGCTTTTGCAACTCTCTTAGGAGTGTCAAGAAGTCCTTCTCTTGAAGAGTCTTCCCCAATATATTCTAACATGTCTTTAACTGATTGTTCCATTTGTTTTCCATAATTTAAATTTAATTTTATTATTAAGCGATTATATCTAATTTCTCTTTAGTTTAAAATAGTTCCTATATTTAAAGACGGCAACATAATCGCTAAGATAATCCATAAAGTAAATGCAGATAAAATCAATATAAACAATGGTCCAATAGCACTTGAAAAATGCTTAATACTATCGCCTAACCGTTGTTTATAGATATTTGTAATATTTGATAAGATTGTCGGCAAAGTATTGGTTTCCTGCGCTGTGTGTAAAAGTCTTATTGTTAAATTATCCACTAGTGATGTTTGTGCAAAAGCCTGTGATATATTTGAACCATTTTCTATAGTATTTATTATTTGGTTTAATTGGTATAAAATATACCTGTTTTTTACTATCAATATTGTACTTTTTAATGCTGTTTGAAATTGATAGTTTGATTTTACCAACATACTAAGTGATAAAAAGAATCTATAAAATATAAATTGACGGTACAGCTGGCTGACCAATGGTATATATAAAGCAATCACTTTATCAAAAAAAGTGATATTTTTTATATAAAAATATTTTATATTCAATATTATTAATCCCAGTAAAATAAAAATTATATAATAAAACTCTTCAAAAAAGTTTTTGACAAACAGTAAAGATGAAGTTGCAAACGGAAGATTATCTCCATATTGAATAAAAATATGTTCAAATTGCGGTATTACAAAATTAAAGATTATTGCTACAGATATAAATAATGTAACAGTTAAAAGCATAGGATAGCTCAAAGCACTAATAAATTGTTTTTTTGATTTCTGATTTTCGATGAGAATAGTAGATAAAGCATTTATACTATTTTTAATATCTCCATTCTCTTCCCCTAATTGAAAAAATAAAATCGGCAAACTACCGATATAATTTTTGTGTTGTTTCAAAGCTTGATAAACAGGCTGTGCATTTTCCAATGCAGTATGAATAGATAATAAAACTTTATGAATTTTACTGTTTTTGTTTCCCTGCATTAAAATATCAATACTTTGACTCAAAGATAAATTGGTATTTAAAATGATATTAAGTTCTTTAAAAATATCCACTACATCATCATAGGATGAAAATGATATTTTAAAATAATCTTTTAGTTTTTTAATTTGCTTTATTTTGATAATATTCTTTGGAAATTCTTTTACATTGGTTTCATCAATTATTTTAGTTTTCACTTTGCCATTTTCTTGATAAAATATTTTTAGCTTCATAAAGTATTATATCTAATTTTAGTACAATGACTTTATGGATAATTACGAATACACACAAACTTTAAAAATATTAAATCAGAAATTAGAAAATATAGAATTAATTTTAAAGCCAAATGAGATACTAGATAGACTTGATAAAATAACTACATTGGAACAAAATCCAGAATTTTGGAACAACCAAGAAGAAGCAACAAAAATAGGTCAAGAAAAAAACAGACTTCTTGGTCGTTTAAATAAGTTTAAAAAAGCAAATGAAACTTTAATGGATGCCAGTGAATTATATGAGATGGCGTGCGAAGAAAAAGATGAGGAAACGATACAAACACTTTTTGAAGAAGCACCGGCACTTGAAGAGATAATAGCAAAAACAGAAGTTGAAGTTATGTTAAGCGGTGATGATGATGGAAGTAATGCCATTGTAACTATTCACCCGGGAGCCGGGGGAACTGAAAGTTGTGATTGGGCTAATATGCTTTATCGTATGTATCTTAGATGGGCTGAAAAAAAAGATTTCAAAATTGAGATTTTGGATTATCAGGTGGGGGATGAAGCGGGTATAAAAGATGTCAGTTTTATTGTAAGCGGAATTAACGCTTATGGTTATTTAAAAACTGAAAATGGAATTCACAGACTTGTACGAATCAGTCCATTTGATTCTAACGCTAAACGGCATACCTCTTTTGCATCAGTTATGGTATCTCCTGAAGTTGATGATGATATTGATATAGAAATAGAAGATAAAGATATAAGAATAGATACATATAGAGCCAGCGGAGCTGGCGGTCAACATGTAAATAAAACAGAATCAGCTATTAGAATTACACATATTGAGACAAATGTTGTGGTTCAATGTCAAAATGACAGAAGTCAACATAAAAATAAAGCAAGTGCTATGAAAATGTTAAAATCAAGACTTTATGAATTAGAACTTGAGAAACAAAAAGCCGAAAAAGATGGAATTTCTAAAAGTGAAATTGGGTGGGGACACCAAATTCGTTCATATGTGATGCAACCTTATCAACAAGTAAAAGATACTAGGAGTAATATTGGTTATTCAAATATTGATGCTATTTTAGATGGGGATTTGGATAAAGTAATTGAGGATGTTTTAATCTCTATTAGTAAGTAGTTTAACAATATTTGTTAATTTGTCCGGTGGAATATACCCAAAGACAGGATCAATTAAAAATGATTCATCTTTTTGGGATACAAAAAACAAAGCAGGAAAATCTAAAGTATAAAACAGCTCAATAGGATAACTGTTTTCATCTTCATAAGTAGCGATAACTGCTACAAAATTTTCATTTAACTGTTTTATATACTGCTGATTTCGAAAAGTTATCTCAAACATCTTTTGACAATCTTCACAATTCTTTTTTCTTAAAATTAACATCATCGGTTTATTTTGTTTTTTTGCCATAATCAAAGCTTTTTCATAATCACCATGCCACCTTATTGCAGATGCACTTAAATTATTTATGATTCCAAATAACAATAAAATCAGTATAGCTTTGTTAAGTATCATAATATTATTTTTTAAATTCTTTTATTATTTTATTAAGCTCTACAACCGGTGGATTTGGAAGCTGTGGATATACTTTTTGTACACCTGAAGTTACCCATTGCGGATAAATCCTAAAATTTAATTTTACAGTTGCCATGAGTGGATATTTAATATTCTTTAATTGCATATCATAAGTTTCTACCCTTCTCTCTCCCGAGGGTATCCTTGTATCACTTAAAAGTTTTTCATATCTCCAAAATAACAATCCAACAGGTTCGCCGTTTTTATCTCCAAATACTTTCATAAAAACTCTTGCCTCTTTACCCAAATCTCCGTCTTTTTTTAGTTTTCCACTTTGAAATACAATTTGTCCATCTTTATCTTTAACTGTAATATCAAGCCATAGTTCTCTAAAATCAGCAACTCCTGTGGGTAAATGATGTCCGGCACCTACATTTTTAACACCGACTATTAATTTTCCATCTTTTATATCTACATCTAGTTTTGCAGAAGTTTTAAGTAATTGTATAGTTTGATCTTCATGTGTTTTACTTTTAAGTCCAGATAAAAAATGATTTGAACCGGAAAAATAATGAACTTTTATATCTTTTTTTATCTTTCCACCTTTGGTTGACTGCCCTTTTAAAGGTGAAAAATCCCCATTTTCTAAATTTGTCATATGACAATCTATACAAGTTTTGTGTTTAGATGGATCTTTTGGATTATTAAAAGGTGATTTTTCCCACTCGTCAAAAGTTGAAACTACTTTCTTCCCAGATTTACTTAAAAAACTTGGTAAAAATTCATTGTGACAAGAAGCACAATATTTACTCTCTTTATATAGTTCCTTCGAATAACTTTTTTTATGTACCTCAGGTTTTGAGTTAATAAATTTTTCACTTAACCATCTTCCCGTATCAGAACTGCTATCTTCAAATGTATATTTTTTTCTATTTGTTAAATCGAGAGAATAAGAAGCATTTCCTTTACTTGAAGCTTCTGTAATTCGATGACAAGCTACACACGAAACTCCCTCTTCAAGTCTAAAATTACCATGTTTTTTAAACTCATTAAGCAGCGTTTTTGCACCTTTTTCAAACATCTCATTGCTTAAAAAGTTACCATCCATACCATGTGATGTTTTTGATTGTTTGGTTGTTACGGCACTTGGATTGTGACATCCCATACACCATTGTCTAAATTCTTCGCCCTTATCTTCAGCTGCCAAAGCTTCAGAAACCATATAATATGGATTTGCACTGGTAATATTTTTATGATTTGAATCTGCCCATTGGTTAAATATCTCTTCATGACAAGATTTACATTTAGCAGAGTTTGTCCAATCTTCACTATGGTATCTTTTCACATTATCACTAAGTTTTATCAATGTTAATTTATCTTCACTGTAAGATACGGTTGGAGTTGAGATACTAAAAGCCAATATAAAAAACAAAGCAAATGTTTTAAGTCTTGTTTTTACTTTTTTGATATGATATATTAAAGATCCAACTAAAAAGAATGCCCCAAAAAGATGAATATTAAAAGCATACAATCCAAATATATCTCCACCACGATTACCCACTAAAAATAGATAAAGACCGCTGGCAATAACCAAAAAGAGTATAAGACCTAAGATTAATCCATCTTTACTATTTATTTTTTTAATAATTAAAAACTCAAAAGTGTGTGTATTGGCAAATGGAATTATTAGAAATATTGCCAAAGTAAGGGAACCTATCACATGAACTGCTCTTATAGTTGTAAGATATTCCCAACTTATATTAAACAGATCAAGTTGCAATAACCCTGTAAGGAACATCAACGATATAAATATTTTTATATTAATTGTCTTCATCAAAAACTCCATAATCTACTACATCACCCTCAAGTGTTTTTAGAAACTCTACGATCTCATCTATTTGAACACTCGTAAGATTCTTTCCTGCTTGATGTTTTGCCATAATATCAACAGCTTCTCTTATTTTAGATACAGCACCATTATGAAAATATGGCGATGTTTTAGTAACATTTCTTAGAATTGGAACTCTAAAAAAGCTTGCATTATCTCGACCTTTAAAGCCACCTATGTTTTCAAAAGGAAAACTTGTATCTATAATTTTTCCCTCTTCCAATGAATAATTTGGTCGCAAATCATGAATTCTTGCATTTGTTCTTACAGGAAATCTTTGTACACTTTCCCCACCAACTCCCATACCAGTATGGCACCCTTTGCATCCAAAATTGATAAAATTAGCAAATCCTCTTTTTGCTTCATCACTTATAGCATCATTATCACCATCTAAAAATTTATCATAAGAACCACGTGTGAGTAAAGTTCTCACATAAGCATCAATCGCTTTTGTTATATTTTTAAAATTAATATCTTCATTAAATATTGTTTTAAATTTTGCTGCATAATCAGAATCAGCCTTTAATCTTTGCTCAACTTCATCTTCGCTTATATTCATCTTAAAATGACTTTTTATAGAATTGCTAATTTGTTCTTGAATAGTTTTAACTTCACCACTCCAAGTTAAAGATTTGGCTAGTGAAGAGTTTAAAATAGTCTGAACATTTAGTTTATATGGATTTTCATCAACGCCAACTGAAAATGTTAATCTATCAGTACCGCTATTGTCCATTGTATGACAAGCCGCACAATTTGTTACATCTTTGGTTTTTCCTAAAATAGTATTAAGAAGTACCGGTTGAGTATTTCTTTCAATAGTATGACAAGTATTACAACTAATATCTCTATTTTGCGATAAAATTGCATCAAAATAGAGTTCTTTACCTAGGATAATTTTTTCTTTAGTTAATAGATTATTTTTATTATCTTGTACTTTTAAAAGCCCCTCATAAGTTTTTGGTATTGGTTTCATAGCACGACTTAATGCCTCTTGCCTTAATTCCTCATCACTATATTCCTTAAACTCTTTTTGTGGTAAAAGAAACTGTAGTGACAATAAAAAAGCTATAATTATCAATGATAGTATAGTTTGTTTCATCTTATTTCCAACATTATTTATTTTATATTATTAGTATATATGAAAAACAAATAATAATCAATAATTTTTTAGCACTAAAAGGATTTTATTTTAGCAGTAAAAGGATTATTTTTAGTTAGTATTATTTAAGTAAATCTTTTGGATAAACACCAAAAGTATCAAAAAAAAGTTTACTAAAATGTCCTTGATGTTTATATCCTACCTCTTTAGCAATTTCTCCTATATTTAAAACTTGCTCTTTTAAAAGTAAATTTGCTTTTTTTAGTCGAAGTTTTTGTATATAACCATAAATAGTAGTTTTATATACTTTTTTAAAAGTCTTTTTTAGTTTTGATTCATTTGTTGCACAAAGATGAGCTAAAGATTGAATAGTAGGAGCAGTTACAAAATTTTTCAATAGATAACTTTTTGCTTTTTTTGCTATATACAACTCATCTTCATTTATATTTTCATCATATATATCAAGTAAAGAAAATCTATGTATCATAAACTCAATAACACTATGCTCACATCTAATACTATTCATATTGTTCTCTAACTTTGTATTTATGATTTTATCAATTATATATAAACTCAAAGCATCTATTGGTTGGGTATTTATAAGTTCTAAAGATAATTCATCTTGTATCTTTTCATATAGCAAATCAATAGGTTCATTTTTATTGGAACTTAGATATCTTTTTAGAAAGAAATCAGCAATAAATAAAACAAATATATTTGTTCTCTTAGCTTTTTTAATAGTCAAAGTAAAATCTTGTTTTGATGAACAATAAATATTTATATCATTTTTTTTAGAAGAATACTCTTTTTTATTTATATTGTCACAAAGCAAAATATTACCATCTTTTACAACAGGAATAAACACCATCCTATCAAGATTTTTTATATGAAATATTTTATCTATATTCTTTTCTAAAGATATATCAAAAAACACTATCCCGTTTGATATATCAACTCTTGTGATATAACAATTATTTTCTTTATATATTTGGGTTATTTTGTAGCTTGTATCTGTAATATTAAAAAAGAAACTATCCATATTTTATATTTTATAGTATTCCCGTACTCTTCTCTCAAAATCCTCATCACTTAACTCTTTTTTCATAGGTATAAACTTTTTAGCTTTATCTCCTACTGTTACCCTTGCTTTGAATTTGTCATTTTGAATAATTTCTAAAATCATTTGTGCAACCTCTTTTACATCATTTCCATTGTTTATTTGATCAACTATGACTGGTGCTAAATTTGATACTATTTTTGAATATGGAGAGTTTTTATCAAATGTTTCAAAATTTGTTTTTAGATTTTCCCTTGCAAATTTTGTATTAAAAAATCCCGGCATAATTGAATTAACTCTTATATTGAAATCCTTTAGTTCATATCTTAATGAATCTGTTATTCCCTCAACCGCATATTTGCTTGAATTATAAAGAGTTAAAAGAGGCAGTCCTATTTTACCTAAAAATGAACTGATATTTATAATTATACCGCTGTTTTGTTTTCTCATAATTGGTATTACAGCTTTGCAAACTCGTAAAACACCAAATACATTTATGTTAAACTGATCATACATCTGTTCTTCACTTACATCTTCAACCGTTGAAACTAACCCATATCCTGCATTATTTATAAGTATGTCTATTTGGTTTTGTTCTTTATATATGGTATCTATTGTTTGTTTTATATCTGAAGAGTTTGTGATATCAAGTTTTATCGGAATTAGATTTGTTTGTTTTATACTTTGCAGTTTTTCAGGTTCTCTTGTCCCCGCATATACTATAAAGTCAAAAGTGGATAAAAACAAAGCCGTTTGCTTACCCATTCCAGAGCCGGCTCCTGTTATTAAAACAACTTTTTTATCCACAAGTTTACCTTACTATTTCATCTCAAAAAATGTTTTTACCCACTGTTTTTCTTCCGGCAAATGAAAAGGTATTTTACCAATTTGTGTACCATTTTTATCCATAATAATCAAATCATTATCAACAATCTTTAAAAATTCTTTTCCCCAACCTTTTTCAAGTTGATCTAATCTGCTAAAAACTTCAGTAATAGGCGGTTTTTCTTTTTCTTTTGAACCTTTCATCATAATTTGAAATCCACCAACTCTTTTTTCTAAATAATATGGAATATATTCTTTAAGTTCTTTATAAATTCTTTTACTTTTGTGTTCAGGTTGTGCATCTTGAAGTGCGTTAAATCCAAGTACAAAAAACAATATTGTAAGTCCAATTATAAATAAGTTGCTAAGTTTAAAATTTTTTGATTTATCTTCATTTTCTTTCATAATTAATTATTCTCCCAAGTTGATATATATTGTTCAGCCTTCTTATCTAAAAATTCCATTCTATCTTTCCCTTTTGGCATTGTTTTTCTATAATTCTTCATCTCTTTTAAAAAATCTCCTATTGAATTGGGTATTAGATTTTGCAAATATCTTCTTAAATGTTTTGCCATTGCAGGTGAGCTTCCACTCGTAGAAACTGCGATTGTTAAATCATCTTTTTTTATATATGACGGGAATATAAAATCACAATAATTTACACTGTCTACACTGTTTACCAAACAATTCGACAATAGTTTTGCCTCATTGAAAATCTGCTCTTGTAAAGGTATATCATCAACTGCAACTATCACTACACCAAATTTATTGATATCAGCTGTTTTATATACTCTATCTTCATATACTAAATTATTTTCATCAATCATTTGCTTCATATGTAAGCTAAGCTCAGGGGCAATTACTTTGATATTTGATGTAAAATCTAATAGATGTTCTAACTTCTCACTGGCAATATATCCGCCGCCTACTATTAAAATACTTATATTATCTAATTTGATAAAAGCTGGAAAATAAGCCAATACGATACTCCTAAATTATAATTTTGATTTTAGCATAAAAGAAATAAAGAAATATTGACTTGAATTAATTTTAAACTTACTATTATTAGATACAATTTGTTTTTAAATTTAACATTAAGAAGACAATAATGATACAAGAGATTTTATTAAGAGTACAAAAGAATTTTCCATTAACAGCTAAACCGTTTGAAGCTATTGCAAAAGAGCTGAATATGAGTGAAAATGAAGTTATATCTATTATTCAAGAACAAAAAGACCAAAAAATAATTAGACAAACATCAGCTATTTTTGATACTAAAAGTTTAGGATATAAATCATCATTAGTCGCTTTTGAAATTGATGAAGATAAAATTGATGATGCTGTTAAAATTATCAATGCTCACCCTGGAGTTTCACATAACTACGAAAGAAATCATAAATTTAATATTTGGTTTACAATGGCTTGTTCACCTGATAGTAAAATAGGACTAGATAAAACTATAGAAATTTTAGCTAAATTAACAAATGCAAATGCTTTTATAATGTTACCAACATTAAAACTGTTTAAAATTTCTGTAAAACTTGATACTACGGGAAAAGGTGACAAAAAAGAAAAAATTGTACAAAAAGAAAAAATAGCTATTGATATGACACCTTTACATATGGATGTTGTTAAACTTTTACAAAATGATATAGAAATAAAATCTGAGCCTTTTGAAGAGATTATAAAAAAGCTAAATATAACTTATGAGCAATTTTTTGCAATTGTAAATGATCTACAAAAAAGCGGCATGATGAGAAGATTCGCTTCTATTTTAAATCACAGACGGGCAGGATTTAATGCAAATGCTATGGTTGTATGGGATGTTGATGAAAAAGATGGTGAAGAAATTGGTAAAACAGCAGCCCAATTTAGTGCTGTAAGCCATTGTTATTTAAGACCAAAATATGATAACTGGCAATACAATTTATTTACGATGGTTCACGGAAAAACAAAAGAAGAAACAAATGCTGTTATAGCAGATATTGAAAAAGAGATAGAATCAAAGTCTCATATGCCTTTATATTCGTCACGGGAATTTAAAAAAGTAAGACTTAAATATTTTACAAACGATGAATCTGTATGGGAAGACAAATATATTAATTTAGGAGAACAATCATAATGGAAAATTTTTTAGAACTTGAAGGTGGTTATTTAGCAATAGGTGCCTTTGCTTTAGGAGCAGCAATTTTTGTAGGTACTCGTCCTTTTGTCGGAAATGGTCAAGCTTGGAAAAAAACTGTACCTTTTATTTTAATTACTATGGCTGGATTTATAAGTGCTCATTATTGGGTAACTACAAGTCGTATGGCTGATGTAAAGCAAAGATTTATTAGTGGTGGTCCAGTTATATGTGAAAGTAAAGCCGTTAGAAAAGTTGCGCAATCAATTATAATAGATCCAAAAAGTTCACAGAATTGGACACTAATAGAAGATGAATTTCATTCACCTGAATTTGAAAGAGGATTTCACAGTGCAAGATGTTTAGAATATTTTTATCCAACCAAAAACAATATTATTAAAAAATAATATTAACTAAAAAGAGGAAGAATAACTCTTCCTCTTTTTATCTACATCTTTCTTCTGCTCTATAGTGTATAGAGTGATCGTCTTTGAAACAGAAATTATCTAAGTCAACTTTTACTTTCTTTAAGGTAACTCTTTTCTTCTTTTTCTTAACACTTTTAATATGTTGTACATATTCACTGTGCTTTTTAATTTCACTTGCCGTAGCATCAGAAGCTATTGCTCTATCAATCTCTGGAGCACTTACTTTCTCTTGAGTAGTTGTACATCCTGCTAATAATAAAGCAGCTGTTAAACCTACTGCTGCACCTTTTAAAATTCTTATCATATATTTTTCCTTTTACTTACATCTTTCGCTTGCTCTATAATGAATAGAACGGTTACTTTCAAAACAAAATTTCTTTAAATCAATTTTTTCTTTTGATTTAAATCTTGATTTCTTTTTATGCTTAGCCTTATATCCTAATCGATCACCCGGAAAAATTTTATGGATATCTCCAGATGGAACTTTAAAACCAGCTTCTTCAATAGAATTAAATCCCAACTTATACATAATACCATAAAGAGTATCACCATGTTTTACAGTGTAAGTAGAAGCAAAAACACTGCTTGTACTTAACAACAAAGTCATACCTGCAGCTACGACTATCTTTTTTGACAATTTCATATTACAACCTTAAATTAAATTTAATTATATAATAACATTTTTATTATAAGAAAAATTTGATATAAATCAATATTTTTATTGTATATTATTAAAATACTTGATATTAATCAATGCAATTAAACTTTTATTATTATAATATTTCATAATTTTATTTATAAGGACAGCAAATGAAAAAAACAATTCTATTTTTTCTATTTTTAGGAAGTTTATACGCGACTTCTCAATTTGAAACAAGCAAAACATGTAAAGGATGTCATCCTACAATTTATAGTGAGTTTTATGAATCAGCTCATAGAAAAGCTTCAATATTCGAAGATGAGATACATAAAGCAATTTGGGATAAACACCCTAGTAAAGCAAAAGATAAATATACTTGTAATGAGTGTCATACTCCTTCAGACACAAGAATAACTGATGCACTAAGCAAAGATATAAGTGCAACACCAACAAAAGATATAGCACAAGTTGAAGAAGCTATCTCATGTGTATATTGTCACTCAATTACAAATATTGAAAAACATGCAACTCCTCATGATAAAAATATCTTAACAAAAGAACCCAAAATGATATTTGCAGCCAACAAAGATAATAGAGATGGAAAAATTATCTATAAAGAGGAAAAAAGTTTTTTTGGTATGTTTAAAAAAACATCGGGTTCACCTTTTCATAATATAGATTATACAAATCAAAATTTTTACACTGGTAAAATGTGTATGGGATGTCATGCTCATAAAGAAAATGCTCATGGTCAAAATATATGTAAGGTTGATGAAACAGGTGCTTCAAATGAGGAAAAGAACTGTATAACTTGCCATATGCCACAAGTTAAAGGTAGTGCAACAACTATTAAAATTACAAAAAAACATACTTTTCATGGATTCGCTGGAGTTAGAAATAAACCTGAAATGTTAGCAAAATATTTAACATTTGGATTTAAAAAGACAGCTAGTGGTTTTGATATTACTATTAAAAACTTAGCTACTCATAATCTTTTAATACACCCATTAAGACTAGGAAAATTAAATATTAGAGTAAATAATGGAACTAAAACTACTAAATTAAAATCTACACCATTTGTTAGAATATTAGGTCATGATGGAAAACCTGCAATGCCTTGGGTTGCAACTGAAATATTTAAAGATACTATGTTAAAAGCAGGGGAACAAAGAACTATAAAATATGATAAAGCAGTTAAAACCGGTGATATTATAGAGGTAGAATTTGGATATTATCTTGTAAATCCAAAAATGCACAAAATATTAAATTTAGAAAATAGTGAAGAGGCTACTAAATTTTATATTCTGAAAACTGAATTCTTTACAGTTAAATAATATTATATCTTTAGAAATAGGACTTTCATCCTATTTCTAATTTAAGTTTGTATTGGATATCATTCGCTTATGAAGATTAAATTAAAAAACATAGTTTTATTCCAAGACTTAGATGAAGAAACTATTTCACAAATTGAACAATTCACACTAAGCACTAAATTAAGCAAAGACAATATAGTTTTTTATGAAGGGGATGAGTCAAAATATTTACACCTTTTAGTATCTGGGATTGTTAAATTATATAAAATATCTTCACATGATAAAGAGATAATCTTAAAATATTTTCATCCAAATGAATTAATAGCAGAAGTTGCAAGTTTTGAACATATACCCTATCCGGCAACAGCAAAAGCATTTACAGATATTGAATTGCTTAAAATAGATTTTGATAAATTAAAGAAAATCATATATACAAATGCAGACCTTTCCTTTAAAATACAGACATCATTAATTAAAAAAATAAAGAATTTAGAAAAAGTAATTTCCACACATTTGGTTTTAGATGCTAAAGAAAGAATTGCAAAATATATTTGTGATAACCCAGAAGATTTCTTTAACACAAAGAATATAGAAATAGCAGAAATTCTAAATATCACACCTGAAACTTTATCAAGAATATTAAGAACTTTTAAAAATGATGATTTAATTGATACTAAATTAAAAACTATTAATAAAGAGAGGTTTGAGAAACAACTGTTTTAGTCGTTTCTCTTATTTTTCTAGTCAAACCACTTTAATTCATCTCTTAGATTAACCACTTTACCCACTACTATAAGCGCCGGAGTCGGTAGACTTTTCGCTTTTTCTTCTATATTTTCAAGAGTTCCCACTACAACTTTTTGAGTTGCAGTTGTCCCGGCAGATATAACAGCAACTGGATAATTTTTATCCTTTCCAGCTTCCATTAAATTTTTACTGATTCTACCAAGATTATGTAATCCCATTAGAAATACTAAAGTTTCGTCTGTGTTAAAAGAGTTCCAATCTATTTGAGATACTGCTTTACCCGGTGCTTCATGTCCGGTTATTACTCTAAACGAACTAACTACTCCTCTTTGAGTTACAGGAATACCTGCATATGCCGGTACACTGATAGCTGATGTAATTCCCGGTACTATATCAAATTTTACATTTCTCTCTTTTAAATATAATGCCTCTTCTCCGCCACGACCAAATACAAAAGGATCGCCACCTTTTAATCTTACAACATTTTCATACTTTAGCGATGATTGATATATTATTTCATTAATTTCTGGTTGTTTTACAGGATGTTGACCATCTGTTTTACCTACATCAATGAACTCACAACCTTGGGGTGCTTCTTTTAAAATTAAAGGATTTGCCAATCTATCAAAGATAATAACATCTGCCTCTTTAATCAATCTTAATGACTTTACTGTCATTAATTCAATATCTCCAGGACCTGCCCCTACTAAATGTACTGTTTTACTCATATTTTCGCCCTTTTTTTTGGAAAGATGTTGCCGGAGATTCAAATCCCGGTGCATTGTACATAAATATACCTGACGGTTTTTCAATATTTAAAATATCTCTTGCCCGGTACCATTCGTCAGTGTTAATTACTGTTACGATATTTGCATCATTTACTGATACATACAAAAGTGGTTTACTTTTTGACCATCTAACATGTAATACTTTACCTTCAAAACTAAATGCTTTGATAACTTTTAGAGTTTTAGTATCTATAATCTGAATAACCGGAAATTTTTTACCGCTAAATGTAACAGCTAAATATTTTTTATCCGGACTTAAACTTGTAAATACAGGCATACCAGTAACTTTTATATTTTGAAGAAATTTAAAATTCATATCATATACCATTACTTTATTGTCTCCAACAGCAGGTACAAATACTTTATCTCCACCAATTGACCAAAAACCAAAATGAGGTACTTTTAATACCATTTTTCTTTCCTCATCCAAAAATATTTTAACTTTTTTAAATGTCATATTATCTAAATCTACAGTTCCGAAATGTTTAGATGTAAAAAATCCAACTATATATTTATTGTCCTGAATCATAGCATCAAATGGCAACTCTCCAACATCTTTAAATTCTTTATAAAGTTGAAAATTAGGATCCTTATCATTCTCTTCATCACCTAAAACACCACCTACATTTGCATAAATAGAAATTTTATCATTATCCATTTGTGCAAAAATTAAAAAATCTTTGTATATTTTAATACCCACATTTTTAGAACCGGTTTTTATTTTTTGTAAAGGTTTTAAATCTCTTGTAAGTATATCAACACTTTTATCATCATAATTTGCAACTGCTACATAGTTTTTACCTATCACAAATCCAATAGCACTTTTACTGGTTTTATATTCTGCCAATATTTTTTCTTTAATTGGGTCAAACTTTATCACATAACCGTCACGACTGATAACATAACCGTCTTTACCCTCAAATTTAACTACACCATGATTCATATTTCTCATATTTTTCATAGTTGAGTATTTAATACCATTTTCAATTACAGCTAAAGATGATGATTCTCTTTCAACCACAAAATATTTTTCATAAGCACTTAATGATACTGATAATGTAACTATTGCTAATAAAATCTTGATTTTATTCATTATTTTTCCTTTATTTTATCTCTTCATTTGTTAAATAACACGATGGATCTTCTGCCCATAAATCACCATGTATAGCATAAGCTCTGCTTCTGCTTCCACCATTACATATATCTATATATTTACAGTTAGCACATTTTCCACTAATTTCTCTTGGACTTTTTCGTAGTTTTTCAACTATATCGCTGCTTTTTCCTGCCCAAATATCTTCAAAAGAAGTTTCTAAATAGTTACCGATATATTCAGGAAAAAATGGGTCAGGTTTTACATTACCTTCCCAATCCATATTTCCTAGACGATTACCTGCACTGTTCCCTCCCCAAGCTTTAAGCTTAGCAGTCAATTGCTCAGTCAGCTCAGGATATTCTTTTTCAAATCTTTTTAATAATAAAACAGCATCCATTTCCATATTCCCAGTAACCAAATCTATATCTTTACCGGCCTTATAATATTCAAATGCCTTATCTATTATATATTCTACATATTCTCTTCGCTCTTCTTTAGTAATATCAATTTTAAGATTATCAAGCCCACGACCTGAATAAACAAGATGTGAAATATAAAGTTTATTAGCTCCCAACTCTTCAACCAAATCAAACATAGCATAAAAGCTGTCTTTAGTCTCTTTTGTAAGTGTAAATCTAATACCTGCATTTCCACCTGCATTTTGGATATGTTTAATACCCTCTATTGCTTTTTTATATGAACCTTTTTGAGCTCTAAAATAATCATGAACCTCTTCAATCCCATCTATACTAATTCCTATATAGTTAAATGTATCTACTATTTGTTTTGCATTTTTTTCATTTATATACATACCGTTTGTAGATAAATATGTCATGATTCCAGCTTTTTTCATCTCGTTGGCAATATCAAAAATATCTTTTCTAATCAGCGGTTCACCGCCACTGAATATTACAAATTTAACCCCTGCATTTATCATACTTGGAATTGTTTGACAAATTTGTTCAAAAGTTAAACTGTCTTCACCGTTAGCATCTGCTTTAGAATAACAATGATGACAAAGAAGATTACATCTATTTGTAAAATTCCATATCATTATAGAACCATTTAATAATCTCTCTTTTTTATCTTCTAATGTTGATTTAATCAAATTTGAAAGTCTAAACATTAATTTCCTTTTTTAAATGATAGAATGAAATTTGTAATTAAATCCAATTCTTTTTGTGATAATGTTTCACCAAATGCCGGCATAACACTTCTTTTATGTCCTAATTGTTTATAAGTTGATTTTGGACTTACAATGTGTCCTTGTATTTCACCCACTGTTCTTTTGTTTGCAATATCTTCAAATGATGGTCCAAATGCAACAGAAGTTTGATGATGACATCCCCAACAATAAGCTTTAAATACTGAGTCGCCAGTAGTTAAAGCTTTTTGTTCTAAAGAGTTTGCATTTGTAATATTTAATAAAAACATTACAAATAATGCTGATTTGATTATATACTTCATATATTTTATTATCCTATATTTTTAGGTCAATATACTAACATATTTATAATTTATTTATGTTGATAAATATCAATTAAATCTTAGTATTTTTAGATATAATCTTAAATCTAAAAAAAGGGATTTAAAACATGCTGACAAAACTATTTATACCAATCATATTGTGCTCATATCTATTTGCAGGAAGTTATGATAACGGAATTAACTTTTATACACAAACAAAGTATAAAAAAGCCATGGAGAGTTTCTTAATCGCTTCAGAAAATGAAGATAATCGTGCTATGCTTGTAATTGGAATTATGTATGCAAATGGAGATGGTGTAAAAAAAGATCAAAACAAGTCTTTTAAATGGTTTGAAAAATCTGCAAATGCAGGGAATGAACATGCTTGGATAAAACTAGCTAATATTTATGCTTCAAAAGAAGATTATAAAAAAGCTTTTAAGTGGTTCCAAAAAGCAGCAAATGTTGGAAATATAAAAGCTGCTTACAATTTAGGTTATTTTTATACAGGTGGACTGGGTGTAAAAATGGATTTAAAAGAATCTTTAAAATGGTATGAAAAAGCATCAATTGCAGGAAATATAGATGCACAAATAAATCTTGGATTTATGTATATTAGTGGACATGGTACGAAAAAAGATTATAAAAAAGCTGCATATTGGATAAAAAAAGCCAAAGATACAGGTCATCCTAAAGCATCTATAATGTGGGAACAATTTAAATTATATGATTATGAGAATGCAAAATGATGGATATACTTTTATCACTTGTATTTGCATTACCTTTATTGATTTTAATGGCTTATCCAGCTATGAAAATTACAGAGTTTCTTGAAACAAAAATGGAAATTAGTGAAAAACTATATAATAAATTAACAGTTGCAATCACAATTGTTTTATCTTTAATATTTGGTGTTTTATTGCAAATAACTTAAGTTGTTAGGCTATATATTAGTCTAACACACCCAAGATAATCTACTTCACTTCCAACTTAACACTAACTCCTGTATATTTCTTCGTCATCTTTTTATCCATAATCTTCAAACTACTTGCTAATGCCGGACGAATTACATAACTTATCCATTGACTTTTAATTATATCCCCTTTGATAAGCTCCGGTAATTTATAAGTAATAATTTTTGTACTATTTGCTTTTAAATTATTATCAAATTTTATATCTGTTGCAAATGGCGGAAACACACGGTTCATTTTATCATCTTGAAACAATCTTGTAAAAGTAGCTTCCTCATCATCAATTGGGTATTTATCAAAATTCTTCCATATAATTTTACCAAATCGTTCCACCGTAGTTTCTACATATTTTAATCTCATGGGCTGCATTATAATAGAGTGTCCCATTTTATTTTTAATAGTAAGCTCCACTGAATTCTTATCAATAAATTTTAGTTTTAATTCAACAGCTTTTTTAACCATAACATCATCTCTAATACCTAAAAATTCATGAGAACTGTATTCTTCTCTTCCTCTTTTGTTAAGTTTTGTAGTTCCTCCTGGGAATTTTGGCATATGACAACCTATACAATCACTTGTTTTTCCTTTTTCATCTACTGCACTGCATATTTGAACACCATGTTTATTATATTTTTTTCCATGACAGCCCATACAAACTTGAGAATTTTTATATATCTCATTTGAACTGTTACTTTTATGCTTGTCACTTGAATCTACATTATTTAAATTCCCAAAAAAGGTAGGTTTTGTACCGTCTTTATAACTGTAAAAATTTATATTTTTATGTTTTGTTATCATAACTTTTGTGATTTGATGACAATAAAAACATGATACTCCATCGCTTTGTTTTTTGCTTTTAGAATTTGGCTGTTCCGTACCATCCATTATAGCTCTCAAATTTGTAGCTGCTGGAATATGACACAAAGCACAACTATATTTATCAGGAGTTGTTATCTCTTTAATTTTCCTATGAAGTTCATCTTTAAATAAAGATGATTTATGATGCATTGAGTTTGTATGTTCATAATGTATCATCTCGTGACACTCTTTACAACTCTTTGTATCTAAATATTTGGCATTAAGACTAATAAATAATAAAATTATTAAAGTAATAATTCTCATAATTTTTCCTTATATTGTTAATTTGGGTATAAAAAAAGGTAAAAAGTAATCTTTACTTCTTACCTTTTTCTAAAAGATTTTCTCTTCCCGAAGGAAGAGAAAAAATTCCGATTAAGCACCAGGTATAGTTTGTCTATGCTCAATTGAGTAAGTAAATGTAGGAGTTGTTAATCCTGTAATATACTTAACAAATTTACCAGTTTTAGCTTCATAAATTCCGATTCTACCTGTATTCCATTCAGAAATCATAGTCCAATTACCGTGATTTGCTGGCTCTGCATGTAAAATTCTTGGAACTACATCTTTATGAGGAACTTTCCATTCTGCAATAATTGTACCATCAGCTTTAGTTAAAGTACCTTTATCTTTACCAACAGTAATAACTCTTTCAACTTCTAAATGTTGTTTATTAATTAAATGAACTTTATTCCAGTTTGAAGATCCACCTAATACATTATCAGCCCAGATCCATGGAGTATGCTCAGATGTACCAACAAATAGTGCTCCACCAGCTGTTGGAATATGTCTTACAACATCCCAGTTATTATCCCAAACAGTTACTTGACCAACATTCATGTTAACTGTAGCATGTAATTGACCATACTCTTCGTTATACCAAGATGAACCTTGACCTGGATGTGGTTTAGAACCAGTACCTGTATAAACTTTAGCAGCTAATGTTTTAGTTTTAAAATCTACAATACCAATAACATCACTACCTTGAGAAGCAATCATATAGTATCTACCAATCTCTTTACCTTCATTTAAGAAAGCATCGTGAAGGATATTACCGATATTTGCGATATCTCCAACAACTGGAAAGTTTGGTTTAGAGTAATCTACAATATAAACATGTCCAGCATCTTTAAGTGCAAATGCAAAGTAAGGACCATACGGTGTATCAGCAATAGAAGCAACTCTTGAAGACTCAATGTTTCCTTCGTTGTTAATTACACTTGATGTAGGATATACTTTTAATGGCTCAAGAGTCATCGCATCAAATAAAATCGCTCCACCTGGCTCGTAGTTACCAGCCATTACATATTTACCATCTGGAGAAACTGCAAGTCCTCTTGAAGATGTACCGATTCTAACTTCAGCAATTTTTTGTTGACCTTTAGAAGCTAAATCAAACATAGTTAATAAACCATCTCTAGAGATAGAGTATGCATATCTTGGTTGTCTTTTATTTGTAACTGTTACATGCACAGCAAAACCAGCTGGATGAGTAGAAATTTTAGTTCCTTTTACACCATCTAAGAAAGTTACTTTAGAAGCATCTCTTTCTGTTACAAAACAAATATCAGTAACGTTATCTACATCAACTGCTTTTGGATATTTTTTAAATAATTTCATTCTATCATTTAATGTTCTCCATTTTTTCTTAACATTTTCAAGTGTAAGAATCATTGGTTGCTTACCTGTAAAGTTTTTAAGGTATTTAACCATTTCATCTGCATCAGATTGAGAGAATTCATGACCAATTGATTCACCTTTTTTAAATGGAATCATCGCAGAACCTGCTACACCATTTAGAATAGCAGAAGCTAAAGTTTGGTCATTTTTACCTCTTAAAACATCTGGTCTTAAATCAGAACCAACACCACCTTGGTGAGCCGGACCGTGACAACCTTGACAATCTTTTTCAAAAACAGCATCTGCATCAAAAGCAGCTGCACTTGTAGCAATTAAAGATGCCGCAGCAACTGTACTTAATATCAATTTATTTAATTTCATTTTTTCTCCTTAGTTTTTAAGTTAAACTTAACAAAATCCTAACTTACTTTTTTTTAAGACACTCTTAAAAAAAGCAAGTTCCCTGAAAGAATGCAACACTCAAAATAAGTGTTACAAATCTTCACATTTCTACTCAGCTTCGTCTTCTAATCTTTTCTTCTCTTGTGCATAAATCCAAAACATTGGAAGTATAATTACAGTGTGAAGAAAAATTGTTAATCCTAATGGATATTGATTTAACACTCCAAAAAAACTTGGAACTAAATCTGTAAATGGTTCAAACATCTTTTATCTCCTTATCTTTCGTGAATAGCATATTTACCAGTTGAAAGTAAATCTTTCGCCAAGTAAATAAAACCAACTAAAGTAACAACACCCATTACAAGTCTCCAACCTAGACCTTGAACAAACCAAAGTGCATCTTGTGATACAAAGAATGCTTCCCAAGTAGCCCCAAGCTGTGCACGTTCTACAAGAACCTGTCCATAACCAGAGATTGTAAGTGCAACAGTCATACCAAATACACCAACATTAATAAGAATAATCGCCATTTTTGAATCAAAAGTAGCTCTTAATCTTGTAATATTGTTTGTACCTTGTACAGCTAAATAGAATACACCTATTAAAATCGTCGCGTAAGCACCAAAAAATGCTAAGTGACCATGAGCTGAAGTAAACTGTGTACCGTGAGTATAAATATTTACTTGCGGTAATGTGTGGAAGAATCCCCATACACCAGCACCTAAGAAGTTACCAAACGCATTTGAAAAGAACCATGCAAGAGCAGGTGTATTAGCAATAACTTGTCTTCCTTCACCTTCACCTTTAGCAATACCTGATTGTTTACCCCAATCGTAAGTAACATGGATAAACATAGCAACTAACGGTAACGGCTCAAGCGCACTAAATAATGCTCCAATTTCCCACCAGTACTCAGGAGTACCAATCCAGAAATAGTGATGTCCCATACCTAAGATTCCAGATCCAAATAGCATTGCTACTTCAATCCATAACCACATCTCAACAACTTGTCTGTTTGCACCAATGATTCTAATTAAACCATAAGCAGCAAATACACCAACAAGAACTTCCCATGTAGCTTCAACCCATAAATGGATTACCCACCACCACCAAAATTGGTCCATAGAGATAGAGTCAGTGAAACCCATACCACATAAATATAAACCAACAAGTGCAATCATATCAGCCATAAGAACAGTAACAATACCAGTTCTTTCACCTTTTATTGCAGTTAAGAATACGTGTAAAAGAAACCCAACCAAAACAACAGCGATACCAATATCAGCCCATCTTGGAGCTTCGATATATTCTCGACCCTCACCAATAAACCAAATTGTCATCATATCTGCAGGTCCATATTGAACTAAGATATATACTAAAACAACAACAGTAACTGCAGCTGTTAATACCATAAATCCTAACTTAGCTAATTTAATACCAACAATCTCAACACCTGTTTCGTCTGGAAGCAGCCAATAAGCAGCTCCAACCATCGCATAAACCATCCAAACAACTAGCGCATTAATATGCACCATTCTTGCAGTTGAAAAATCAAAGATTTCAAAAAGAAAACTTGGATATAAAAATTGTGTTGCTGCAATAAGACCCATAAGTAATTGAGCTCCAAACAATACCATCGCAACTGTAAAATACCAAGTTGCCAGTTGTTGTCCTTCCCATTTTAAAGTACTACCAATTGCCATTATCTACCTCCTGCTGTCTTTTCACGAAGTGTGAATTGACCATTTTCATCGCCCATTTTACCAAAGTTTCTTGGGAAACCATTAGTATCAATTGAAGACATATGTTTTAAGAATGCTACTAAACCTTTAGCTTCTTCAGCTGTGATTTGTAAATCTGGCATCATTCTTTCATGTGTAGGGTATTGAGAAGGATGCATTAAAAATTCAGCCATTGCTTCCTCTTTTGTATCTTTTCCAGTCATTCCCAGATATGGTCCATTTGGTCCCCATGCAGGATCCAACCATGCTTTTGTCAAATCTGGAGCATAGTATGCACCATTTCCAAGTAGTGTATGACAATTCATACAGTTCTTTGCTTGACTTCCTAATTTTCCTAAGTGTAGTAATGCTCCAGCTTCTTCCTCACTGTAATCATCTCTACCAAAAAATTTCTCTTTACCACCAATTACTGGCACCTCATGACCTCTTTTTTCACTCATCTCATAAGTGATTTTATAGTTAATAACTGTAGGTCCTGGAACCCTTTTAGCTACACCATTTTTAAGATCATCATCATTACCCATAGCAATTTGACCCAATGTGTCAAATGTAAGCCAAATTAGTAATACTGATGCAAAACCTGTAACCCAACCAGCTGATCTAGCCCAGAATCGGTTGTCTGTCCATACTGAAACAGTTCTTTTTGACATATTTCCTCCTTTAATTTTATTGTTCGTATCTTTCTTCTGATCGTTGATTTAAATGATACCAAAGGTGTGGAAGTAATAAATACCCAAACATCGCCAACATTAAAACCTTCACAGTAAACGGGTCATTGCCTAAGGCACCAACCACATAATACATACAATATGTTTGTAGGCACCAAAAAATATATGCAAACGGCATATAGATATTTTTTAGAAAACCCATTTTTACAAGCGTATAAATAGCCACATAAAAAAGTCCAAATAATAAAACAGCGGAAGACGATACAAATATCGGTAAGAATTGGTCTAGTGGAATCTCCGGGAGATTCAAAAACGGCGCATCTAAAATAATCATAATTTAATCCTTTGTGTTAGTATACGGAACTAGTAAAAGTTTATCTCTTTTTTGACTAAAAAAAATTGAGTTATGTCAATTTTTTGAATTATTTTTAATAATTTCTATTTTTAAGTTTAATTTAATATTTATGAGAAAAAGAAAAGTTTTAGAAACACTTATTACTCTTAATTAAGTGTTGTTTTATGTAAATTATTGATTATTAAAAAAGTTGAAAAATTAGAGTGTTTTTCACTCAATTTTTCAACGACTTATTATCTATCTCGCGTCTTTAATAGCTTCTAGAACCTCATCATAATTTGGCTCATCTGTAACTTCTGGAACAATTTGTTTATAAACAATTTCACCGCTTCTATCCACAACATAAATTGTTCTTGCTAATAAACCTTTTAGTTTGTTATCAGCCATAAGTACACCATAAGCTTTTCCAAAGTCTTTTTCAACAAAATCACTTACTACAGTTAAATTATCAATACCCTCTGTTGAACAAAATTTAGATGATGCAAAAGGTAAATCCATAGATATAACTGTTGTAGTACAAATATCCAAAGCACCAACTTCAAGATTAAATCTTCGTGTTTCTGCCGCACAAGTTGCAGTGTCCAGCGACGGTACAGATATAAGTAATTGTACTTGATCTTTAGCACCCCCAACCTCAACATCATTTAGGTCCGTTCCAACTGCAGTTACAACAGGTGCCATATCACCCACACTTAAATCATTTCCACTTAATTGAACTTCTGTTCCTTTAAAATTTGTTGTTGCCATTTCTTTTCCTTTTTAGTGTTTTTTATTATTCTTTTTTGCTTGGTGCCAATATATAAACCATAATGCCAATTAATAATGCAACGGCTGAAACACCAAATACTGCATTATTAATACTTTCCATAATCTTTAATCGATTAAATCTTTAATCTTAGATTTAAGTTTACCGATTGTAAATCCAAATTTTTCAAAAAGCTCATTAGCCGGTCCACTTTCTCCAAACCCTTCCATACCTATTACATGATCTGCAAACTTGTAATATTCCATTGCTGTCGCCGCTTCTACTGCAACTACCGTTGTAGATGGGTCAATAATAGTATCAATATACTCTTTATCTTGCTCACAAAGTAAATCAAAACAAGGAACCGAAACTACATTACATTTTATTCCAAAATCATCTTCTAAATGACAGGCAGTTTGTAAACAAAGCATAACTTCACTTCCTGATGCCATAAGTGTAACGGTAGCATCTTCTCTTTTTGTTAAAAGATATCCACCATTGGCTACTTCACCAAATTCAACTTCCGGTTTTAAAGTTTTTAGTTTTTGTCTTGAACATACAAACGCAGTCGGACTATTCATAGTCAATGCTTTTTCCCAACATTTTACATTTTCAGTAGCATCTGCTGGTCTAAATGTATAAAAATTAGGTAACGCTCTAAATTGGCTTAACTGCTCAACAGGTTGATGAGTTGCACCATCTTCCCCAACTCCAATACTGTCATGAGTCCATACAAAATGGGCAGGAATATTTGAAAGTGCTGCAACTCTTGCCGCTGGTTTTAAATAATCGCTAAAGATAAAGAATGTTGCACTAAATACTCTAAATAATCCATAAATACTCATAGCATTTACAATTGCAGCCATTGAGTGTTCTTTGATACCAAAATGGATATTTCTACCTCTTGGAAAATCTCCAAGACCGGTAAGTTCAGTTTTATTTGACGGTGCTAAATCTGCACTTCCACCTATAAAACTAGGTACAGCTTTTGCAATTGCATTTAAAATCTTATGATTTGAATCTCTTGTAGCAATATCACTAACTTCACTAAAATCAGGATATTGTACTTTTGAATAATCAGGATTTAATAAAGCATTTAAAGTTTCATTTTGTTCGCTTAACGGTAAATCTTTTTTAACTAATTTATTCCAAGCTTTACTTAACAGCTCTCCAGATTCAGTTTTATCAAAAACTTTTTTAACCTCATCAGAAACTACAAATGATTGATCACGATCAAATCCTGCTTTTTCTTTTGAAGCAGCTAATTCATCATCTCCTAAAGGAGCACCATGAGTATGATGACTGCCTTCTAATGTAGCAGCACCTTTTCCAATCGCAGTTCTTGCTATGATTAAAGTTGATTTATCAGTATTTCTACTATTTGTTAAAGCTTCATCAATAGCATCAAAATCATGACCGTCAATTGTAATTACATCAAAGTTTATAGCTTCAAATCTCTTTGCTACATCTTCACTCCAAGCAATACTAATATCACCTTCTATTGTAATATCATTTGAATCATATATAATAGTTAAATTTGAAAGTTTTTGATGTCCGGCAGTTGCACAAGCTTCATAAGAAATTCCCTCTTGCATATCTCCATCACCACAAAAACAATAAACATGATGATCAATAATCTCAGCGGTTTCAGAGTTCAAACAATACTTGGCATACTGACTTGCCATTGAGAAACCAACAGCATTGGCAACACCTTGCCCAAGCGGTCCAGTTGTAATCTCTACACCATCTGTGTGTTTGTATTCTGGATGTCCGGGTGTTCTACTTCCTGTTTGTCTAAATTGTTTTAAATCTTCAATAGTTACATCAAATCCCCAAAGGTGAAGAAGTGAATAAACCATCGAAGATGCATGACCGCCGCTAAAAACCAATCTGTCTCTATTTAACCAGTTTTGATTTTTTGGGTCAAGTTTTAAGTGTTTGCTCAAAACTGTAGCAATATCCGCCATACCCATTGGAGCACCTGGATGCCCGCTATTTGCTTGTTGTACCATATCAGCTGCTAAAAATCTAATTGTATCAGCTTGTTTTTGTAATAATTGTTCTGACAATTTTATATCCTACTATTTAAATATTTAGGTGATTATAACTAATTTTTAGTAAAAATTTAATTTTATACTAAATTTAAATTCCCTCTACTCTTAATACTTGAGTTTTACCCACCATTAGCTCAATTGTCATAAAAAGTCTTTTGAAAACATTTTCTTGTCTATATTCAAGATTATGTTTTTTACAAATCTCTTTTATGATAGGTTGACTTTTTTGATAAAAGAAATGTGTTCTATCTGGAAAAATATGATGTTCTACCTGATAATTTAAAAAACCATGACAAAAATCAATAAAATCATTTCCGGTAGTATAATTTACACTTCCCATAATTTGTCTTAAATAGTACTCACCTTGAGTTTTATGTGGAGTACTGAATTGATAAATATCAGCAGCTGAATGATTTGGAGTAATTACAGCAAATGAATGAAAATTTGCATATAACTCAGCCATAACTATAATTGTAAATGCTGTCCAAACAGCTTCCATACCTAATGGATAAAATAGAAATGGCAACACTACAAAATTAACAATTCCATAAGGTAAAAGATAATCTTTCCATAATAAAAGTCCATTTGGTTTAAATGGACTTATCTCATATTCCAAAGTTTGGGGTTCTTTATTTTTTCTTCTATCTTTATTTCCTAATATTCTTAATGTATTTGGGGCATAATATACAAGTTTCCAAACTGTTGCAAAAAGATAAACAAAAGCATATTTAAAAAACATCGGCATTTTTTTCTCATGAAGCCATAACATATTCTTCTCAACATTATCCGGATCATCCGGCTCACCTAAATGATAATGGTGCATAATATTATGTTCAAACATCCAAGCATCAGGTTTAATCCAATCTAACCAATCAATATATCTTCTCCAACCTGAGGCATAACCTTTTTTTGTATATCGATAAGGAATACCCGGCACTTTATCATAAGCACCATGCAAAATAGGATGAGTTACATCAGCCCATCTTGCCACATTTCCAACACCTATTAAAATTGCAGATATTACAGATAAAACCCAAAACCATAAACCACTAAAACCTGATGAAACTTCAAATCCGACAATTACAAAAATAAGAAAAAATCCACTCAAAGTAGCACTTCTGCCCCACATCTCTAATTTTAATAAATGATCAAAATCTTCCTGTGTTGGATCACCTATCGTTTCTTTAATCTCATCGATATCTTTTTGAAGTAAATCTTGGTCTATTTCTTCATACCTCGTATATTCTTGTGCCATAAGTATACCTTAAAATTTAATTTTAGAAAGTTTATCTAAATTATCTTTTATAATACGAATTACTTATTTTTATTCTTAATATAAAGTTTTAAAAAACATAAAAATTAGTTCACTTAAAGAAAATTAAATTTTTTTATGATACTATTTCGTTCAAAAAACAACCTAATCTATATAATAAGGATTAAATGTGAAAAATTTAGTTATCGTCGAATCACCCGCAAAAGCAAGAACAATATCAAAATTTTTAGGTTCTGACTATACTGTTATGGCTTCTATGGGGCATGTAAGAGATTTACCAAAATCTTCACTGGGATTTGATCCTGAAGATAATTTTAAACCTAAATATCAAGTTTCAAGAGATAAAACAAAAGTAATAGCAGATTTAAAAAAACAAATTAAAAAAGATACTGTTATCTACCTGGCAGCCGATGAGGATAGAGAGGGAGAAGCTATTGCATGGCATTTGATCCCGGCACTAAAAATTGAAAAAAATCCAATTAAAAGAATAGTTTTTCATGAGATTACTAAAGGTGCTATTTTAGAAGCATTGGAAAATCCAAGAGAAGTTGACCAACACTTAGTTGATGCTCAACAAGCAAGAAGAATTTTAGATCGTGCCGTTGGATATAAATTATCTCCCTTACTTTGGAAAAAAGTCAGATATGGACTTAGTGCTGGTCGTGTTCAATCAGTTGCTGTAAGAATTATCGTAGAAAAAGAAAGAGAGATAAAAGCTTTTAATCCAGAAGAATTTTGGAAAATTAAATTGGATTTTGAAAATCCAAACTTTAGAGCAGAATTAGCAAAAATAAATGGAAAAATTACAAAAGTTAAAAATGAAAAAGAAGCTGCAGTTATTCGTAATTCTTGTGAAGCCGGAGAATATTTATTAGAAAATATTGAAGAAAAAGAAAGCAAAAGAAATCCAGCTGCTCCATTTACAACTTCAACTTTACAACAAGAAGCAAGTAGAAAAGCCGGTTTTGGTGTAAAACAAACTATGATAGTAGCTCAGCAGCTTTATGAAGGTGGAATAAATATTCCTGACCATATTGGTGGTTTAATCACTTATATGAGAACAGATAGTGTAAATTTATCAAAAACAGCGACTGATATGGCTAAAGAAGTTATCATTAAAGAGTATGGAAAAGAATATTCATTAAGTAAGGCTCGTGCTTACAAATCCAAAGCAAAAGGCGCTCAAGAAGCCCATGAGGCGATTCGTCCGGTTAATTTACATCTAAAACCAAGTGATGTTCACGCCTTCCTTGACCACTCACAATATAGACTTTATAGTTTAATTTGGAAAAGAACTATCGCTACTCAAATGGCACAGGCAGTTGTAGCAAATACAACTTATAAAATTACTGCGGGTAAAGAGGAGGAATATGAATTTCAGGCAAAAGGTACTAAAATAGTATTTGCCGGATTTATGAAAGCTTATACAGAAGGGAGTGATGACCCCGAAGCTGCATTAGACAACACTGAAAAGTTTTTGCCAAATGTTAAAAAAGACACTGTTTTAGAATTAGAAAATCTAGAAACAGAACAAAATTTTACAAAACCACCTGCAAGATATACAGAAGCTTCTTTAGTTAAAAAAATGGAATCGGAAGGGATTGGACGACCATCAACTTATGCTCCAACAATTTCAACTATTCAAGCTAGAGATTATGTGATTAAAACTGAAGATAAAAAATTAGCTCCTGCACCTATTGGTGAAGTTGTAAATGACTTTTTAGTTGAGCATTTTCCTGATATTGTAAACTTAGGATTTACTGCACATATCGAAGAAGAGTTTGATGATATAGCAGATGGGAAGATTGCGTGGCAAACTGTTATGCAAGAATTCTATGGAGATTTTGTAAAAAGAGTTGACGAAAAGCAAGAAAATGCACCACGGGCAAAATTTGCAGAAGCTAGAGAACTAGGCGTTGACCCAAAAACAGATAAAAAAATATTTGCAAGTACTGGTAGATACGGAGCATTTGTACAACTTGGACATAAAGATGATGTTGATGAAAATGGTAAAGAGATAAAACCTAAATTTGCATCTTTGGCAAAAGATCAAAGTGTGGATAGAATTACTTTAGAAGAAGCTCTTATATTACTTCAACTTCCAAAAGTTTTAGGTTGCGATGAAAATGGTGATGATGTCAAAGTAAATATTGGAAGATTTGGTCCTTATATTCAAATCAAATCTGAATATTTCAGTTTAAAAATTGACAATCCATATACTGTTGATTTACAAAGAGCATTAGAGGTGGTAAAAGAGATAAGAGAAGAAAAAGAGAAAGCACTTCTTAAAGATTTCCCTGAAGCTAAAATTCAACTTTTAATAGGAAGATACGGACCTTATATTAAAGAGGGTAAAAAGAATTTTAAATTACCCAAAGGACTTGATGAGCAAGATATTAAAGCTTTAAGCCTTGAAGAGGTAAAAGATATAATTAAAAATCAACCAACTTCAAAAGGGAGAAGAGGTGCTGTAAAGAAAACACCGGCAAAAAAAGCTGCAACTATAAAATCCCGCAAAAATGAGGACAAAAAAACAACTGCGAAAAAAAGTACAGCTAAAAAATAGCTGTACTCCCAAATAAAACTTGGGGAAGATGACTTAATAAGCCTAAGCTAATCCAATATGTCTTACTACAGTGTTATATAACGATGCAATATCCGTTTTACCAATAAAATCATCTACACCGATATCTTCCATTTTATGCCTAACAGCTGCTGTTGTCATACTTGAATTTATAACTACTGGAATATGAGAAAGCATTGAACTATCTTTAATAGCCTGTGCCACTTGATAACCGTCAGTTTCCGGCATTTCAATATCAGTAATAACCAACCCTACACTTTGAGGATTAATAGTTGCTAATCTATCTAACAGCTGTGTTCCATTTGGATACACTTCATAGTTTGCACCGGCCTTTTTGAAAAATGAAATTAAAATTTCTCTTGCAACTGCACTATCTTCTGCTGCTAAAATTATTTTACTATTATTAATAGGAGCGGTTACATATTTATGCAAATCATCTGTACCGCTATCTGTCCAACCAATATCAACTAAAAGTTGTTCGGCGTTAAATACTGTACAAAGTTCATCTTTATCATTAACTTTCACATAAGTAGTATAAGTAATTTTTGAATTTTGCTCTTCTGAATTTTTAAGTTCATCTGTTGTTTTTTCAACGATATCAAGCATATCTTTTACTAAAAATCCTACTTGCTTATGATTAAATTCACAAAAAATAATTAATTTATAATCTTCAATCGGTAATGGCTCATTTCCCAGCCATCTGTCAAGATTGATTAGCGTAATCGGTTCACCCCTGATAGTTGCAATCCCCTCCACAATAGGTGTATCTGTTGGAGTATTACTGATTGTAATCTCTTCAGTGATAATAAATGCTTTAATTTTAGCTATATTAATAGCATATATATTATTGTCACCCGTATAAAAAACTGCTAACTGTTGTACATTTCGTAAATGTGCTTGAGTCATTTGCTCAACGCTGCCGGCTATTCCACTCATACTAAAATCCTTTATCGGTTCATATTGATAAATTTTATCGTTAAATTACTTAATCTTTGTTTATATTATTTCTAATCTTTTCAAGTGCAATTGAACACATTGTAAGTCCAAAAGAACCGGTAACCCCTACAAAACTACCCATATCTTTGCATTTAGGTTCTTCACTGCTAAAGATAACTTTAAAATTTTTATCAAATTTTGCTTTTTTTAATTCTTCTCTGATTTTCTTTGCAAAAGGGTCATTAAAAGTTTTAAATATATTTAAATATTCTATTTTAGTCGGATCCAATCTTTTTGCACTGCCAGTTGTAGAGATAAGCTTTTTGTAATATTTTTTAATTATTTGAATTTTTGGTTTTATATCATCAATTGCATCTAAAATTAAATCAAATTCACTCATATCAAATTTGTCCACCCAATCAATATCAATTTTTTGTTCAATTGCAGTTATATTTGGATACAGAGTTTTTAAATGTTTAACTTTACTCTCACCCAAAGCTTCACTTCCTATTTGTCTATTTTGATTTGATAATTCAAAAGTATCAAAATCAACTATTGTGATATTTTCTAATCCACTTCTATAAAGGCAATCTAAGGCATGACCGCCAACTCCGCCAACTCCTAAAATAATTATTTTAGCTTTTTGTAATTTTTCAAAATCATCTCCAAATAAACTTTTACATCTGCTAAATTGCATTATTTTGTTTCCATTTTAAAAGCACCCATAGGGTCTGTTTTAGCAATAGAATTATATTTTCTAATTGCAGTGATTAAATTAAATAAAAACATCAAATTTGATATTAAAAAAAGCACTGAAGCTATATATAAAAACAGTTGATTAAAAACCGCACTTAAAATAAAAAATGCAAAAGATGAAATATATATAAAAAATTGTAACTTGATCATATCCTCTTTTATATATTCTCGTAAATTTGGTATTGAAAAATGTCCACGACTGCTAAGATGAAACCAAGCTAAAAAAGGAATTATTTTATAAATCATACCTTGTAAAAGTGAATATAAAAATCCAAAAATAAATACTAAAGATAAAATGACCATATTGTCAAAAAATAGAAATAAAACTTGCGAAAATATTAAAGAATAAAATGAAAATTTCCAGTACCATAGCGTTACATCAAATACAGGTCTTCTTCTGTTGTTTAAGCTGTTTAATCCATAATATGCAAAAATAGATACAAAAGTTGCAATAATTATTTTAATTAACTGCCAATCTAATTGAAAAATTAAAAATATTCCTGCTAAAACCGACATACCTAATATAACTCTGGGAAATTTTTCTTGTATATTTTTTGGAAAATCCGGCGCCACATAAAACATAGGAACAACCTGAAAAGCCACCCCCATGACTAAAATAACAGCAAATCCAAAACCAGCAAATAATATATGGGTATTAACAAAAAAATAATGATACGAATTTATATTCCCGCTTATATGTTGTCCAATTAAATAAAGTCCCAATAAAGCGGTAACAGCTCCGGCAATAGCAAACAGTTTCATTGTATTTACTGTACTTGTCAGATATTTTACTTGAAATAAAAGTCGTAACAGTACAACAAAAAAAACTCCAAACGAGATGCTTAAAAATGCACTTCCTGCTATTAATAACATTTTTGATGAAAATATAAAACCGCCGCTTAAACTCAAAGTTCCTGCAACTAATGAAAGATGTACTATATTTGCAAATATTAAAGGTCTTTTAAATACTGCGCCCGCAAGAACCGGCAGCATTTGTTGTAAAGCTCCAAATATTATCATAGATAACATCCCTAAAGTAAAAAGATGTATTAAACCAACCGATACAGGAGAATATCTATTAAAGACCTCCTCTATTGGATAAAATAATAAAACTAATGAAATCAATATCCCAAATAACGGTGCTGTAAGAAAAAATCTAAACGGTACACTTATCGGCGGTGCTTGGTCTGTTGATAGTCCTTGAAACATTTACAGATATTCTATTTAAAACTTTTTCGCGGAAGTTCTTTCATACTCTCAAGCAACATATCGCCTTCGTTTTCCATCGCTTCATCAATCATTGGATACATCATTTGTTCCTCTTTCATATTGTGTTGCTGCATTGTCATCATTAAAGTTTCACTAAGTCCAAAGAATTTATCTTTATTTTTAGCTTCAAGCTCAACTGCCATATCTTTAACTAATTGTCTCATTTGAGTATGTTCCATAATCATAACCGGTGTTGGATTACAATGGGCACTTTCACTTCTTGCCTCAAAACCTGGAAACATAACTTCCTCTTCCATATTAAAATGGTGAATTAAATCACTTCCAAATTTTTCAAATAATGTATTTGCCTCTGCCCAATTTTCATCTGCTACTGCATTTTCCATATTTGCAAATTCAGCATCACATGCTCTGTGGTCTGCTTTCATATGTTCGCTTAAAACTGTCATTATATTTTTCCTTTGTTTTTTTATTCCGCTACTAATAAATTGTCTAAAAATAAATTTTTAAACAATTTATCTCCGCGATGTGGCAGAAGCCACATTTACTTTTTATCTATTTTATTGTAATTACTTGGTTTATATTTTTAAAAATATTTTCAACTCTTTGCTGCCAAAGTTTACCAAAACTGATTCTTTCTTCAGGTGTTGCTATATTTTGCATAATCTTTTGCATAAGTTCTTGCTGTAACGGATTACCGGGTATTGAACTTGGATTATAGATTACCTCTACACTTTTGCCATTGTCAAGTCTTTGAAACTTTACACTCGATTGGATATTTGCATCAAATTCCATTAAAGAATGTCTTACAAAGTTTCCACCAATTCCTTTAAAACCAGAAGTTGTAGTTGCCCCTGTAATTTGTGTAATAACATTTGCAATTACTCCTGCAACACCATCATTTGCATCTTCTTTAAAAGATACAAAAATTTCTCCACGAACTGGCAATTCATCTTTATAAAGTGCTTTTAACCCTTCTAAAGTCATCAAATATGCACCTGCAACTGTAGGACAACTATGTCCTGCACTTTTTACAACATCAAGAAAGCTAAACTCTACCAGTCCATCTTCAAATGTACCTAAAAAGTCAGATAAATTGTCTACTAATTCTATTGTTTCTATTGTGTTAAAAAATTCTGGATACTTCATCTTACATTCCACTCAATTTCTTTTTAACTTCATCAGTAGCCATAGTGATATTCCAAGCCGGCTCCCAAACTACTTCAACCTCAACATTTTGTACAGCTTCACATTCTCTTATAACTGCTTCTTCAACCCATTGAACAATCATCTGGTGAAGAGGACAAGCTTTTGTACTAAGTGTCATAGTAATTTTTGCCTTACCTTCCTCATCACAAGATGCATCATAAATTAATCCCATCTCTACAAGATTGAATCCAACTTCTGGATCATTTACAGTTGACACTGCTTTAAAAAGTTCTTCTTTACTTACCATTTTCCTATCTCCTATTTAAAATTTATCATATACATTAAGTCTTTTATCATAAATACAGTACCCACAAATAAAAAACTAATTCCAGCTTTAAAAATATCATTATTACCTAACAATATTCCAAAAGCACAAATGACCACTCCACTTGCACTAAATCCAAACTGGAATTTTGCACTAAGTACCGGTACCATATCAGCTAACATTGGTACTTTTTGTTTTCCTATCAATGGAGAAAATCTTTCAAACCAAACTAAAAATGGTACTATTTTATATAAATGCCCTGTAATTACAAAAGTAATATATCCTAAAAACAACACCCATCCAATGGTTAATAATAAATTCTCACTTGGTAACACCAAATAAATAGCACCCAGAATCAAAGATACTGCCAAACTACCATAAGAAAACAGTAATGAGTGTAAATAGATATCATTATCTAATCTTACTCTTGTTTTATAAATTATATAAATTTGGTAAAAATACAACATAAGTGCTGTTATACTTAAAAGATATCCAACATACTCTAATAAAAAACTACCTGTTATACTTGAAAACATTACTGACATCACACCAAAACTCATAGTCCATAAAGCATAAGTAACAGGCTTCCAACTGAAACTATGTGAAAGCCAAAACATAGGAAGAAGTATCAAACTCATCCCCATAATTGTAACTCCTACATATCCGCCAAGTACTAAATATATATGTGCTTTAAGCAGTGCACCAATATCAACCGAAATTGTTCCGGCATATCCTAAAGCCATCAATATACCAAAGATAAGTCCTAAGAAAAGAAATGTATTTGCCAGTAATACACTTACCATCACAAGATTCATTTTTTTTACTTTTTTGATTGTTAAAAATGTTTCAAGCACAAATATAAGCAATGAAACAAGTACAACTATTCCACCATAAGGCAGCAGTGCAGGACTAGCAACAAAGCCATATCCCATAAGTAAAGTTCCTATTAAAAGCAAAGGATATATCACATAATACAATTCAACAGCAAAATGCCCGACTTCTAATACCACAGGCACTAATTGAGCCATAGCACCAAAAATTATCATCATCACAAATCCAAGTAAGAAAATGTGTACCCACGATAAAGTACCGCTGTCTAAACCATCTAAAGCAGATACATCAAAACCAAAAAGTAAAGCAACACTAAATACAAAAAAAATAGCACCTATAATAAAATAAGGTGCTATTAATTTAAATGGTGGTGCAAAATCTTGCGAAATTGCCATTAGTGACAACCACCGCCGCTACAACCAGTATCAGCAAAATCAGTTGCGGCATCGCCTTCACCCCTTTTTGTGAATGTAATTTTAAATCTACCATCAACTAACTCTTCAACATTAAAATTAAAATCTGCTTCAACTTTTGGAAATAATCCCATAGGAGCTTTAGAATTAATCATCTCTAGTTTTTCACCTTCAGCAATCATTTGAAGACCTGTCATCGCATTTATCATAGGCTCTGGATGCCCTGCTTTACTACTATCAAACTGATATATAGTAACTCCATTTTCTTCATATTTCATAAATGGAACAGTTGCTCCCTCTACTTTAATTTGTTGTGCATTTTCCGGTAATAAACTCATACTTATCCTTTTCTACTTTATCTTATTTTATTTTATTTAATTATACTGAAACAAGACAATTTTTGTCTTGTTTCACATCAAGTTTTTATCTTTTTATATTTTAAACTGGTAAAACTCTAATGTTTTCATCTACCTTAGCTCTAAGTGTAGATTCAATTGCATAAAGTGTTCCTGTACTACCACTAGCACAACTTCCACAAGCACCTAAATATCTGATATAAATATCGTAGTATGGAAGATTTTCTTTGATATCAATAATCTCCATATCTCCTCCATCCATCACTAACATAGGTCTGATATATTCATCAATCACTGCATCAACTGCTTTAATTCTTTGAACAATAGTCATTTTATCAAAAGAGTTATCTCCCGATTCAGTTGTATTTGCAGCTTCTTCCAATCTAGTTTGTTCCATTTCGGCTCTAACATCAGCTAAAATATCTACTAAATAAATATCTTTAGGCTCATGACCGCCCGGTCTTATACAAGATTTACAAAAACTTCCGGCTTTTGTAGTTTCAATAACTTCTTCAATAGTTTTTAAATCATTGTCTTTAATAGCCGCTACTAATTCTTGTTTTGTAACTCTTGCACATTCACAAACTATATCTTGATTTTCCAATACACTTCGCTCCACTCCCTTATATTGAGCAGCAGCTTCTAAAATAACATCATAAGCCATAACCGAACAATGCATTTTTTGAGGCGGTACTGCCGGAGTTCCATCATCATCTCTTAAAAATGCCTCAACTTCTGTATTTGTAATATGAATAGCTTCATCAACTGTTTTACCAATACAAAGTTCAGCCATTGCATCACTAGAAGCAATGGCAGTTCCACAACCAAAAGATTTAAATTTACTATCTACAATCGTATCGGTTTTTTCATCAACCAGCCAAAACAATCTTACTGCATCTCCACAACTCTCAGCTCCAAAATCTGCAACAATTAATCTTGCCCCTTTTGCATCTGCATCTGCTTGGTTTAACTCTCCCATTGCTACAGGATTATTCATCCTGTCTTGTACTTTTTGACTGTATTGTTCCCAAACATTTCCGCTTATTAAATCACTTCTTGCCATAATATTCTCCTCTTTATTTTCTAATGTTCTTCAATATATGCACTAAAAGCTTCTTGCTTTGCATAAGTCATAGATATTTCTCTAATTCGCTCAACGATTGGTTTAAGTTTTTGTATTACATAATCCATCTCTTCATGAGTTGTAAATTTGCTTAAAGCAAACATAACAGTTGCATTTGCAATCTCTACTTTTTCACCCAAAGCTTCAACAACAGCACTAGCCTCTAAATCTTCACTGGAACATGAGCTTCCTGTAGAGATATAAATACCATTTTCATTCATATCCCAAAGCATCGCTTCACCTTCAATACCTCTAAAAGAAGCTACAACTATATTATTAAGTCTGTGTTCTTTTGGTACATAAGATTTTGTATCAGGTATACTTAAAATTGCCTCTTCAAGTTTATCTCGTAAAGCACCGATATGATTTTTAATATATGCTACATTCATATCTGAATTTGCTATTTCTATTGCTTCTGCCATTGCAAATACACCATTATTATAAACGCTGCCTGCTCTTTTTCCACCCATCACATTTTTACTTCCATGAAGAAGTGGTACAAATGGAGCATTTTGCTTTATAAAAAGTCCCCCTACCCCTTTTGGTCCATGAAATTTATGAGCAGACCAAGTAAAATAATCAACTCCCAAAGCTGACAAGTCAACTTTTATTTTACCAATTGCCTGAGCAGCATCTGTATGAAAAGGTATATTTTTACCTTGACAAATTTTAGCTATGCTTTTAATTGGTTGAATTGCACCTGTTTCATTACTAGCCATCAGCACAGTTACTAAAGCAGTTTTATCAGTTATCGCCTCTTTTAAATCTTCAAGACTGATTAAACCATTCTCATCAGTTTCTAAATATGTAACCTCCATACCAAAACTTTTACAATAGTTCAGCGGAGATTTAATAGATGCATGTTCAGCAACAGTAGATATAATATGATTTTTAGGGCTTCCTTTTAAAAACAGATCTAAAAAAGTTTTTATAACTGCATTATTCCCTTCAGTTGTTGAAGATGTAAAAACTATATCATCGTCATCACTGGCATTTAAACTACTATAAACTTTATCGTAAGCTGTATTTAAAGCAGCTCTTGTTTCAATCCCTTGCTTATAAATTACATTTGCATTACCAAAAATCTCTGTGGTATTACAATATAACTCTTTTACTTTCGGATCAATTTGTGTGGTTGAATTATTATCTAAATATACTTCCATGATCTTCACCTTTTTTTAATTATTACGAAAGTGTAACTTAATTAAGATAAAATTAGTCTTATTTCAATAAATTACTTTTACAAAATTCTAATATTTAAATTAATCACTGTTATTAATTATATTTAAATAAAATATAAAAGCTCGTAAAAGCTTTATTTACTGTATTCTTACTAAATAGGATAAGAATTGTCTGATTAATCTTTTTAATTAAGACTATTTTTATCCTATTTAATTATACTTCCATAATTAATTTACAAAAAGGATTAAAAATGAAACAATTTTTTACAACAATTTTATTAGTATTTATTATTATAACCGGTGCAGATGCCAACGATAAAACCGTACTAGAAAGAGGTGAAAGATATGGGGATTTAACTTATGATTATTTTTACGGTAAAAACAGCAAGGTTTCATTGGAGGTAAAATTAGTTATAGCACAAGATTATCAAACATCACCAAAAGTTTTAGAGATATTAACTCATGATAAGAATTTTGCTGTTTGGTTGTTGGCAAGAGATAATTTAAGCAGGTCAATTTAATATTGAGTATTATTAGTTAAGTTTATAAATGTTTTAAGGAAATAAACAATATAATTATGAATGAAAAATAAGTTATTCATTAGTTTTATAATTGGTGTTGTGTTTTTGGCGTTGCCTTATTATATATATCAAAGCAATTTAGATGAAAAAATCATCAAACAACTATCACTCCAAAAAGCAAAATATCAATTTGAAGAGAAAGATGTCTTATTAACAGCTTTTATCAATAAATTTGCCAAAACTTTAATCGGGGTAAAAGAAAATAAAAACTTTATTCAATTTCTAAATAATAAAAAAGATGATACAGACATAAATGAACTTTTCTTATCTATTATTAAAAGCTTTCCCGGTGTTGTTCAATTTAGATATATAGACAATAACGGTGATGAAATAATAAGAGTAGATAAAAATATAGATAAATACTCTTATATTATACCCAAGCAAAAACTACAAAATAAAAAAAACAGATATTATTTCAATGATATTATAAATACTCAAAATAATAAAATATGGTACTCAAAACTAGACTTAAATATAGAGCATGGTAAAATTGTAAAACCAATACAACCTACATTAAGAGTTGGAACTGTGATTATCTCTGATAATATAAAAAGAGGTATTTTAATTATAAATATTGATATGACTTTCTTTTTAAATAAATTATTACAATCACATAACTTCAATATCTATTTAATCGATAACCAAGGCAATTTCTTAATGCATAAAGACTCAAAATATTCTTGGAGTAAATATTTAAATATAAATATAAATGTTTTTAAAAATTTTAAAAATTTTAAAACTGAAATGTTTAACTCAAAAGAGACTTTTGCACAAGATTATTTTATCTCAAAAACTGCATTTGAAAATGATGATCATTTAATGATAATCATTGAACCTGTAAAATCTTCAATAATCGAGGATATAAAACAACGAACAAAAACTCGTATATACTGGATACTCTCTGCACTGTTAATTATAATCTCTATCGGCTATATATTATTTAATAGAAGGCATGTAAAGTTGGTTGAACGATATAGTAACAAACTTCTAATAGAAAAACAAAATATTCAAAATATATTGAATTCACAAAAATCAATTGTAATCTTATCTAACGGAACTGCTGTTTATGAATGTAATAAACGATTTTTAGAATTCTTTGGATATGAAACTTTAGATCAATTTACAGTAAAACATGATTGTATATGTGATTTTTTTGAACAAGATGAACAACATCAATATATGCAAAAAACTGTTGAAGATACAACCTGGGCAGAATATGTTCTATCACATCAAGATAAAATACACAAAGTAAAGATGACAGGCACTGATAATAAAAAATATATTTTTCAAGTTTATGCTTCAATCTATAAATCAACTGATGATAAAATAAAATTTGTTATTACTTTTAGTGATATAACACAAATTGAAAGTTTAAATGATGATTTAAATGAAAAAACAAAAGAGCAAAATATTTTATTATCACTTTTTGACAAAGGTGAATCTGTATTATTCAAATGGAACAACGATGAAAAATGGAGTGTTGATTATGTCTCTACAAGTGTTAAAAGGCTTTTAGGATATCAAATTGATGATTTTTACGATCATCATATAACTTATTCATCTTGTATCCATCCAGATGATCTGGAGAGTGTAATAAGCGAAGTTACTAAAGCCGGCAATGATAATGCTGATTTTTTCAAACATCACCCTTATAGAATCATAACAAAAGACAATCAAATAAAATGGGTAATAGATTATACAATTATAGTACGAAACAAACATAATGTAATTACTCATTATGTTGGCTATATCAATGATATTACAGAAGAAAAAGAGCAAGAAAAAAGATTATTTGAGCAGGAAAAGATGACTCAAATGCGTGAAATGATAGGAAATATTGCACATCAATGGAGACAGCCTCTTAGTGTGATTAGTACAGTTGCATCAGGAATACAATTAAAGCATGAACTTGGTATTTTAGATAATGACGATATGTCATCAAATATGGATATGATTGTAACTAACACAGACTTCCTTTCTAAAACAATAGATACTTTTAGTGACTTTATTAAAGAGAAAAGAGAATTTAAAGAAGTGATTTTACAAGAGCAAATTGACAATACATTAAAAATATTATCTTCTGCGTTAGTTAATAATCATATAAAACTTATAAATAATATTCAGAGTGAAAATAATATTAAAATAACTATGACTACAGGTGAATTATCTCAAGTACTGATTAATATATTAGATAATGCAAAAGATATTTTAATAGAAAAAGGTACAAAAGATAGATGGATTAAATTAGAACTTGAACAAAAAGACAATAAAGCCATAATCTCCATAGAAGATAATGCAGGGGGAATACCAGAAGATATTTTACCTAAGATTTTTGACCCATATTTTACTACCAAACACCAAAGTCAAGGGACGGGACTTGGTCTTCATATGTGTCAAACTATCATAAGAGATAGTTTAAAAGGGGAATTATATGCTAAAAATACAGCCAATGGTGCTAAATTTATTATAGAGCTGCCGTTAACTTAATAGTAACCATAACTCCAGCTTCACACCTTCCATCGGAATTTGATTTTGTAAAATTTTCAATAAAAATTCTACCTTGCATATTATTTTCAATAATCTCTTTTACCATGTACAGACCTATACCTGTCCCTTGAGTTTGGTGTTTGGTAGTAAAATATGGTTCAAATACTTTATCTAAAATATCTTCGGGTATTCCACCGCCATTATCCTTTATAATAACTTTTATATAGTTTTTATCACAAGAGATATCTATTGTAATATCTCCTTGTGAAATATTATTTTGAACTATCGCATCTTTTGAATTATTTAATATCACAAGTATAGCTTGTGAAAATTCATTTTTATATCCATTTATAATACAATCACTATCACAATTTATCAATATATTTATATTATGAACTTTAAATGCTCCACCTAAAAAATTTAAAGTCTCTTCAATAGTTTCTTTTATATTAAAATCTACCTTTTCTTTATTTGGTGCAAAAAAGTTTCTAAAATCATCTATAGTATGGCTCATATTTTGTATTATAGTGTTTGTTCTTTCAACATATCTTTCAATAAATTCATTATTCAGTAAATTATTTTCATATTTTATCTGAAGACTCATAACTGATGTCCCTATCACATTTAAAGGTTGTCTCCATTGATGAGCTATATTTCCTATCATCTCTCCCATAGATGCCATTTTGGACTGTTGAGTAAGAATATTGTCTTTTTGTCTAATATTTTTTATTTGTAATTTTACTTTTTCTTCTAAATTTTTAGAGTAATTATCTTTTATTAAGGCTGCAACAAATGAATTTGCGATTATTTGCAAAGTCTCTTTTTCTAGAATATTCCATATTCGCTCATGAGTACAATCATCAAGTCCAATAAATCCCCAACATTCATCTTCATAAAATATAGGCATTATAAGGGTAGATTTGATATCTTGAGGTTCTAAAATATCTCTTTCAACTTTTGGAAAATCTTTGATTAATCCCTCTATTGGTTTGTTTGAAGACAATGTCTTTTTCCATCTTTTAAAAGAGTTCTCGCTGTACAGCGCATTTTGAAACTTAGAATTATTTAATTGGGCAGATATATTCTCTTTTGTAAATTCAAATCTTTGAGAACAAACTAAATTATCGGCTACTAAATGCTTTTCAAAAATATAAACTCTATCTGCATGTAAAATATCAATCATCTCTTTTAACATATACTCAACGCTACTATTAAAATCTTTATTTGAAATAAACTCTCTTTGAATATTTATTATTGTTTGGAGTGTATCTCTATTATGTTGTATGTTAATTTTCATAATCTAATTGTAAGATATGATTGTTGCATAATTGTTATATTTCTAGTTTCTTGAATAAAATATTAATGAAGTAACAATCGTAACAACTCCAACAAAAATTCCAACTACTATAAAAAAATGCTCAATACCAAAAGAATTAACAATTGGATGAAAAATTATAGGGGAAAAGAACTGCCCTAAAAATAGTGAACTTGTAAGATAAGCAGAGGAATGTATTCTTTTTGTATGATGTGAACGATTTAGCATCCATGCAGTCATATTTGTCATCAAAATACCACCGCCAAAACCCATAATAGGTGCAGTTAAAAAGAAAAAATGTACATCTTTAACTAAACCAATAGCGATAAAACCAATAGAAATTATACCCATACCAATTAAATATATTTTAACAAATGAAAATCTGAGTTTTAGTTTTCTAAATGTTATAGCACCAATTGCATTTGATATAAAAGCAGTAGCTATAATACTTCCTGTCATAGTACCGCTTGCACCAAAATGATTTATGATTAAAAAAGGTATTTGGGTTGGTAAAATATAAAAAACAAGCATCAAAATAAAAGCCAAAATATAAATAATAAATAGATTTGAATTTAAATTTTCATCATCTTCATCAATATCATGCATTATCACTTTTTCATCTAAAAACTTATAAACCAAGGGGGCAAGTAAAAAGCCAATAAGATAAATAGAAAAAGAATATCTCCAATTTATATCAGATAATATTCCCCCGCCTACTACAAAAGCCACTCCGCCCAAAGATACAAAAGCACCTTGAAGTCCCATAAATTTATGCCGGGCATCACCTCTAAAATAATCACCAACCAAAGAGGTTGAAACGATCATTAAAATTGCAATTGCAATTCCAAGTAAAAATCTAGAATATAACAATAAATTTATAGTCGCTAAATACAAACCGGAACTACCGGCAACAGCAAATAAAAACAAAGCGATTAAAGCAGACCTCTTTCTTCCTATTTTATATACAAAATGTCCTAAAAATGGAGCTAAAAAAGCTATAGCCAACGATGGCACGGTTATCATCAATCTTGCTAAAAACTCAATATTTTGTTCATCAACAAAATAATCTTTTAGATGCGGCAATGCTGTAATAATAGCAATATTTGACATCATAGTTGTCATAGCTATTAAAAGCATTGTTAATTTTGTAAAATTAGATATTTTTTTCAATTATTTATCAATTCTCAAAAACTCTTTGAAGTGTCGAGATACCCTCTAACATTTTATTTTCTACTATTTCATCTCTCTTTAATTCTCCACCTAAAAGATTTATAGCTGTAATTATTGACAATACTATTATTTTATTCTTCATCATTTTTTGCCCCTATTTTTCTTTTGGTTGATTCTTGCAATTTAATAAAAAACATTAAAAGTGCCGGTGTAACAAAAATCGTAAATATAGTTGAAAATGCCAAACCGCCGGTTATTACAGAACCCAGACCTCTATAAAATTCACTTCCTGGACCTGGAACTAAAACCAAAGGCAACATCCCAAAAACAGAAGTTAATGAACTCATATAAATTGGTCTTATTCTTGTTTTTGTAGCTTCAATTACCGCCTCTTTATGTTCCATACCTTCATTTCTTATATAGTTCAAACTTTGATGAACAATTAAAATTGCATTATTTACAACAATACCGACTAAAATAATAAATCCAAGCATAGTAAGTACGTCCAAAGGTTGTGCTGCAACAAATCTATTTGTAAGTTCTAAACCTATAAATCCACCTGCTGTTGCTAATGGCACTGTAAATAAAATAACTATTGGGTACAAAAAGTTTCCAAATAAAGCAGCCATAAGCAGATATATAATTACTAAAGCTAAAACAAAATTCATACTTAACATCTCTATAGTTTGAGATAATTTATCAGCCGTTCCAGAAATGCCGATCTCTACAGAATCAGAGATCATACCTTTTGCTTTCATACCGCTTAGCATACCGTCTATAGTTTTCATAGCTTCATCAATAGTCATCCCAAATGGTGGAGTCACTTGCAAGGTTATAGTTCTCTTTCCATCCAAGTGTCTAATCTCAGAAATCCCGGCAGTATTTTCATAACTTGCAAGTGAAGATACAGATACAACCGAGGAATTTGGCAAAGCCAATTGTGCAGACATAACATCTTGCGGAGTTTGTATAACATCATCAGAAGCTTTTAAAATTAAATCTATTTTCTTTTTACCCTCTTGCTCAAAATTACCAACTTTTCTACCACTCATTAAAACATCAATCCCAACACCAAAATCAAAGGAATTCATCCCCACAGCTTTAAGTGCATCTTGATTTGGTTTTATTCTCACTTCTGGATATATCAATTCTATTGACGGCACAGGTCGCACTTGTGAACCTTTAATAGCTCCCATAGTTGCTCCAAAAAGTTGTCCACCGACATTTGCAATATCTTCAATCTTTTCACCGCTAATATCTATATCTACACTATTTCCTTTTCCAACATCATCTTCAAATATTCCTGACTGAATTGATACTCCAAAAATAGACGGCATTGAATTTATTATTGGTCTGAACATTGGGATAAGTTCTTTGGCTCTTGATTCATGCATAGAGGTACCGCCAAACAAATTAAAATCACCAAATGAAACATAAAAGGCTCTGTTTAATCCGGGTATCCCATCAACATCTTTATTTATATGCGGTTCAATTTTTTTCATTAAATATGAACCCATATCATATCTCTCTTTATAAGAAAGTCCCGGAGGAGTGATTAAAATATTAAAAATCAGATTTTTATTTCCTTGTGGTAAATAATCAAGTTTGGGAAATAAAACATAAATAATACCAATTGATAAAATAGCTAGAGATACAATAGTGGCAATTTTTGTAAATATATTTTTTAAAGAAAGTTTTACAAAATACATTATAAAATCAACTATCTTATTCCCAAAAGCAGCTATTGCACTTGCATCTTTTGGCTCTTTTTTTGAAGTGCCTGCAAGTTTTTTCCAAAGCATTGGAATTACTGCAATTGAAATAAATAAAGAAAAAGTAACAGCAGAAGTTACAGCTATTGCAATATCTTTAAACAGTTGTCCAGCTTCATCTTGTAAAAATACGATTGGTAAAAATACAGCAATAGTAGTTAATGCACTTGCAATTAAAGCACCCCAAACTTCACTGGCACCTAGATATGCAGCTTCGGAAATACTCATCCCCTCTTTTCTATGCCTGTCAATATTTTCTAATACAACAATAGCAGAATCTACAAGCATACCAACAGCAAAAGATATACCGGCTAATGAGATTGTATTTAAACTTCGCCCAGTCCAATCCAAAATCACAAAAGTACCAATAATAGAAATCGGAATTGCAACTGAAATTACAGCTGTCGGAGAAACCGATCTTAAAAATATAATCAACATCATAATTGCCAAAAAAGCACCAATCATAATATTTTTTTGTACCAAATCAACAGAACCTACGATATAAGGTCTTTGATCATAAATCCAATGAATTTTTAAACCTTTTTGTTTTAAAATTCCATTATTTAATTGATTTACAACTTTTTCAACATCGTTTGTAAGTTTTACAATATTTACAGATGAGCTTGGTTGAACACCTAAAAAAATTCCATCTTTACCCAAATACATAGCAACTGAATTAGCTGTTGCATAACCAAAATCAACTTTTGCAATATCTCCTACAGTAACTCTTTGTTCTCGATTTGAGATTAAAATCACATCTTCAATATCTTTTGTAGTTGTAAACTTATGTACAGTTCTTATTCGATATGCTCTTCTTCCCAGATTTAATACTCCAGCTGCTACATCAACATTTTCAGTTTGTAAAGTTTGCATCACTTGATTGATGGTTAATCCATAAGAAGCTAATTTGGTTGTATCAAAAACAATCTCCATCTGCTCTTTTCGTCCACCCATATTCATAGTTCCGGAAACTCCATCAACTCTTTTAATTGCCGGTTTTATCTCATCGTCAAAAAATGTTTTATACTCATCAATATGTCTATCGTTGCCGTCTAAAGTTTGAAGCATCATCCATACAACCGGATTTGTAGTTGCTGTTTCGATTATTGGTTCCTCTACATCATCGGGATAATCATTAACTTCGTTTAGTTTATTTGAAACATCCTGTAAAGCTGCTCTTAAATCTGTACCTAATTTAAAAGTCAATGTTAATTCTGAAAAATTATCTTTTGATGAAGATTCATATTTTAACAGATTATTTAAGGACTTCAATACATCTTCTTGTTCTTCAATAATCTCACTCTCTATCTCATAAGGAGTAGCTCCCGGCCAAAAAGTTGTAACTTTAATCTCTGGTTTTGTAACAGAGGGGGTCAACTGATATGGCAACTTATCTAATGATAAAAAACCAAACATCACAACAATTAATACAGAAACTATTATTGTAACCGGATTTTTAATAGAAAATTTAATTAAGTCCATAATTTATCCTACTTATTTATTATCTTAACCGGTGAGTTTGGAAAGATTCTCTCATTTCCTTTTATCACAATATCCATACCCTCTTTTAAACCTTTTGCAAAAACCGCAACAACTTTACCTTTGTATCCTATAATTTGTGCAGGTATCATTATCGCCATTGATTTATCATTTACTATAAATACTACATCTTGTCCAAATCTTTTTATAACAGCATCTCTTGGAACAATTAAAGTTTCTACTTTTTTATTTCTCGGAAGTTTTATTTTTGCCTCCATCCCATCATATAAAAAATAGTTATCTACTGTTGCTTTAAATTTAACAGGAAAAGTTCGAGTTAATTTATCACCTTTGGCAATTGATGCGTAAAGTTTAGAATTTATTTTCTTCACACCCAAATCTATCTCATAATTTTCTTTTTTGTTTAATTTATAGATATATGAAGTCGGTAAATTAAAAATCAAATCTATGTTGTTGGCATCGACTAAAGTTGCTACTGTGTTTCCAGAATTAAGCCACTGACTTATCTCGGTATTTTTTTCAATAATAATCCCGCTAAATGGTGCTTTTATCACTTTTTTTGTTTTTTGAATCAATAGTTCATCCAAACTTGCTTTTGCAAAATTTAAATTTTGTTTTGCAGAATTTACTTTGAAAAAACTATCATCATAAATTTTTTGAGAGATTGATTTTTTAGAGATTAATCCCTTGTATCTATCATAATCTTTTGAAGCATTTTCCAAAGTAATCTTTGCTATTTCAAATAAAGCTTTTGCAGATTTTATTTGTGAATCTAATATATCGGAATCAATTTTCACTAAAATATCGCCTTTTTTTACCTTATCTCCTGCCTCAAAATTTATCTTTATTACTGCACCGCTGCTTTGTGAAGCTATTTTGGAATTTTTTGAGAACTTAACAGTTCCTATAAATTCTTCAAGCGGATTTACGGTACCTTTTTTAACAGTAGTAGTATTTACCAGCGAAACCTGTCCGCCCATAGCAAAACTTATTAAAGCAACGCTAATTAAAATTAAAATCTTTTTCATCATTTTTTCACCTCTATTAACTCAAACAAAGCATCAATATAATCATCAATCTCTTTTCGAACATCAGCAATTGAAGTAGTTACCGAACTGGCGATAAATATCCCGTCACCCAACACAAATAATCCCTTTGCAAGTTTTAAAGCAATAGGTTTTATTTCACCTTTTTTTATCCCGTTTTTGATAATATCTTCCAGCCAACTGTAATAATTTTCAAAACATTCAGTATGATGTTCAATCATAGCAGCTTCTGGAGTAACCAAAGAGATAGATACAAACTCTTTATAAAGTTGTCTTAATTCTACATCCTCACTATTGTAAAAAAAATGAAAAAATATTTTAATTTTTTCTTTAGTTGTATCAGCTTCAAGAATCTTTTTCTCTTTAACTAAATTATGCTCATGTAACAATATATCTACAATCTCAAAAACAACATCATCTTTATTTTTAAAATAATCATAAAGTGAACCTTTACCAATACCGGCTGCTTGAGCTATTTGAGAAATTGTTAAATCTTTTATACCATTTTGAACAAATAGATCTTTACAAGCCATCGCTATATTTTTCCTCTTTTTAACCTTGTCTACAATTATTGCCATAATATATCTCCTAACTAATGACCGACCATCAGTCGTTTATATGAAATAATAGATTATCTTAACTTAATGAAAGCTTAGTACCTTTACTTCAAGATTTATTAATTCAATTTTAGATAAAATACGACCAATCAAAGTATTAAGTAGGAAAATGTAGGCATTTATGTTTATATTGCTGTATCTTATAAGATATGGTTACGCTAGCCGAACAGACTTTGTAATAAAATATTTTAAAGGACAAACTTATGAAAAAAGTTTTATTTTTAATGGTTGCTTTCGCAACTGCTGCATTCGCTGGTGAAGGTGAATCTATGGTACAAGCATACTCAGTATTAGCTGCTGGTGTTGGTCTTGGTATTGCTGCAATGGGTGGTGCTATTGGTATGGGTAGTACAGCTGCTGCTACTATCGCTGGAACTGCAAGAAACCCAGGTATGGGTGGAAAACTTATGACTACAATGTTTATTGCTCTTGCGATGATTGAAGCTCAAGTTATCTATACTCTTGTAATTGCTTTAATTGCATTATATGCAAATCCATTTTTAGGATAATCTAAAGTTTAACTTTAGATATAAAAAAGCCAGGTAGTTTTTCTACTTGGCTTTTTTGATTTTAATATGAAAAAAACATTCTTAATAATTTTTCTTATATTTTTAACAGGCTGTACAACAACAGAAGTTTCTCAATTTACAAATGCAATTATCAGTCAAGATCCAAAAAGTGCCTTAATTAATTATGGTAGAAATAAAGCACTTTCAGTAGCCAATAAAAGTATTGCAAAGATTATTCAAGAATTTGAAAAAGCCATCACCAAGCAATGGGGTGAAGAAGCAAAAAAACCGGAAAAGAAAAAATATGTTAAATATACCCAAAACTATAAATCAATGGCAGAAGTTGATTTTGACAAGGGAATTATATTAGTTCAAACAATAGATAAAAAGAACCCAAAACAATCTTTAAAAAATGCAATTGTTACAACGCTGCTTACACCAAATGACCCAAGAGCAATAGATATGTACTCATCTAAAGAGATAAAATTAAGCGGTACACCATATCTGTATAAAGAAGTAAAAGATCAAACGGGTAAATATATTCAATACCCTTGGAGAGCAAATCATTTTGCGACATATCTTATAAATAATAATCTAGAAAAGAATACAATAAAACTTAATGGAAAAATGCAAGATATTTATTCGGTCAAATTTAATATGGTAAAAGATCATATACATATAAGAGCAAAGAAATATATCCCGACAGTAACAAAATACTCAAAGCAATTTGATATAAGTAAAAATCTGATATTCTCAATTATACAAACAGAAAGTAATTTTAACCCTTTTTCAGTAAGTCATGTACCAGCTTATGGACTTATGCAAATAGTACCTAAAAGTGCGGGAAGAGATGTACATAAATATCTTTACAAAAAAGATAAAATACCATCTAAGGATTTTCTTTTTGACACAAACAACAATATTAAATTTGGTACTGCTTATTTGAAAATTATAAAAACGAATTATTTAAAAGGGATACAAAATCCTATATCTAAAGAATATTGTACAATAGCTGCTTATAATACAGGCTCTGGAAATGTTTTAAAAACTTTTTCAAAAAATAGAGCTAAAGCAGTAGATATCATAAATTCAATGAAACCTAGTGAAATTTATAATACACTTTTAAATAAATTACCCTATAAAGAAACACAAAGATATTTAACAAAAGTTTTAAAACATAAAAAAGAATTTGTTAAATTGTAAAATCTTTTTTGATATTATTTAAAATTTCACTCATACTATCTCCTCTTTATTATCATCTCTTTCATATTCACATTGAAAAGTTGTATGTGTTATCTCAAACTCATTATGAAGTTTTTCTTCTAATATATCTAAAATAGCGTTTGATTCTTGAAGTGTAATATTGTTGTTAAAATCTAAATGTGCTTCTAAATGCACTCTATGTTCATCAAGTCGCCACATATGAACATGATGAATGTTTTTTATATCTTTTATAGATGTTATGCTTTTTACAACATCATCTACCTTAATGTCATTTGGAGAAAAGAGCATAAGTATTGCTGTTGATTCTTTTACAAGAGTGAGAGAAGCCCATATAAGATAAAAAGCGATGATCAGAGAGACCACAGGGTCAACCCAAAAAAATTGATAGTAGTACATTAACAAACCACCAATAACTACTGCTATACTCGTCATAACATCAGTTAAAAGATGTAGATAGGCAGCTCTGATGTTCATATTATCACGGGCATCATCTTTTACCAACATAACACTTACAACATTTAAAACTATACTTAGCATACCAAGTGCAATAACAAGTGTTGAGGCTATAACCTCAGGATGATAGAACTTATGAAATGCCTCTATAATTAAAAATATTCCAATTCCTATAAGAACAGAAGCATTAAAAAGTGTTGCTAATACTTCAGCTCGTCTATAGCCAAAAGTTCTCTCTTGTGTTGCATCTTTTGAGGAGAGTCTGTTTGCCCACCAAGCTACAACCAAAGCTAAAACATCACTAAAGTTATGCATAGCATCACTAAGAAGTGCTAATGAACCGGAGAGTATCCCTCCTACAATCTGTGAGAGGGTAATTATGATATTTAAGATTATAGTGATAAATAGATTTTTACCACTTACCTTATGATGATGATGTTCATTCATTATATTAAGTCCTTAATCATAAGAGCATCTCTCACCTTTGACAATAAAATTTCTTCTATCTCTTTATATGTATCTATAAAAGCATCAAATTCTTTTCCATCCGGGTCTTCAAAGCTTACGTGAATTTTATTTACATGAGCAGGAAACATTGGACAAGTCTCATGTGCATGGTCACAGACTGTTACTACCAAATCAAAACCAGCAGATGCAGTTTCATCCTGAGATGAAAGGTTTCCTTGAAAATCCATATCAATAACTTCATCTAAATGCTTAGAGTGATAACTATCATCCCAAATATTATTTTGTTCCAATATTTTTTTAGCATTTAAATTGACTTTTCCACTAGGAGTTACACCGCAGCTATATGCTTGAACTCCATCTAATTTTGCATTTATCAAAGCTTCGCCAATGATACTTCTACAACTATTTCCTGTACACATCACTAAAACTTTTTTAATTTTCATTTTTACACACTTCATTTAATTTTGGTATATCAACATATATTACTTCGTTTTTATATTCCTACCTGCCCATTTTAGCAGTTCATTTGACAATTGCATCATATTAAGCAATACAACATAGACTATTATGTATAATTCCAGTCGACAATCACAAATGCGCACGTGGTGGAACGGTAGACACGTTGCCTTGAGGGGGCAATGCCAGTTTGGTGTGGAGGTTCAAATCCTCTCGTGCGCACCATTAATAAAGAAAGAATTTACTAAAAACTCTCCCATTCATCAGCATCATTATTTGCTGTGATTTTTTGAGTAGGTGCAACTTTTTGCTTTGCTACTACTGTAGAGTTAGTAACTTTTTTAGTAGATTCTGTTGAAATATTACCTACAACTTCTTTAGTTGTTCCCATATTTTTAGCTTTTACATTATCTTTACCTACAAACTCTTTTTCATTTGCACTTGATACAATTAATTTAGCTATCTCATCTGTTTGAACTGCAACATCATTAGTTTGTGAAGCAATAGAAGCATTTTGTTGAGTTTGTTGATCTAATGTAGTAACTGCATCATTTATTTGTACTATTCCTGATTGTTGTTCTTTACTTGCCATCTCCACATCAGAAATTAATTCTATTGTTTTAGATATATTTTCATTAAGTTCATCATACCCTTTTATCATCTTATCTGCTATTACTTTACCATCATTTGCTTTAGTGGTTGCATTTTCTACAAGTGATTTAATCTCATTTGCTGCTTCTGCACTTCTAGATGCTAGATTTCTTACCTCTTGAGCAACAACTGCAAAACCTTTTCCAGCTTCACCTGCTGTTGCTGCTTCAACTGCTGCATTAAGTGAAAGAATATTAGTTTGAAATGCAATTTGATCAATAACAGAAATTGCATCATTAATTGCATTTACCTGTTCATCTATCTCATTCATTGCAGTAGTTGTTTGTCTAGCTAATTCTTGTCCTCCATTTGCTGAAGTTGTAACTTGATTTGCATATCCTGACATTTTAACTACATTATCAGTATTGTGTGAAATATTACTTGTAATCTCTTCTAGGGCTGCTGATGTTTCTTCTAAAGATGCTGCTGCTTCATTTGAATTATTATTTAATGTATCTACATTTTTAAGAAGAATATCTGAACTTTCACCAAGAGTTAAACCATTTTGCTTATTTTCTACTAGCATACCAGTAATAGCATCTCTTAGTTTATTGATATCAGTGACTAATAGTTCAAAAACTCCACCTTTTTCAATACCTTCTAGTTTCAATTCATTTCTATAGTCATATTTAGCATATTGCTCTAAAATCACATTCATATTTGTAAAATGTTCTTTTGTGGCTTTTATCATATTATTTACACCATCTTTAAAATTATTCAAAGATTGATTAGAAGTTGTTTTTTCTATATATTGAGAGTACCAGCCATGTTGAACTCTGTTCATAATTGCTTGTGCTTCTTCTATCAAAGCATTATCCTGATCAATTCCGACTTTAGTTTTAGTAATATTCTCATTTACTATTTTTGCCATAGTTCCTATCTCATCATTTGCCTTATCATCTAAAAGTTTTGCATCACCATTCTCTCTATTTAAGTATTTAAAGAAATTTAAAAGTCCATCTTGGAAATTGTTCAGCGGAGTTATAATACCTTTTATAATCACAAGAGAAATAGCTATTATAAAAATAATAATTAGAACTGATAAAATATTTGCAGTAGTTTTTAAAGAACTGACATGACTTTCAACATCTTTTATTGCTGCTTTGCTCATCTTTGTTAATAATTCTTCACTTTTATGTACAGTTTTTCTCATCTCTCCTTGAAAACCTAATTTACTATTTAAACCTATCTCTCTTTCTGCTTTAATTAATGATAAAAAATCTTTTTTATATGATTTTAATTGGTTGTTTATCTCTCCGCTTGTAGATGCAATTAATTTATCTATTTTACTCTGAAATTTATCTACATATTTCATATCCCTTCTAAGCATAAAATCTTTTTCTTGCTTTCTTAAATCATAAACTACGGAAAGAAGCTTGTAATCTTTTGTTTTTTTTGCTATATCCTGCACATTATGGACAGAAGCTCTAAGACTACCATACAAACCATCTTTTGGATTTAATCCAATTTGCTGCTGTTTAGTAATTAATTTAAAAAATGCAATTTGATACTCATTGATTACATTACTAAAAGCTTTTACATCTGAACTATTTATACTATTATTCTCCAAAGTTTCTTTTAGTTTATTAGCATCATTTTGTAAAACTTTTACATTTTTTTCAAACTTTCCCTTATATTTTATATCTTTTCTTGCTAAAAAGTCTTTTTCATTTCTTCTTAGCATCAACATATCTGCATTTAACTCTTCTATTTTTGCCGTTGCACCATCTAATTCATTTGTGCTAGTAATAGAAGTATTTAACAGTATTGTCAATACCATCAACCCAAAAACTGAAATCCCCGCTGATAAAATTAATTTTGTTTTAATTGTCATACTATTCTCCTTCATTTGTAATTGTATTAAAAAAAAGTGGTAAAATTATGTTTCAACATTATACTGCCTTATTATTTTTACTTATTAATATTATAAGTATAGCATTTGCAGTTTAAAGTTTTTATTAAAATAGACTTAAAAGATAAAAATAAAGATTATTCATAATGTTATATCTGCTAACATTATTAAATGTCAAGCAAACTACTAAAATGGGAAGGCAAAAGTTATGTAGACAATGTATCTATATTAGAGTTAAAAAGCTCTGTATCATCAATAAATGCAGGGTTTAGAATATGGAAGTTCAAATCTTCTCTGGTGCACCACTGATTTATATTATAATTTAAACTCTAGTTCAATCTCTTTTGCTTTTTCAATCCCAATCATTGTTAAACCATCATCAGAAACATATCCTAAAGACCTAAGACCTTTTAAATACTGTTTTCCCTGCTTTAACGAAAATACTCTGCTATTATCCATAGTTTTTACCACATGCATTAAAGTTTCATCATCTGCTCTTTTATAAATACCAAGTAATAAAACTCTTAACTCTATATTTTCTTCTATATCTAAATCCATCTCAAAATCCTTTTGTAATAAAATCCAACTATTATAAATAAACTACCTAAAATAATAGTAATTATATCAAGTCCAACATAACTTGCCATAAAACCTATAAATAATGTTGTAGTTACATTTGAAAGCATAAATATCATCTCATTATACGCCAATACTCTTCCTAAAAATTGATGATCTACTTTATCTTGTAAAAGTGCATAAGTATATGACCAAAGTGTTGTTGTAGCAAGTCCTGTTAAAAATATTCCAAATAAACCAATATAAAAATCATTTTGCATAAATGCCCACAATATTATCATTAAACCTTGAACAATAAATAAATAAAACAATCGTTCTTTAGTGATCCATTTACTTATAAAAAAAGGTCCTATCATAAGTGCAAAGGCACGAGTCGCATTTGACATTCCAATAGCAAGGGGGACTGCAATTATATATTTATAGTGATAATCTGCTAATAAAGTTACGAGTGTATCAAAAGCAGTTAATCCAACGGCTCCATGTAAAAGCATCAGTTCAACTAACTGCTTATTTGATTTAATATAATTAAATCCATCTTTAATAGATTGGAATATTTTTTCTTCTACTTTTACATGCTTAACACTAAATATTGTTCGCCATAAGATTAAAATAGCAATTATAAAAAAGAAACTGTCAATTATAAATGATGTTTTAACTCCATATAAGTTCACCACTATTCCACCCACAGCCATACCTGCAGTAAAAGTAAATGACCAAATAATAGAATGTAGTTCATTTGCTTTTATAAGAGCCTGCCCACTTAAAAGTTTAGGCATCAAAGTCATCTCAGCTGTAAAAAACATAGATGCACTGCTCATTCGAATAAATAAAAATATAAATAACATCCAAACATCACTTAAATTGTTAATCAACAAAAAGCAAAGTGTCATTAAAAGTTCGGTTGATAATAAAAACAGCATCAATTGTTTGGCATTTATTCTATCAACCAAGGTACCGCTAAATGGAGCCAATATAACAGCAGGAATAAAATGAGCAGCGGTAACCAAAGCAATCATAAAAGGAGTTGCCCCAAAGTCAACCATCATACTGTATATAGCTACATTAGAAAACCAGGCACCAAAATATGCTATAAATTGTACAGCAGATAATTGCCGCACTATTTTATGATTTGTAAAAAGTTCTCGGTATGTCAATGAGATTTTCTATTTAAATTCTATTTTAACTAATTTCGAAAAGTTTTTAGGAGCATCTATAATTATTTCACATTTATAAGATGAAATATGTTTTATATCTGCTACTTCATATAATTTACTGATTTTATAAGTGGTTTCTTTTCCATTTATATAAATAACTTTTGTACTTTGTGCTTTAGCTTTATCAATAGGTAAAAATATCTCAAGCTTTGCTTTACTTAAATCATCAGCAATATAAAGTAAAGTTCCGGCATTTACAAAGTCACCTACTTTTACATTAATATCCGAGATATATTTATTATTTTCAATTAACAGCTTTTTTTCTAACTTGTCTTCTAAAACAGCTTTTTTAGTAATTAAATCAGCCATTTGATTTTCCAAATTTAGAACTTTTATTTTTTGATTATCTTTATCTACTTGAGACTTTGATTTAATTCTTTGGAACTTTTTTAATGTACCTTTTTCTATTTTTATAATTTGTTTATATGTTTTAATTTTATTTCTAGTTTGATTCAACTCTACTTTATCAACTTTACTGTCAATTTTAATAATTGTAGTTTTGTTAGATTTTAAACCTTTTATACTATCATTTACATAAATAATTTGTCCACTTACAGATGCTTTAACATTGTATGTCTCCAAAGGTTGTAGTTTCGCAAAATACTCATTTGCCCAAATAGATAGATTTAACAAAATCACTATACTTATAATTCTCATAATTTTAATTCCTTTAATATATTTTGTACCTGTTTTTTTATACTTCTTAAATCAACATTATCATTTTGCTCAAGTTCGTAGATTATTTTATCTAAGTTTTCATCAATATTGATATATGGCACAAGTTTTTTTAAAAGTTCTTCTGATGTTGTACATCTTTTAATAGTTTTTTGAAGAGGCATATCCTCTTCTTTTATTTGTCTATTTTTAACTGTTAGATATAAAATAAATATTGCACTAGATAATATAAAACCTAAAACAAAAAATAAAATTTTATCGTTATTGCTTGTTTCAATTACTTTAGTTACAATTTTCTGCTCTTGAGCTTTTGGAACTTCAATTTTAGCCACTCGCTCCTCTTTTACCTCTAATTGCTTTTTAACTCCAACTGCACCATCAACTTTTATTTTATATTCATCACTTTTAATTGTTTTGACTTTTTGACTATTTTTATCAAAATATTTAAGCACTACTGTTGGAATTATAAAGTCTTCTTGAGCAACTATAGAATAACTTTTTTTATAAATTCCACCATATTTTCCATTTTTTATATTAAAATCTTTTTGTGATGGATTATCATAAACAGTTGCATTTGGAATATCAAGATTGTACTCTTCTAAATCATCAATATTTCCCCGACCGGAAATCTCTAATTGAAAAGAAACTGCTTCGCCAAACTTAATACTGTTTTTATCTATTTTAGTTTTTATTTTAAAATCACCTATTAAGTTTATATCTTTAGGCAATGATTTTACATCTATTTTTAAATCATTCGAATACACAAGTTTAGTTTTTGTTACTGCTCCAAAAAAGTTATTTCTTTGATTCGAATCAGGAACTACTACACCTATTTTCAAAGGTTGTATTTCTAGTATTCCACTCTTTTGGGCAAATAAGAGAAAATTCAACTCTTGCACTACATATAAATTATCATATTGTTGTTTAGGACTTTTTAACTGTTTTGACCAAAAGTTTTCAAAATTTGGCGGTGTAAATTGTAAATCATAAAGCTGCATATTTTTTTTATATTTAAAAATCATAGTAAAAAGAATCTCTTCGCCTACATAAACTTTATTTTTATTTACTTTAATTATTAGATCAAACATATTTGATTTGGTTTTAGAAACTTTTTGTAAAATTATTTTCTGAGATTTTGTTTTTTCTACTTTACCATCTATTTTAATATCAAAACTTGGCAGGATAATATCCTTAGTTGGAAAGAATTTATATTGCCTAATTAAAGTTTGATTCACCACTCCATTTATAATACTTGTTTGACTTGAAGTACCTACTTTTTGTACTACAAAACCACTTATTTCCTTAATATCAGGAAAATCTACATCACTGCCGCTAGCACTAATATTAAAAACCACTGCCTCACCTGCAAGAAATATCTTAGGTGCAGTTACAATCACTTGTGCATTTAAAATAAATGGTATTATTAATAAGAATAAAACTTTAATCATAATATTAACCTAACAACTGTTTTGCAAAATCAATAGCTTCATTAGTGATATTCTCACCACTTATCATCCTTGAAACCTCTTGAATTCTTTGTTCTTTATTTAAAAGTTTGACTCTAGAAATATTATCTTTTTTTTCTACTAAGAAATGCTGATGAGCTGTGACACTTAATTGAGGCTGATGAGAGATGGCAAATATTTGATAATATTTAGATAGGTCTTCTAAAACTTTAGCAATGCTTTCACTCTCTTTTCCACTTAAATTTGCATCAATCTCATCTAAAAATAAAATTCCTCCATTCTCACATTCATATTTACCTCTTGCCGTTAAAAGTGCAAGTCGTAGTCTGTTAAATTCACCACTGCTTATTTTATTTAAAGCTGTATCATTTAAAGTAAACGATATCTCATCACAACCATTTTCGTCTAAAACTTTATTAGTTAAAATCACTTTTAGACCATCTAAATATAAATATTGTAAATATTCATTTACAGCATTTTCCAGCACTTGGATATAATTTTTTCTTGCATATGTAAGTTTGTCAGCTAACTCATCTACTAAAATTGTAAGTTTCTTAATATTCTTTTCTAAAATAGCTTTTTCAAATGATATGTTCTCATATCCTTCTAATTCAATCTCTTTTTGTTTCTTATATTCCAAAGCATCTTCTATACTTCCATAGCGCTTTTGTAATGCAGAAAGATTTTCTATTCTGGTTAAAACCTCCTCAATATCTCCATCATCCATATTACCTAAGCTATCGTTGAATTTTTCAAATATATTATTTATCTCATTTATACAATCATCAAAGAATTCACTATTTTCATCCAACAGGTGCAAGGCACTTGTAATATGATGTGTATTATTTAAAAACGGTTGGCACTTTTCTAAAATATCTTGTACTTTATCTTTTTTGGATAAGTTGTCTTTTATTAATTTAAGTTCATCATATTCATTTATTTTTGGGTCAATGGATGTGATTCTTTCAATTTCAAATTTGGCATATTCTTTAAGTTCTTCCAAATCTTGCTCATCTTGATTTATTTTATTAAACTTTTGTTTTAAATCTTTTAATTTTGCAAAATTATCTTTAAATTCTGAAATTAATTCTTGAAAATTTTTATCATCTTTTGAAACTAAGAAATCTAAGAATTCAACTATTTTATCACTTCGAAAATCACTTACATCTTTTAAATGCAAATGTTTGGAAAATTTTTGTCCAAACTCTTTTAAGCTTTTTTTTGAAATTGTTTGATTGTTAAGCAAATTCCTTGTTTTGGCTGTATTTGTTTGTTTTATTACAAATTCTACATTTTCTTCAACATCATAATCTTCAAATTCCACATTTAAATTATCAATACTAACTTCACTGATTTTTGGCTTTACATCACTGTTTCCAAATAAAGACAAAATAGCATTCATAAGTATTGACTTACCCGCCCCGCTGGCACCTGTAAAAACAATAAGCCCTACATCAAATTCCAAATCTACTTTATCAAACGAAAGATAATCTTCAAGATAAAATCTATTTATCAAGATTGTCCCCATTTCAACTTAGCACTTAGCACTTCAAAATAATCTTTATTTTCTTGTCGTATCAATTTCGCTTTATGTGAGGCTATTTTTATTAAAATAGTTTCATTTTGTGCTATTTCATAACTATCTTGCCCATCGATAATCACTACCGCACCCTCTTCATCTGTAGTACTTAGTTCTATTTCAAATTGAGCGGGAAGGACTAACGGTCGCTGAGTTAAAGAGTGTGGACAAATAGGAGTTACAATAAAAGCATCAGTGAGAGGATATAATACCGGACCACCGGCTGAAAGATTGTAAGCTGTTGAACCAGTAGGCGTGGAGATAATCAATCCATCTCCATAATAACAATTTAAAAGCTTTCCATCTACTTTAGCTTGAATATTTGTCATATGAGATACAGATTTTCGTGTAACTACAACATCATTAAAAGATAAGGCAACAACATCTTTAATTGATGTTTCTATCATCATTCTTGTATCTATTTTATATTTATCTTTTTTAAAGTCTTGTAAAAATTGAACCAACTCTCCAGGTAAAATATCAGTAAGGAATCCCAAACTGCCGAGGTTTATTCCAAGAACAGCCTTTTCATGTGGAAAACTTCTTCTAGTTGTTGATATAAATGTGCCATCTCCACCAATAGTAACTAAAAAATCACTTTTCCTACATAACTCATTAAATTCTATACCCTCATCAAGACCTATCATTTTGGCACTTGCTTTATTTATTAATACATTTATTCCAGCATCTTCAAACATTTTTTTAATATCTAAATAGATACTTTTAATTTCAGGCGATCTTGGCTTTAAAACCACCCCTGCTACTTCATTGTTTATTAATAATTGATTATCTTCTTTTATATTCATAACTTCATTATACCTAATTATCGTTTTCTATAACTTAAGCTTTCCAGTAAATGCAGTTTATTTATATTCTTACAATTGTCAATATCTGCAATTGTTCTTGCAACTTTTAAAACTTTATTAATTGCTCGAAAAGATAAAGCAAAATTATCAATAGCAGTATCTAAAATATCTTGCACTTCATTGGTTAAAATACAGTATTTTTTAATTTCTTCATCACTTAATTTTCCATTTAAATCTTTTTGACCACGCTTTTTTTGTTTTAGAAATGCTTGATTTACTTTTATATGTAACTCATTTGAACTCACATCTGCTTTATCCTCCTTAGTAACTTCATTCATCACTACATATAAATCTATTCTGTCAAGAAATGGGTCTGACAATCTATTTTTATATCTTTGAATATCAATATCACTGCATCTGCACTCACGGCTTTTTGCTAATAAATTCCCGCAAGGACAGGGGTTCATCGCACTGGCAAACAAAAATTTTGTAGGATATTTTACTTTTGTATTAACTCTTGATACTAAAACAGTATGATCTTCCAACGGCTCTCGCATAGATTCTAAAATACTTTTAGAAAAATGCGGCAATTCATCAAAAAATAAAATTCCACCGTTAGACAAACTTACCTCTCCAATTTTTGTACCGCCTATAATAGAAGCTTTTGTCGAAGTATGATGAGGAGCTATCATACTTCTTATAGGGGTAAAATCAGGCTCTTTAACCTGAAGAGAATCTAACTTTGCTTTATCTAAAATCTCTTCTAAACTCATTGGACTCATAATATATTGAAGCCTCTTGCTTATCATACTTTTACCACATCCAGGACTCCCTTCAAAAATAATATTATGATTTCCTGCTGCACTTATTAAAGCAGCTCTTTTAGCTACAGTTTGCCCTTTTACATCTTTAAAATCTAATTTATAATTTTGTACATAATAATATTTTATTTCATTGATATCTAGAAAATTATATTTAAAATCAACATTTTTAACTCTAAATAATTCTTTATCAGTATTCATAAAAAAGTCAACTGCCTGTGATAAATTATCAACGGCATAAATATTTAAACTTGGAATAGTTGATATTTTAGCAACAGATTCTTTTGGAATAAGAACATTTTTTATCAATCCTTGTCTAGCTAAAGATAAAATAAGAACAAAAATAGATTTAGTATCTTTTAAAGTTCCATCAAGTCCTAATTCTCCAAAAACATAAAAGTCATTAAAATTAATTTGTTGCTCTTGTAATGCAATAAGCAAGGCTATAGATATATCAAATTGACTTCCGCTTTTTGCTATTTCAGAGGGACTTAGATTAATAGTTATTTTTTTAGGTGGAAATTTAAATTCATTAGTTAGTAAAGCTGATTTAATTCTGTCTTTTGATTCTTGAATTGCTGTATTTCCAAGCCCCACAATACTAAAAGAGGGCAACCCCTTGGTAAAAGTGGATTCAACATCTACGCAAATAGCTTCAAACCCGTCAACTGATGCACATTTTAATTGTTTCATTTTAAGATACTCCCGAATTTTATAGAAGTATCTTAGCAGATTTTTTTCAGACAATTCAAAAGTATGTCAGTTTGACATACTTTTGGTTAATTAATTTAATATAAGCAGATTACCAGTCTCTAACTATTGTGTGACAAGATGTACAACTTTTAATAATATTTACATAAGTATCAGATGCTTTTGAAAATTTGTCTTGTTTAATTAATTTTTCCATTTTATTGATATTTATATCAATCTTTTTTGCTGTTGAATAAGATAAACCGAACATATGCTTCACTTTTTTCGGTAAATATTTTTTTACATCAGCTTGAGTTTTAAAAATTTTGTTTGCATCTTTAACTAATTTAAGTCCCTGAATGATTTTTTCTTTTTTATGATAAAAGAAACCATCATTAATCTGATTCATACCATCTCGCATATTCTTCATCTCTTTAATTAGTACTGTCTCGCTAGCAAATAACAAATTTGCAACAAAAGCAGTAAGTAATATAACTTTACCTAATTTCATTTTGCACCTCTTTTATAATTTAATATAATAATAGCATATGAAAGCTTATAAATAAATACTGTTATCTTAAAACTTCATCCACTATTTTTACAACACCATTTTGACTGATACTGTCAATAAGGGTTTGACTTATTGGTTTAATATCACTTTGTAAAATTTGTTTAAAATATTCATCATCTAACTCATCTTCTTTTTTTAAAAAGCATAAATTATCATCAAGTAAAAATTTAGCATTATAATACTGATGATTAGCAGCAGCATATGGATAGGGTATATACAAAGCAGGTAATCCTAAAGCACTTAGTTCCCAAAGAGTACTGGCACCTGAGCGACTTATAGCAAAATCTGCTTGATCCATTTTACCTAAAATATCAGTAGTAAAATCAAATATATCTGCCTCTATTTTTAATCGTTTATATTCCTCTTTTACCCTTTGAAAATCTAATTTTCCTGTTTGATGAATAATCTTTATATTATTTTGCTTTAGAAATGGAACAATATTTATTGCAAAATCATTAATAGCTTTTGCACCTTGTGAGCCGCCTAAAAATATAACTGCATTTATACTTTTTCTTACCCTTGCCTTATCAAAAAACTTTTGATTAATCGGATAATCTTTAATAAGTGAGTCCTTTTCATAAGAACTAAATACTGCTTTTGCTTTTTTTGAAGTTATTTGATTTAATTTACCCATCACTGAATTTTGCTCATGAATATAAAAATCAATTTTACTAATAATTGCCGAAAAAGAAGCAGGCGCTGCGCTAAATCCACCTACACTTATTACTTTTGTTACATTATATTTTTGATAAATTGCACGGCATTTAAATAAAGCTTTTAAAATCATAAATAAAGAATCTAGCTTACCAATTAAATTTTGATTTACTACACCTTTTGTATCCATGAAATATTTTTGAAATAATTTTGGCTCATTCTCAAACCATTGTTTATCTGCACCCTTGGTTGAACCTATAAAAATCACTTTGATATTACGCGCATATAACTCATCAATTAAACTTCTGGCAACTGATAAATGCCCTCCTGTTCCACCGCCGGTTATAACTACTACATCATTCATTTTAAACCTTCTTTATGAGCTTCTTTACTAATAGACAAAACAAGACCAATTGCAATTGCATTTGAGAGCAATGAACTCCCACCATAACTTAAAAAAGGAACTGCAATTCCTTTTATAGGAATAATTCCTGAAATTCCATAAGAATTTATTAAAAACGCAAAAATTATCATTAATCCAACGCCAAGTGTAAACAAATGATATTTTGTATTTTTCACTTTTCTACTAATTCTAAATATTCTTAAAATCATAAAAAATAAAATCGTCACAATAATAGTCAAACCTATCAAACCAATCTCTTCAGTGATACCGGCAAGTATAAAATCAGTATGGACTTCACTTAAAAATCCAAGTTTTAAGCCACCCTCACCAATACCTACTCCACTGAATCCACCATTATGTATTGCATTTAAAGAGTGACCTACTTGATAAGCTTCCGGAAATTCTTTTACACGAAGTGCGGTTGCTACAAAATCCGGCATAAATGAAAGCATACTGTCTTGAACTCCACTCCACCAACTTTGTATTCGTAAAATTCTATGTGGCGCAATTGCTATAAGACCTATGAAACCGACTACTACTATCCCAAAAAGCGATAAAAATATCTTATAACTTCTATTTGCAAACATAAGCATAGTGATTAAAATAGCGCCTAAAAGTACAACCTGCCCTAAATCTTTTTGTAAAACTGCTACTAAAAACACTACCAAACCAAAAATAATCCCATAAGGCAAAAGCAATAAAAGTTCTTTATGAAACGGTACTTTGGCATGAGGCATTAAAACTCTGTAAAAAGAGGAACTAAGAAAATATATAAATCCGATTTTAAAAAACTCCACAGGAGATAAAGAGATAAAAGGTAATCTAATCCATCGGGTCGCCCCACCTGATTGAGTCACTAATGAAGATGGTAAAAAAGGCATAAGTGCCATTAAAATAAAAAACAGTCCAAATAACAACCATCCTATTTTTGGTATGATGAAGTCTGGTTTAATATGTGCTAATGTCCACATAAGTATAATAGCTACACTGCCGACTCCAAACTGTCTTATAAAAAAATGCAGTTGATTATAATCAAAATATACTACAGTGTATATAGATAAAGAATATGAAAATAAAATACTTACAATAATCAAACTTGAAGCTAATAATAATAATATATAATCCGGTTTATTGTTATCTGTAATTTTTTTAATCTTATTTTGGATAAAATTCATAAATTTATTATAACGAAATTATGGAAAAAAATGGGTAAACAAACTACAGAAATTCGCAGAATTAAAAAACTATTCTTTTTACTTATGTTTATTTTTATCACTTTAATAATCTTTATATTTTCTATATCAAATACAATCATTAAAGATAGAAAAATTCCAAAACTTTTAAGCTCGCATCAAGACCTTGCAGTGCGTGGCAATATATATAGTTCAGACAACTTTAAAATAGCTACTTCAAAGAAATTATTTAAAGTAAGCATTGATATTAGATGCTTGGACAAAGATAAGGAAGAATTATTTATAAAACTTTTTTCACTTTATAGTGATGTCGAACCAAAATCAATAAGAGCTAAAATTAGAAAAGGTCGAAAAGAAAATAAATCTAATTTAGTATTGTCATATAAAATCAATTCAAGATCTGCAAAAAATTTAAATGAATTAAAATATAAATTAAGAAGATTAAATGTATTTAAAGCTATAAAAATAAATGGTACCAAAATAACTTACGGATTAAATATCAATGAGAGTGGAGAAAAAAGAATTTATCCTTATGAAGATACTTTAACTCCTGTTATTGGTTATATGAAAAAATTTGAAACAAAAAATGGGCAAACAAAAGTAAATGGTGTAAAAGGGCTTGAAAACAAATATAATACTATTTTAAATAATGTAAGTGATGGTATCTTAAAAGGGGAGAGAGATGTCCTTTCGTATATCGTTTTTAATAAAAATTCAATTATTAAAATAAGAAAAGACGGGGAAGATTTACATCTGAATATATCTTTAAAACTTCAACGAAATGTTGAGCTGATTTTAGATAAATATAAAGAAAAGTTAGGTGCTGATGAGATTATTATATCTATTATGGAAAGTTCCAGCGGTAAGGTATTATCTCTTGCAAGTTCAAATAGATTTAATCCAAGTTATATTAAGAAAGAAGATATACCAAACTTAAATGTTAGTGCTGTTGAATATCAATTTGAACCGGGTTCTGTAGTAAAACCACTTGCTATTTCATTAGTTTTGGATAAAAATAAAGTTAAATTAAATGAACTGATTTTTGCACATAACAAAGGAAAAAAAAATAAAAAAGATGAGTACCCAAAAGGTGTTTATAAAATAGGTCGTTGGTCAATTCATGATGACCATCAATTTAAGAAGCATTATCTTACAGTAAAAGATATTGTTATAAATTCAAGTAATATAGGAACTTTGCTTCTTGCTCAAAGATTAAGTGGTCGAGAATTTTATGATGGACTTAAAAGTTTTGGATTAGCCCAAAAGACCGGTATAGATTTGCCGTATGAACAAAAAGGTTTGATTCACAGTGTACGCCAATATCAAGCAGGAGAGAGTAAAGGGAAAGATAATATCTTTAAAGCAACTGATTCTTATGGGCAGGGAATTACTACAACTTTTATGCAGCTTATAAAAGCATATTCAGTATTTAATAATGATGGTAAATTTTCAATTCCACAAATAGTAAAGTTAAAAAATAAAGCTCCTCAAAAACAAGTTATCAAAAAAAAGACTGCCAATATAATGAAAAAACTTTTAATTCAAACTGTTCAAGAGGGTACTGGTAAAAAAGCACAAATTGACGGATTGGAAATTGGGGGGAAAACAGGAACTGCAAATGTGGTACAAGGTGGTAAATATAGAAGAAAATATATGAGTTCATTTTTTGGCTTTGCAAATGATAAGGCTGGGCATAAATATACAATAGGAGTAACTGTAAATAATCCTATAAATAGAGGAAAATATTGGTATTATTATTATGCATCAAATTCAGCTGTTCCTGTTTTTAAAGAATTGGTTTCTACTTTGGTAAAATTAAATTATCTTGAACCTAGTTTAGATATAATGGCAAACAAAATTAATAAATAAAGGCAAATATAATGTTCGGAAGAAATACAGAACTTAAAACTTATGATTACTCAAATGAGGAACTGGCAAAATTTCAATATGCTAAATTTACAACTACAAATGGTGTTATTTGGATGAAACTTACACCAGAAAATACACCAAACACTGTAGCAAACTTTGCAACTTTGGCAAATGATAAATTTTACAATGGATTAAACTTTCATAGAGTTATTGAAGGATTTATGGCTCAAGGTGGTTGTCCTGACGGTAGTGGTGCTGGAGGTCCTGATTGGGCTATTGCATGTGAAACACAAGCCAAAGGTCAAATTCATAAAAAAGGAAGTCTGTCTATGGCTCATGCTGGACCAAATACAGGTGGAAGCCAATTTTTTATATGTTTTGTAGCTTGTCCTCATCTTGACGGTGGGCATACTGTATTTGGAAATATTGAAGATGATGACACTGAAAGTTTGACATCATTAGACAATATCAAACAAGGTGACACAATAGAAAAAATTGAAATTTTTGAATCAAAAGATTAATATAAAAAGGTTTTTTAACCTTTTTATATACTACACCTTGTAGCTTTCTCTATAAGTTTTGCTGCAACTATTTCATTTTCATTTATAATACTGTCAATCTTTAAATCTGCAAAGTCATCAATTTGAGCTTGATGGGTAATTTTTAAAATAATAGATATTGCAGGATCTATATCCCGAATTGCTTCGCAAACCAATCTTATTTTTTCATCATTATCAATAGCAATTATAACTGCAGCTGCATTTTTAATATATAAAGAATTTAGCATAGTTTTAGAAGCTGCATTTCCAAAAAATACAATATCTCCTCTTTCATATCCTGTTTTTACATGTTGTCCATTATGTTCAATAGCAACATAAGCTAATTGTGAATTTTTTAATTTTTTTACAATTTTTTGTCCTAAAAGAGAATATCCACATACAATAATATGATTCTTAATACCGGCACTAATCATAGGTTCTTTTAAAACTTCACTGCTTCCTTTATAAAAAAAGTCTGTAAAACTCCTAACATATCTTAAAGTTAATGATGTAAATAAAAGAGATAAGATAACAACTGAAATCATAATTTGATTAATTTCATTATTTATAAGATTATTTGCACTGGCCAAAGCAAAAACTGCAAATGAGAATTCTCCAACTTGAGCTAAAGTTAAAGCCACTTTTATAGCTCTTTTAGTAAATGTAAATAGTCGTAAAATAGTAAAAATAATAATAGTTTTTAGTGCTAGTATCCCTACTGCTAAAATAATAATAGTGCCAAAATTTTCTATAAAGAAACTAAAATTGACCTGCATACCGACTGTGATAAAAAACACTCCCAATAAAATATCTCTAAATGGCACAAGGTCTGCTTCTATTTGATATTTGTATTTTGTTTCAGCGATCAACATACCGGCTAAAAATGCACCTAAAGAATATGAAAATCCAAAAGTATGTGCAAAAAGTGCAGAGGATAAAACTATAAGTAAAATGGAAGCTATAAATAATTCTTCAACTTTTGTATTAACGACATATTCTAAAAACTTTGCCGTTACATATTTACCAAGTAGATATAATACAATACCTACAAATATTGCAGAATAAAAAGTATTTAAAAGCATATCTCCTAAAGATACGGAAGAATCAGCTAAAATTGTTATCATAAGCAAAATAGGTATTACAGCCAAATCTTGGAATATCAGAATTCCCACGCTGCTTCTACCATAGGGTCTGTGTATATCACCATTATCATTAAGAACTTTTAATACAATTGCAGTTGAAGATAAAGCTAAAGCAGAACCTATTATAATAGATGTTTTCATATCAATATTAAAAACTGTATTTGCTAAAAATGTAAAAAATAATGTTGTAAGAATTACTTGCAGCAAACCAAATACAAATACCTCTTTTTTCATTTGCTTTAGATGATTTACTGAAAATTCTAAACCAATAGTAAACATAAGAAATACAATACCAAATTCTGCTACATGAGCTAAATAATCACGATTAATATTTGCAAAATCCATAAATACTACTATTGTCATACCTGTAAAAATATATCCTACAATTGGTGATATATGAAACTTTTTTAATATTAAGTTAAATACCAGTGATAAAAAAAGTACACTTACTATTATTGCTAGAATATCCACTCACTCTTCCTTAATCTAAATTTTGTAATTGTATCATAAATAAATAAAACACATATCGCAAACAACTAAAAATAAGACTAAAAGAGATCCAACTATCAAATCATTAAGAAAGTAAAAAGGAAAAGCACAGAAAAAAAGAGACCTTAAAAGTTGGC
>JAGLOP010000010.1 GCA_023138835.1 Arcobacteraceae bacterium
ATTGATGAGCAATATTTCCTATCATTTCACCCATTTGAACCATTTTAGCAGCTTCAAACAGTTGTTTTTCTCGTTTACTACTTTTGTCAACCTCAAAAATTACTTTTTGTTCAAGATTTTCATTAATCTCTTTTAATTCTTTGGTTTTCTCTTCAACCATATCTTTTAGTTTTTGATTTTGCTTTTTAAGTAAAAGTTGCCGATAAGTTATAAAAACAACAATGATAAATATTAAAATTAAAGTATTTATCAAATATGTATAATTAAATTGTTCTTTTATTTTTACATTTGCCCATTTGCTGTATATATCTTTATGCTCTCTTTTTGATATAGCTTCAAGTGTTTTGTCTAATATTGACAAGAGTTCAGGCTTATCATCTCTTACTGCTATTGACAGGTTATATGTCATATTTGTATATCCTGCAATATGAAGGTTGTTTAATGCAAATTGATTTATATAATAAGATGCCACGGGTAAAGTGGCAATTGTACAATAAACCGTTCCGTTTGATACTTTTTGTAAAGCTTCAAGATAATCTTTTGTTTCAACTATATTTATATTTGGGTATTTTGCTTTTAACTTATGAATAAGTCCTGAGCCTTTTTTCCTTGCTATTGATTTGTCAATAATACCTTCAATATTTTTGACAAAAGGTTTATCATTTTTAGTAATAATTGCTAATTTATAGTTTAAATAAGGTTTTGTAAAGTTAGCATACTTTTTTCTCTTTTTAGTTTTAATGGCTGCTGGTAAAATATCACATTTTTTTTCTTTTAAAAATTGTTGTGATTGAGTCCAGTTTTTTGTTGGAATATTTTGAAATTTTATATTTAATTTATTTTCTATTAGTTTCATTGTGTCAATTGCTATTCCACTCATTTGATTCATATTGTTCTCTTCTGCAAATTCAATAGGTTTCCAATTTGGATTATTACACATTTTAATAATATTGATATTTTTTAAATATATATTTTCCTGGTTTGTTAAATTGATGTTATTATCCAATACTTGTTTTGCATTTAACAGTAAAGATGAGAATATAAAAATAAATAAGAGTTTAATAATCAATTTCAAAACAAATGCCCTGTAAAATAGTTAAATAATAGTTATTATAACGAATTAATGCTAAATTACTGATAGGGTCAATTCCCGTAAAACTTTGCAGGCTACTGCGGTGGATACTCCACTTTTGTCATGCCCAGGGGAGAGTTCAACTAAATCAAAACCAACTACATTTTCTAATTTACTCATAATTTTAATACAATTTAAAAGATAATCAAAGCTAATACCGCCAGCTTCAGGTGTGCCGGTTCCACTAAAAATAGATGGGTCTAATACATCAAGGTCAATAGTGATATATATTTTCTTATTGATAAGTTTTGAAATAGTATCATTTAAAGTATCAGCACTAAACTTTTCTAATTTTGTGTGTTTTTGTGCCCATTGAAATTCTTCTTTTGTTCCTGAACGGATACAAAATTGATGAATTTTATTATCACCGACTATGTCATGTATTCTTCTTATAACAGTAGCATGACTTAATTTTTCACCTAAGTATTTATTTCGTAAATCTGTATGTGCATCAAAATGTATAATATGTAAATCATCATATTTTTTGTTTAATGCTTTTACGGTTGCCAGAGATACTAAATGTTCTCCTCCTATCATAATAGGAATTTTATTATTCTTTATTATTTTAGATGTAAGTTTTTCAATTTTCTTTAAAGCCCTTTTTTTATCCCCAAAAGGCAATTCTAAATCTCCGGCATCAAAAAGTTTTAAATCATCCAAATCCTTGTCTTGATACGGACTGTAAGTTTCCAATGCCCAGCTGTCTTCTCTCATAGTTTGAGGTGCAAATCTGGATCCGCTTTTAAATGAAGCAGTACCGTCAAATGGTGCTCCGAAAAGTACAGCTTTACTTTTTTTGTAGCTGTTTTCAAAACCTATAAAAGTGTTTATATTTTTTTTTAAAGAAATTTTATTTCGCACCGACTAATTCCTGCTTTTATAATCTTCATAACCAAATTTTTTCATCACTTGAAAAGTACCGTCTTTTTTAAGTACGGCTAAATCAGGTAATTTAATACCGTTAAAAGTGGTATTTTTTACAGTTGTATAGTGCATTTGGTCTTCAAATATAATCTTGTCGCCAACTTCCAAAGGTTTGTCAAATGAATAATCACCCATAATGTCACCGCTAAGACAGGTGTTTCCGCCAATTCTATATACATAATCACCGGTACCAAATGTTTGTAGATCTTGATTTTGAATACTTTTTGCACCTCTTATTTGTGGTGTGTAAGGCATAGCAAGGGTATCTGGCATATGACACTCTGTACTTGTATCCAGTAAAGCGATATCAATATTGTTATGAATTATATCAACAACAGTTGCTGCTAATACACCTGTTTGATATGCTACTGCTTCACCCGGTTCTAAATAAACTTCTAAGTGTGGATATTTGGATTTAAAGTTTTTTAAAATCTTTATAAATTCATCAATTTCAAAATTATCTTGAGTTAGATTTAAACCACCGCCAAAATTAACCCATTTTAAATGTTTAAAATATTTTGAAAAAGTTGTTTCAAAATGATCTAAAACATCCTCAAATGCTTCCACATTTTGCTCACAAAGTGCATGAAAATGAAAACCGTCAAGTAACTCTAGATATTCATCACGAACATTTAAATTAAACTCTTTTTTTGTAGTACCAAATCTGCTATACATAGCACAAGGATTATAAATATCAACAGGAGAAAATGAGATTTCCGGATTTACCCTCAATCCAATTGAATTTTGTGAGTGAATTTTATTTTTAAATTTTTCTAATTGATTAAAACTGTTAAAAACTATATGGTCCGATACTTCGCATACTTCATTGAATTCATCATCTTTAAAAGCAGGACTGTAAGTGTGTACCTCTTTTTGTAATAATTCTTGACCATATTTAGCTTCATATAAGCCGCTTGCACAACAACCTTTTAAATATTTGGCAACCATTGGCATCATGCCGCTGTTTGCAAAAGCTTTAATGGCAAGTAAAATATTTACACCTGTTTCATCTTGAATATATTGCAGTTGTTTTAAATTTTGTTCTAAAAGTTCCTCTTCACAAATATAACAAGGAGTTTGTACTTCTTCAAGTACAGTTTCCAGCTTTGATATTTTAGTTTTCAATTGTGATAAACTCCTCTTTTTTGATTCTGGCATTGTAACAAAAAGAATTAAAGTTAAAGGTTAAATGATATTTTGATAAAATGTACAAATGTTGGTTAAAAAAAAGAAAATTCCTACTTTAAATGATATAGAAAAACTTTTTACATATATCCCTAAAATATTTATTTTAATGCTTGGTGGAGCATTGATTATTATTAGTTATATAATTTTGGATTCTAAACAAAAAAAAGATATAGACTTAATAGAACAAGAATTGATTTTACATTATGAATTTAAACAAAAAGATAATTTAAATAAATTTGTTGATGAAGTTGAAAAAAAAGTAAAAAATGAGTTTTTAGATGATGAAGCTAAATTAAAACAAATAATATATCAAACGATAGGATATATGAGTGCCAAATATAATACTTTTCTGGATATAAATGATTTGTTTTTTTATCTTATAAAACTTCAAGAAAAAGAAAATATCAGATTTGTTGTATTTGAAGAAGATTTAAATATTTTATATGGTTATGATACGGTTTTTAATATGCAAAAACTTATGTTTAATCATAAAGACAATCCTAAATATCAAAAATTGTTATTACAATATATATCTTCTCAAGGAAAAAATAATTTACAATCATGGAAATATGATTCTCAAAAAAATATAATTTTAAGTTTTTTTGATATTATAGAAATAAATAATAAGAAATTATACATAGGGGCTATATCATCTGTTAATAATATTAAACAAACTACAAAAGAGATTATAATTAATTCTATTAAGGAGATAAGCAAAGCAAAAGATTATAAAATATGGTTTTATGATTCAAACACCAATCAAACTTTTAATTATAACAATAATGAAAAAATAGTTTTTGATTTTAAAATTTTAAATACAAGTGATAAGACTGCAAAAAAGTTTGAAATATTAAAATATTATATATCTAATGAGCATGGGAATAAAGAATTTAACAAATATGCATATTTAAATTCTAAATATTCATTTTTAATAGGTATAGATTATGATAAAAGTTATATATTAAAATTAAACCAAAATAAGATTAAAGAAATCACTTTAAAATATAAAATATTTATGTATAAAATATTTTTATACATAACTCTTCTAATAACTGTTCTAATACTTTTTTCTTTTATTTTTTCTAAGTTTATTAAAAGAATCTTTGGCAAATATAATAAGCGATTGAAACAAAAAACCCAAGCTCTTGAAGAGCATAAAAATCAAATGGAACTATTAGTTATTGAAGAGGTTGAAAAAAATAGAAAGAAAGATAGAATTTTAATTCAACAAAGTAAGTTAGCCGCAATGGGCGGTATGCTTGAGAATATTGCACATCAATGGAGGCAGCCTTTAAATAATGTAAATTTAATTTTACATTTTATAAGGGATAATTATCAAAATAAAGAATTCACTAAAGAAAAGTTAGAAAAATATATCAATAAATCAAAAATACAAATAGATTATATGTCTCAAACAATTGATGATTTTAGAAACTTTTATAAGCCTTCAAAAATGGCCAACAATTTTAATATTTCCAATGTTATTAAAGATGTATTAAAAATCTCCAAAGAACAGTTTGAGTATGATAAGATAGAAGTGATATTAAGCTTATGTGATATTTTTATAATAAATTATGAGAATGAGTTAAAACAGACTCTTTTAAATATTCTAAACAATGCAAAAGATGCGATAGTTTTCAAAAGAAAGAGAAAAGATTTTGAAGCATTTATTAAAATAAAAGTGATACAAAATAAAAATTTTGTTAAAATTATAATTGAAAACAATGGCGGTAAAATTAAAAAAGATGTTATAGAGAAGGTTTTTGAGCCATATTTTACAACAAGATCTGAGAGTCTTGGTATTGGTATTGGTTTGTATATGGCAAAAACAATTATTGAAACAAATATGAAAGGTAAAATCAAAGTAGAAAATATTAAAGATGGTGTAAGATTTAAGATAATACTCCCTTTAAAAACTATTTTGAAATAAATAAAAATGAGTAATATAAACACAAGAGTACTGTTAGTTGAAGATGAAGAAGATGCGAGAGAGATATTGGAGTTTTATTTAAAAACTATTTTTGATGAAGTTGAAATTGCAAAAGATGGTCAAGACGGGTTTGATATTTGTAATGAAAATCAAAAGCAAAATAAATTCTTTGATTTGATTTTAACAGATATAAAAATGCCAAATAAAGATGGCTTGACAATGATAGAAGAGATTACAGAAATTATTCCTGAACAAAAGTATGTTATAGTAACTGCTTATAAAGATGAAGATTATTTATTAAGATCTATTGGTCTAAATGTATTAGGATATTTTGTAAAACCGCTGGCTGTTGATAATATGATGGAGATATTAAAAAAAGTTAAAGAGAAAGTTATATTAACAAAAAAAGAAAATATTGTATATATAAATAAAACATATAAATATGATAAAAATAAAAATATTTTATATAAAGATGATATAAGTGTAAAGCTTTCAAAAAAAGAGTTAGCATTGGTCAAAGTTTTAGTTGATAATGTGGGAGATATTGTAACCAAAGAGCTTTTTAAAACTGAACTTTGGGATGATATAAATACGTCTGATGCAACTATGAGAACAATAATAAAAAGAGTTAAAGATAAAATAAAAGATGATGATTTTATAATTTCCAGAAAAGGACACGGTTACACAATTGAGATAGAATCTTAATTAATTTTATTATGTTAAAAATTGGTTTACTGAAAAAATTACTTGTTATATTTATGGTGACAGCATTTACCTTTACAAGTGTTAATGCTGCTAAAAAAGAACAAAAGTATATTATTGCAACAGCAAGTACAGGAGGCACTTATTATCCCGTTGGTATAGGAATTGCTACAATTGCATCTTTAAAACTAGCAGATAAAGAGAAAATAATTTTTTCAGCTGTTACATCTGCCGGATCTGGTGAAAATGTAGATATGTTAGAAAAAGGTGAAGTTGATTTCGCAATGTTACAAGCTATTTTTGCTTCTATGGCTTGGCATGGAAAAGCAAAATATAAGGGGCAGCCAAAAAAGAATTTAAGATCAGTATCTATGCTTTGGCAAGATGTAGAGCAATTTACAATAAAAAGTCAATATGTAAAAACCGGAAATATTATGGATATGAAAAATCTTTATGGGGAGCGATTCTCAATTGGTGGAAGAACTTCAGGTTCAAGGGTTTCAGCTGAGATAATTTTAAGTTCACTTGGTATTGATTTTAAGAAAATGAATATTAAATATTTGGAATATACACCAAGTTCTATTGCACTTCAAGATGGAAAAATTCAAGGCATGAGTACACCATCTGGCCCTCCAACATCAGCAGTTACCAATGCATATGCCGTAATTGGTGCTAAAAATATAAAAATTTTAGAGTTTAATGCTAAAAATTTAAAAACTATTAATGATAACTATCCTGTGTGGTCACCATTTACTATAAAAGCCGGAACATATCCCGGACAAAAAACAGATATAAAAACTATTTCCCAACCAAATCTATTAGCTGTTACAAAAGATACACCAGAAAAAGTTGTTTATCTTTTAACTAAATTTATTTATGAGAATCTTACATTTTTAAATGAAGTACATAAAGCAACAAAAACTATCTCTTTACAAAAAGCAATAGTTGGACTTCCTATACCTTTGCATCCAGGTGCGGCTAAGTATTATGCAGAACAAGGTATAAAAATACCAGTAAATTTAATTGGTAAAAAATAAATTTTATTTAAAATTATACTTCCATCTCTTTTATTTTCCAAGGAAGCCCTTGAGCCGTTAGTTCATCCATAAATGGCTTTGCTTCATACTCTTCTACATTTCTAGCTCCTGTCAAATTCCAAGTACCGTTATAAATCAGTTTTGTACCAATCATCGCAGGTACTCCTGTAGTATAACTTACACATTGAGAACAAGTCTCTTTAAATGCTTCTTGATGATCACATATTTGATATATATAGTATTTTTTTCTAATACCATTTTTTAATCCTTCAATTACACATCCGATATTTGTTTGTCCAACTGTTCGCTTCCCTAAACTTGCAGGGTCCGGTAAAAGTGTTGATAAAAATTCAATAGGGATAATCTTTTGCCCTTTATGTTCAACTTCTTTAATTCCCAACATCCCTACATTTTGTAAACAGTTCATATGTTGGATATAAGAATCTCCAAATGTCATAAAAAATCTAATTCTTTTTAAACCCTTTATATTTTTACTTAAACTCTCTAACTCTTCATGATAAAGTAAATAAGAGGGTTTAACTCCAATCTCAGGATAGTCCCAATCAATTCTAATTTCTAGTGGTTTTGTTTCAATCCATTTCCCATTTTCCCAGTATCTGCCATTTGCACTAACTTCCCGTAAATTAATTTCAGGATTAAAATTTGTAGCAAAAGGATATCCATGATCCCCTGCATTACAATCCATAATATCAATGTACTCTATACTGTCAAGTAAGTTCTGCTGGGCATAGGCAACAAATACACCAGTAACTCCCGGGTCAAATCCACTTCCAAGAAGTGCAGTTAAATTTTGTTTTTCAAAGTCGTTATTTTTTGCCCATTGTTCTTTATATTCAAACTTTGCCTCATCGGGATGTTCATAATTCGCAGTATCGATATAATGGGTTTTCGTTGCACTACAAGCATCCATAATTGTTAAGTCTTGATAGGGCAGGGCAACATTTAAAAGAACTTTTGGATTTAATTCTTTAATAAGAGTGATAAGTTCATCTGTATTATCAGCATTAATTTGAGCTATATTTATATCTACACCAATTTTTTGTTTGATACTTTTTTGTATCTTTTCACATTTTTTTAAAGTACGGCTTGCCAATGTAATTTCTTCAAAAGTATCGATATTCATCGCACATTTTGTAGTTGCAACCGTACTTACTCCACCGGCTCCAATTATTAAAATACCTTTTTTATTGTTCTTGGGAATTTGTTCACTTCGTTCTTGCATCATCTATTTTCTCCACTGCTTTTTTAATAGCATTTGTTATTTTTATTAATTCATCATTTGTTATTGTGTACGCAACTATACTATAAACCAACTTACCAAATGGTCTGATCCAAACACCGTAATCTATACATATATCTTGTATAGTTTGAGCATACTTTTGTCCTTGTTCCTGCGAAATTCCATCACATTTGAGTTCGACTACACCAATTGCACCGATACATCTTACATCTTTAACAATATCAAGATTTTTAAGTGATTCAAGTTCTTTTTTAAAAGTTCTCTCTATATTTTGAACTCTTTTTTCCCAAGGTGATTTTAAAAGCAAATCAATACTTGCATTTGCTACTGCACAAGCTAGGGCATTACCCATAAAAGTAGGGCCGTGCATAAGTACACCTATTTCACTATTTGAAATGGTATCACTTATATTTTTGAGTGTACACATTGCAGACAAAGTCATCATACCACCGGTTAAACTTTTTCCGACAGTCATAATATCAGGAGTTATATTGGCATGTTCACAGGCAAACATTTTTCCAGTATGCCCAAATCCTGTAGCAATCTCATCTGCTATTAAAACTAAATCATATTTAGTACAAAGTTTTCTAGCTATTTTCAAATATTGCGGACTATGTATTTTCATACCGCCGGCGCCTTGAACTATTGGTTCTACTATTACACCTGCAACTTCATTTTTATATTTTTTAATTGTTTGTTTTAAATTAGAAATTGAAGTAAAGATATTTTTAGGAAGATAATCTCCATATAAAGAGTGCATACTGTTCTTTGGGTCACAAACTCCCATACATCCTAGAGTATCCCCATGATAAGCATTTTTTAAAGCTATAAATTTAGATACATCTTTACCTTTAGCCTTTTGATAAAGTATTGCAGTTTTTAAAGCAACCTCAACAGCAACAGAGCCACTGTCAACTAAAAATACGCTGGGTAGTTTTGTTAAGTTTGCCAATTTTTTACAAAGAAGGGAAGCTGGTTCATGAGTTAATCCACCAAACATCACATGCGGCATAATTTTTGATTGTTTTTTAAGAGCTTTTAGTAAGAATGGGTGGTTATATCCATGTATTGCACTCCACCATGAACTCATAGCATCAGTTAATTCTTTATTATTTTCTAATACAATAGTTTGTTCAAAAGTTTTTTTAACGGGTAAAATTTTATTTTTTGAGGGAAGTGCATTATAAGGGTGCCAAACATATTTGTGGTCTAATTTTAAGTAATTCATCTTGCTATTATACAAAATTTTTGCTATAACTTTGTCACTATTTAATCGAGATAAACTCTATTTTCAAAATAAAGAACTAATAATTAAAATGATAAACTGTAAAGATATAAAAATTAATTATGCTGCTTAGATAATTAGTTGGAGGTATAAAATGAATAAAAATATTATGATGATAGAAAAAAAGCTAGATGGCAGCGATTGGCATAAAAAATTAGAATCTGAATTTTATACTAAAGATATTGAAAGATATATTTTAGAAAGTGTTGAGTTAAGTGTAATTCAAAAATTAGAACTAGTAATTGCTGAGAGAAAAAGAATACTTGACCATGAACAGCAAAACAGTATTTCAGATTATGATAATCTTATTTTAGAAATAAGAATAAAACAGATGGATATATATATTACTCAATTAAAACAGATAATAACTATAGATAAGATGAAAAATGGTTTGTTAGAATCAGAATCCTTAATAAACAAAATTATCTAGTTAAATATATTAAATAAAGGAAGAATATTTATGGGAAACATTGCTGCATTTTTTATTATTGGCGGAATAGTTCTTATTATTTATGAAATGATTAGAAGAGAATTTCTTAAATTTAAAAATAAGTATGACAGTGATAAAAATCGTATTGAAGAAGAAGTGTTAAATAAAATAACTGTTCATAAAGATATAAAAACTAAAACCCCGACAAGTAGTGAAGATAAGAGTGATATTAGTGAAGAAAAATATGACTTAAATAATTTTGATAAAGATTACTACCATCTAAACGGCTACAACGAAGAAGTATATGATAAATATGGTTTTAATGAAGATGGATTTGATAAGTATGGATACGATAAAGATGGGTATGATAAAGATGGATGGAAGGGAATTGAGTATGGTGAATATACAGTATTCAATAAATTCACATCATCACTTTATGATAAAAACGGTTATGATATAGACGGTCTTGACGAAAATGGTATTCATAAAGATACAAAGACAAAGCAGGGTGCAAATAGTATCACACTTTAGTCTTTAGTGTATGATGATTCCCATAGATTGTGTACTATTGGAGTCCCAATTTACAAGGGTAGGAGTCGCGCCAGAACTCTCTTCCGATTCAAGAGCTATTACATTTCCGTCTGTCCCGTTGGGAATTCCATCTCTCATTGTGTCAATAGCTTGTGCTACATCACCCGGGATATTATTAAATAAAAGTATATTTTTGGTTCGACCATTTATAATATAGTTTGTAAAAGTTATTGTAACTATTTTAGTACCTGTAAATTCTCCGCTTACACCTCTTTTAAATGGATTATATCCTGAAGTACAAAAATTTGTACCATCTTTGATATCAGCTTTAATGGATTGACAAATATCTATCCCAGAAGCTGTTAAGTTTCCATCTATATTTGAATAGTGGGTAGTTGTAGTAATATTACCATCCATAAAACCATCAATATCTGCAGCAGTTCCACCATTATTTATACTATCTGCTAAATTATTCCCCATTCTATTAAAATATGAATCAGTTACAATTTCCCATTCATTGACAAATGTTTGTGAAAACTCTTTTATTTTTGAACTTCTTAACAGATCTCTCCCTTTCATAATGGAGGTTAAAATGATACCAATGATAATCAATACTATTGAGATTTCTATTAATGTAAAAGCTTTTTTTCTCATTTTTTAATCCTCAACTATTATACCAAGATTTATAAGTTGTCCGGTATAGTTTGAATAATCAACAGGGGAAATAGCAGACATATTCTCATTATCACTGTAGCTTCCCAGTGTTGCAAAAGCTAATGCACTGCCTTGTTTACCAATAGCTTTACCATCTATAAGCCTATCCACCGCAGCTGCTATATCTGCTGGAATATTATGCAAAACTATAAAATTTGTCGGTGTTGAATTATGTATGTAAGCATTTAAATATATTTGTACTGTAGCTTCGTCTGTAAATTCACCGGCTATTTTATAACATGTAGGATTACAACTGCCATCGTCAAAATAACAATTTGTTGATATTAGTTTACAAGGATTAATTCCTGCAACTTTAAGTTGATTTTTTAAAGCAGTTTGGTTTGAATCGATACTCATATCAACCCCGTCAAAATAACCATCTGAATATAAGTTCAATCCAGAATTTGATGAACCATCTGTTAAGTGTGCATTCACTCTGTCATAATAACTATTCACAATAGTTGACCACTTTCTTGCAAATGTTTGAGAGAACTCTTTAGTTTGGCTGGATTTTATTAAATCCCTGCCATTCATAACAGCCGCTATGATAATACCAATAACTATCATTGCAATTGATAGTTCAATAAGGGAAAATGATTTTTTCATTTTTTTTGATTTAGAGGGGAGAAGAACTCCCTCTCTACACTATATATTTTAGTGTTCTAATATTACACCTACAGTATGATACTGTGTTGCATTTATATCACCTGATATAGTAGTAACATTATTATCATCGAAACCTAAATTATCATTATCAAGTCGAGTACTACTTGTAGAATCAGAAACTTGAAGTATTATAACCTTTCCTGCACTTGGATTAGCAATGCCATCAACTAGCCTATCAAAACCTAAAGCTATATCACCCGGTACATTAAAGAAAAGAACAACATTTCTGGCTGTCGCATTTTCCTCCTCAGTTATTAGTGTAAGATTTTCAAAACCAACACTTACTAAGATATTACCAGTAAATTCACCAGTAATTGTTTTTTGACATGCATTTCCAGCATCTGCTGGAATTAAATTATCTAAGTTAATTCCAGCTCTTGCAACTGCAGCTTTTATATTAGTACAACCTATCGTATTATTACCATCAGTAAGACTATCATCGGCAACTCTACCGTCCCCAGTTGTCATAGAGCCATCAGTTCCTGTACCTGTAATATTATAACCAACCTTATCAAAATGTGAAGTTGCTACACCAACCCACTTATTGAAAAAAGTTTGATTATATTGCTTCATCTCAGCACTTCTAATAACATCTTTACCTTTCATCACAGCTGCAATTAAAATACCAATAATAATCATAACTATCCCTATTTCAATTAGAGAAAAACCTCTTCTTAACTTCATATCAAACTCCTCTTATTTCTTAGATAACAAAATTATAACCAAAAAAAGTGGTAAAATTGTGTTAATTATTATTAAAATTAAGAAATTACTTAATTTTACACATTAATGATCTAAAATCACACCAATAGTATACAGTTTTTCTGCATCTATTTCACCTGTAAGGGCATTTAATCCAGTTGCACTAGCACTTATTCCCTCATCACTACTTAAGTTATCATCAATAATATCACCAGATGCCATTGGACTCGTATCTTCATAAACAGCTAATGCTACTACACTACCTGAGCTTAAATCAGCTTGTCCATCAACTAATCTATCAAAAGCTTGTGCAACATCACCTGGCATATTAAAAAATAAAACAAAATTTCTTGTAGCATTTTCATCATCTGAAGTAATACTAAATGACTCAAGACCAACCGCAACCGTTATATCATCTGTAAATTCTCCTGAAATAGTAGCTCTACATGGACTTCCAGTATTTGTAGATATTATATTCTCTATATTTATTCCAGCACGCTTTGTAGCTTCAACTAACTCATAGCAACCCCAAACTGTTGTATTTCCATCCTCAGTAAAACCTTCAGCAACACCCATAGATCTAGATGTAGTACCACCTGTTAAATTATAACCAACCCTATCATAATATGATGCTGCTACATTAACCCACTTGCTTAAAAAAGTTTGATTCATCTGTTTTATCTCAGCACTTTTGATGATATCTTTACCTTTCATAACTGCAGCCATTAAAATACCAATAACTACCATCACAATACCTATTTCAATTAGGGAGAAACCTTTTCTCATCTTCATATTAATACCTCTAAATATAATTATTGTTTATATTGTATCACAAAAATCTTATTTTTTCTATTTTAATTATCACTCATAGTTGGCGGTTGACCGGCATTTATCTCTTTAATAACATTTATAATATTATCATCCGGGTTAACATCCATAGCATCAAGTTCGGCATATGTCATAGAAACTGTCTTTCCTGTTGAAACTGCATCACTACAATCAAAATCTATACTTTGATGAAAAGTCACTATTTCATATGCATTTGTTGACATGCTTTGAGTATCTAAAAGTTGGATACAGGTTGGATTAATATCGGTATTATAATAAACATCACCAACTGCTACTATAGTAAATGGAGGTCTTACTTCCGGTTCTATATCTCCACTTCCTGTTTCACACATTGATAAAGTAAGTTCACGAGCATTAAGCTCAACAACAAGGTCATTTTTATTGATTTCATCATATAAGTTTGTTCCCAAATCATATTTTCTATTACCGCTGTTATTTATACCTGTTAATACTTTATCAACTCCTCTTGATATAATAACGGCTGCAGCTGCTCTTTCTGAATTATTTAACTCATCAACCATCTGCGGATAAATAGTGGAGTTATTTATATCAAACGATTCCATATATATTTGAGAGAGTGAAACACATACATTTGACTCATCACTGCTGACTAATGAATCTTCCGGGTCATACTTGTATACCATACCGTATTTATCCAAAGGCTGAATATTGAGGTCAATATACGGTATTCCACCCAAACCTGTCGTATCACCTATTCCGTCACCGTCGCTGTCTGCTTTGGGAAGTTTCCCCTTTACGGCTATATGTGCAATTAAAGATTTTTTTATAGTTTGTAGTTCATTATTGGATATCTCTATTTTTTTTACCTCTAAAGTTGATTTGATAAATGGCAAAAATACACTTATAGCCAAAGCTAAAATAATCAGAACTATACTCATCTCAAGTAATGAAAAAGCTTTTCTTTGCATATAATACTACTTAATTATCAACTATAGTTGGAGGTGAACCGACATTAATCTCTTCAAATACATTTACAATATTATCATTTGGATCAGTATCCAGAGTATTTAACTCCCCATAAGGCATAGAAACAACTTTTGAGCCTACTTCGGCACAACTTGTATCAACATTTTGATAAAAAGTATATATCTCATACATTGTTGCTGAAACGCTTTGACCATTTGTAAGCTCTCCACAAGTTGCATTAATATCACTGTTGTAATGTACCGTACCAACTGCTGTAATTGTAATAGGTGAACTTACAACAACATCTCCACCCCCTGAACCACTAAGATCACATATAGTTCCTATTAGTTCTAAAGCACTAAGTTCCATAACCAAATCATCTCTGGTATCTGCATTATATTTATTTATTGCCATCTCATATTTTCTGTTATCGTCGCTGTTTGCACCGCTCAATGTTTTATTGACACCTTTTGATATAATTACTGCTGCAACTGCATATCTTGAATTATTTGATTCATCTATCATCTGTGGAAATGTTGTTGAACTATTAATATCATCAATTTGTGTATATATGCTAGAGAGTGCAGCACAAACATTTGATTCATCACTGCTTATTAAAGAATCAGACACATCATACTGATATACCATGCCGTATTTATCTGAAGATGGAAGAGAGAGGTCAATATAAGGCAAAGTGCCAAATCCAGTTGTATCTCCGACACCATCACCGTTCGTATCTGCTTGAGGAAGTTTTCCTTGCACTGCCATATATGATATTAAAGACTTTTTAATAGTTTGCAATTCATATTTTGTAGCTTTTGTTTTAGATGTTTCATAAATAGATTTTCCAAATGATAGAAATATACCCATAATCAAAGCTAAAATAGTCAAAACTATACTCATCTCAAGGAGCGAAAAAGCTTTTTTTTGTATATTACTTCCCATTTTTACAATTTTCCAATCAAGTCATAAATTGGTCCCATAATACCAATTATAATTAAGCCCATAAGAAAACCACTGATTAAAAGTGCACCTGTTTGAAATATTTTCGGAATCATAAGTGCCATATCATTGACTTTTTTATAATATAAATCTGCCAATATTTTAAATTCTTCCTCCATTGAACCTGTAAATTCACCAATTTCTGTCACTCTTAGCGTAAATTTTGTAAAAAGATCATTGTTTTTAAGAGTTTGAGAAAATTGTACCCCTTTCTCCATACTTTCTATACTGTTTTTTATAGCTTCTTTGTAAATATCATTTTCAATACTGTCTTCAAGTATTATTAATGAGTCATAAAGTGTTATACCTGAGGAGAGACCAAGTCTTAAATAATCCATAATATAAGAGATGTTATAAAATTTGATAATATCTGAGAAAACTGGAATTTTTAAAAGAAACTTTAATACTATCATTCGAAAATTCTTTAATTTATCAAAAGAAAATTTAAAAGCTATAATTATCGCAATGATAAAAATCATAATACTGCCTATATATTCTGTTAAAAATTCAGAAGTATCAATCAAAAAAACAGTCAGAGGAGGAAGTTGTGCATCTACATCTTTAAAAAAACCGACAAGCTGAGGAACAACAAGAGTCATCCATGCAATAATTGCTCCAAACATAAGGACAATTGATAGAAGAGGATATATCAAAGCTTGTTTTAGATTTCTTTTTAAATCTTGAACTTTTCGTAAAAATTGAGCTCCGTTTGACAGAGTAATATCGATTTTTCCAGTCTCTTCCCCAATAGAGATAAGATTTATGATAGTTGGCGTAAAAAATTCCTTATATCGTTCACAAGATTTTGAAAGTGAATTACCTGACATAACACTAATCAATATTCTTGTAGCTATCCTTTTTATATTGATATTTGTACTGTCTTGTGCAATATCACTTAACCCTTGACTTAAAGGAATACCAGCCTTTAATGTCATATGCAGTCCATCAAGTATCTCTATAACTTCTGCTGAATTAATATGTGGATTAAACATATTAGATAAAAAGTGTAAAGACGGGGGAACTATAAATGATTTTAATGGGATACTGCCGATAGTTTTAAGTATAGTAAAAAGTTCTTCTTGATTTTCTACATCATAGCCGTCTAAAAATCTTTTACCATCTTTATTCACACCATATACCATAAAAAAAAGCATTACAATATCACTCTTTTAACTTCTTCCAACGATGTTTTACCTTCTAAAACTTTAAGTAAAGCATTATAATCCATTGTAACCATATCTTCAAGTTTAGCCTGTTTTAATATCTCAAAATGTGATTTCTTTTTATTTATCATATCCTTGATTTTATCAGAGATTGTAAATATCTCAATAACAGCTTCTCTTCCTCTATATCCTGTATTTTTACAAGTATCACAGCCGACTTTTTTAAATATACTTATTTCATCCGAAAGTTCTTTAAGATAATCATCGTCAAATCCAAACTCTAATAATTGTTTTTTAGTAATTTTGTATTCTTTTTTACACGATGTACATAATTTTCTAAGAAGTCTTTGTGATAATACAGCTAAAACGGAGGAGCTTAATATTTGTTCTTTGATCCCTAAATCAATAAGTCTTGGAATCGATCCAACTGCATCATTTGTATGAAGCGTCGATAAGACCAAGTGACCGGTAATTGAAGCTCTAACTGCAAGTTGGGCAGTTTCTTTATCTCTTATTTCCCCGACAAGCATCACATCCGGGTCTTGTCTCATAAAATGTCTGATTGCTTTATCAAATGTATAACCTGATTTTACATTAATTTGCGTTTGTTTAATAAAAGGAAATCTATATTCTATAGGGTCTTCAATAGTTAATATATTTTTTTGTATAAAGTTTACATGTCTAAGAAGAGAATAAAGGGTAGTTGTTTTACCGCTTCCTGTAGGTCCTGTAATCAGTACAATTCCATAAGGTTTATTAAATAATTTCTTTAATTTATCAATATCACTATCATTAAATCCAAGATTTTCTATATTAAATGCAGAAGTATTTGATGATAATATCCTCATCACTATATTTTCACCATTATCAGTAGGAATGCTTGAAACTCTAAAATCATATTTCTCATCATTAAAAATATGTGAAAAAGAACCATCTTGAGGAAGTCTTTGTTCTGAAATATCCATGCTTGATAAAATTTTTATTCTTGAAATTATATGGTACATAAGAGTTTTTGGTAATACATAATAAAAACTAAGTACACCGTCAATTCTAAAAGATATATAAAATATATCAATATCCGGAGTTATATGAATATCTGTTGCATTATCTTTAATTGCATTATCTATTACAAGGTCAATCAATTTTATAGTATCTAAAGACTCGCTGTTTGCAGCATCGCTTATAATATGTTCTATTTGTGATTCTATTGTACCTTGAAGTTGAGAATATTCTAAATCTATTCTTCTTTTAATTTTACTTTTTTCCCCTACAACTAACTTAATTGGATATTTGGATATTTTGTTTAAATAATCTATTGTAACAATATCATTTAAATTTTCTGTAGCAACTATTAGATGGTCATCTTTAATTTCAATAGGGAGAAATACTTTTTCTTTAGCAGTTTTATGTGGAATAATTTTTAGAACATCTTCTGTAATAATTTTTTTATCAATATCAATATATTCAATATTAGATTGTTTTGCTATTGTCATAGCTATCTCTTGGGTAGTTGTAAAATTTAAAGACAATAAAACCTCTCCCAAATAAGTATTATTGATTTTTTGTACTTTAAGTGCAATATCGATTTGTTCTTGAGTTATATATCCATATTCTTTTAAAAGTTCACCTATTAAAAAATGTTTTTCTTCATATGTTTTATCAGTTTTCTTTAGAATTTCATTTTCCATATTATTCCTTAGTTTTCATCCTTGCTAATTCTTTAAGTTCCAAATATCTATTATAAGCCTGAGTTTTTATATTTGCATAATTATCAGATTTAATTGAAGATATTTCTAAATATATATTTTGTGCAAAATCATTCTTTCCTATAAGTTCATAAGCTCTTGCATATGCAAATTGTATAAATATATCAAACTTATTTTTCATATATGCATTTTCATAATATGCATAAGCACATTTATATTCTTTTTGCCTCTCTTTAAATACACCTAATACCAAATTTACATATCCGGATAAATCTTCATTAAGTTCCGGCTTTAACTCATTTTCTAAATTTTGATTAAAATTCTCTAATGCACCTAAACCATACGCATATAATAATTTATCTTTTCTTTTAATGTTTTGTATATTTATTTTTGCTTTTTGCCAATTATTTGTTTTTCCATATAGATAAAAAAGATTCTTATTTACTAACTTATTTGTTAATCTATCTTTAAATAAAATTTCATATTTTTCTATACTATCTATTAATTGATTGTTTTTCGTCAGCTTATTTGCCGCATCTAAAGTTGCTGTGTATTCATATTTTGTAAGTTTTTTCTCAATAACGGTATTTTTTTTAGTTTTAGGAGAAATCTTGACTGTTTTTATAGTTTGTTCTTGTACAGTCGTATAAATCTTTAAACTACTTTGTTTTTCCTCTTTTACATCATTGAATTTCAGATTGGATATAGTTTCTTTTTGTGCTTTATAAAATTTATTTAAAGAGGTTTGCACTATAAATGCACTTTCATGACCCATATCTCTTAGTTTGTAAACTTCATCAAATAACAGCTCTCTTTTAGTTGAGGGATTGTATCTTAAAGTAAAGAAATCACCGATTGGATAAAGAACTGATTTTAGACGAATGTTTTCATCAAGATTATTTAAAAATTTTATACCGATATATTTTTTGTTTTTTGGAAAAGTTGCCAACTGTATGGTATAAACTAATCTATCACCTTTATTTAATTCGTTCTCTTTCTCTAATGTAAAACTTTCATCAATTGAAAATAAAGATAACGCTACTAATATCAATAAAAGAGATTTTTTTATCATAAATTATTTTTCTCAATATTTATTTTTAAAATTATAACCAATTCTTTTTTCTGTACATAGTCCTCAGTTCTTCTAAACAAAGCTCCAAGCAATGGTATTTCAGCTAATCCTGGTGTTTTATAATTACTGTTCCTTCTAGTGCTGCTTATTAATCCACCAATTATAAGCAGATCATTGTTTCGTACTATTACAGTAGTTCCTATCTCTTTTACATTTATAATAGGTGCACGGGCAACTTCTTGTCCTCCGTCTGAAAATACTTTCTCACTTTCAATATTTGTAATTATTGGTATAATATTTAAAAGAACAGTACCATCATCTCTAATAATAGGTGTCACTCCCAAAGAGATACCATTTAAAACATCCAGTCTATTATATACTGTTGTTGGTACATATTCTTTATTTCCAGCTGCATTGATAATCTCTGAATAAGTAACTTGCTTTTCCCAATACGGTTCCGTACTTCCACTGGATATGATGCCTGTTTGTCCATTAATTATCTTTATTCTAGGATTTGAAACAACTTCTATATCTCCGGATGTTTCCATAGCAGAGATAATACCTTGAAAATTTTTTCTTGTATATGCTATAGTTGTTGCAGTTCCTCCACTAATAGGTGCCGTTAAAGTTGTAATTCCTCCAGCTAGTGTCGTAGTACCTAGATTTTGTCCAACAGATAAAAGTCCATCTCTTACATTCCATAGATTTTCCCAGTTAACACCTAATTGATGTTCATTATTTAAAGTGACTTCCATAATCTTTGCATCAACAAGAACTTGTTTACTTATAAAATGATTTATATGTCCAACGACCTCTTCTATTTGTTTTATTTTAGACTTTAGATCAGTTACTATCAGTGTACCTGAAAATTTATTTAGAGAATAGATACCATCCTTAGACTTAATCTTATCTAAGCTTTGAATAAATTGTCCGTAAAAATCATTACCAGCAGCATCTGATTCATAATTTAGTGTAAATGACCCGGCTAATCCGGCACCTCCTTGACCTAAAATATCACCGCCTAATGAAGATGACGCAGATGTCATCCTCATATTAATAAAAGGAATTTTAAATGTTTTTGTCATAAATTTTTTGATATAAAGCATATTTCCTTCAATCTTAAAATAAGTATCTGCAAGTTCCATCGCTACATTAAGTGCATCTTTTATTGAAGTTTGTACCATATTTACAGTTACTAACTTATCTTTATCTATAGCATCATCTACTATTAAATTTAATCCAGCTTCTTTACTAATAATAAATAACAGTTTTGATAAAGGTACATCATTGGCAGAAAAGTTAACTACGGCATCACTATTTATTAAAGTCGGTTCCTCATAAACCGGAGGAAGTATTATTGCAGGAGTTTTATTTGAAATTTTTTGTATCTCTTGTTTTTTAATTATCTCTTTAAAATCTTCTACAATATTTTTTTTATGCTTTGGGCCCTCTTTAAGTGTTGTATTTTTGTCAACACAACCAACCACTAAAAATGAAGCTAAAATTATAAAACTTAGTGTCAAGGTATTAAATGGAGCCATCTTCTTTCCTTTTTATTTTTTAATAATACTTTATTACGCGATATCCTTACTATTTGAATATCTCTATCTATATCTATTTTATCATATAATTTATATATTTTGTTATTAATTACAACTGTTGTGTTATCTTTTGAATTAAAAATCATTTGTAAGTTATATTTTGTTACATCAATAAGTTTTGCTTCTATGTTGATTTTCTTAGTTTCAATAATCTTTTCCATAGGTGTTTTTTTTAGTTGCGACATAAACCATACAACAACTTCTTTATTATTTTTCATTAAAGGTTTTTCATAAACAACTATTTTATTTTTTATAAAAGTTATATCTTTATAGATTGATTTGTTTTTTGCATCAGTAATATCTTTTTTAGATATTATTTGCTGAGTGGTCAGTTTATCAATTTGATTATTAAGTGTTGTAAAATCTTTCGGATATATAAAAATGTATAAAGCTATAATTAACGGTAAAATTAAAAAACTTAATTGCTTTGAAGTTAAATAAATCTTTGGCATTACTTATTCCTATATGCTTTTATGAATTGTAGATTAACCACTATTGCATTATTCGTAACTTTAAATTGCTTCATATTAATAAAACCATGTTGTATTTTTAGTTTAAACAGTTCCAATAATTTTTGAGTATCATCTCTAAAAATCGTTGAAGTTGTATTTATTACGATATAACCTTTGTTTTTTTCATCAATATTTTCAATTTTAAGATTTAATTTTTTTTCGTTTTGTGTATGAAAAGTTAATAATGAATTTTGAGCATCTTCTTTATAATCTAAAGAATTGATTTTTGGTAAAATATTCTTTTTCAACCATTTATTTATATTAGATATATTATTTATCTCTTTATAATCTTTTTGCATAATTCTAACTTTTTGTTTCAACTGTGATGTTTTTTGTTCAAAATACTGGTTTATAAAGAGTGATAATATTAAACAAATGATTAAAAATAATGTATAAGCTAATTTCATTTTTTATTCCATTCAAATGTAAAAGTAGACTTAACAATCAGACTCTTAGGATCTGATTTTACAGTTATTATGACCTCTTTGCCCAATTCATTCTCAACTCTTTTTAGTTTATTTATAAATATGTTAAACTCTAATAATTCCTTAAAATTATTAGATTCATATATTGTAATACCGGCACCTGAGTTTGTCCAAATAAAATTTTTAAAGTCTAATTTTAATTTTAAGTCAAAATCATAACTATTAATTTTGTCAATACTTTTCTTTATTGAAGTGATATAATTCAAAACATTGAACTCATCGCTGCTTTTTATTGAAGCTACAAATAAATTTAAGTTTGAAATATTGTTTTTATCTATACCTAAATTTGGTAATGTCTGTAATATTTTATTTGATAAATTGTCATATTGTATTTTTGTGTGGCTATATTGTTGATAATTTGAATAAGAGTTGTAACTAAAAAATCCAATTAATACTATTAAAAATGGTATATAAAAATTTAATACTGAATTAAATTCTTTTTTGGCTTTTAAAGAGTTAGGTGTAAAATTAAATCTACTCTCAAGTCGCAATGTTCCTATCTCTATTAGGTATTGATTAAACTTTTCTGGCGTAAATTCTTTAAAATCTTTGTTATTTGGTTTTAAGCTGGAAACTTTTATCTCTATTTGTTGGGAAATATTTTCAAAAACTTCACTGTTATCATACAGTGCACCGTTTATTGTTAAAATATCAAATTTAACATCTCGCATTTTTTCTTTGATATAAAGAGTATTTTTAACTACTTCTTCTATAAACTGTCTATTTCGTTCCTTAGAAGTAATATCCTCTGTATTTTCAGTAAAAGTTAAATATTTACTTCTTAAAAAAAGAATATTATTTGTATTACCCGCAACAATAGTTAAGCTGTAATTGGAGATATAGATAGATAAAAAGTTTTTATCTGTATGTATTTTTTTCGCAATATCGTAAAGTGCAAAAACCTCAAGGGATAAATTTCCACAGTTTTTATTGGATAGCAGATTAAGTGACTTTTTGTATAAATCGTTATTTTTATAAATACCGTATATTTTATATTTTGCTTTGTCAAGTTTCTTTGTTTCTTTTATCTTGTTAAAAGAGAAATATACATTTGAAGTATCTATTTGATCGTTTGTAAGTTTTGTTTTAATTAAATCGCTTATCACATCATGACTGGTAATACTACTTTGTATCTCTATAGATGTTTCGATAAAATCAGGCTGAAATAAAGATAAACTAACATTGTTTTGAGATTTTAAAAATACAGATAATTCGTCAAATGTACTAAATATAAGAGTTTCAAGATAGGATAAATGCGCAAAATTATTCTTTAGCACCACACATGAATAAGTATCTTTTACGAGTTTTACACAATAATATTTTGACATATTCCCTCTTAGATAAAATCTTTCATATAACTATTGTAACTAAGTTAGTATTAAAATATAATAGTTAAAATAGTTATTGATATTATACAAAAAATCAGTTATAATACACTACATTTTCGCACGGGGTCGACATGGTATCGATTAGAGCAGTGAGGATCTGTTGCATGTGGGCTTGAACTACCCTTAATAAGTTTAAAATTTTTAGACGCAAACAATACAAATTACGCTCCTGCTGTGGTTCACGCTGCATAGATAAAAGACTCGCCTAACGGCTAGAGACTTTGGAGGTTTCCACTACAGATTCTATCTATGTAGATTACGGAGACTCAACCCAGATAGATTATCAATTTGAAGTTGATTTGGACAAATTGAGACATTTTTAAATCTTAGCTTTATAGTGGCCTTTGCAGGTTGAGTTGCTGTAGAGTGAAATTTTTCAACCTTTCTAAACATGTAGACGCAGATAGTAATTGTTTTAAGACTGGAGTTCAATCCTCCACGACTCCACCATTATATCATCCTATTATTCTAAAATATTAAAAAATTTATAAAAAAAAGTGTACAATACATTATACTCATAAATATTAATTATAAAAGGTGTTAATGATGGAACACAAACTAAATACAAATAAGTTAAAATCAAATATTTTAAAATCAATAGCAATGATTTTTGTTGCTTTATTAGGGGTAATAATATATATAATCCTTTATACACAAGATAAAAATTTTAAATTCAATAATGAAAAAGTTCATAAATCTATTCATAAATCAATCAAGCATACCTTAGAACATAATAAAAGATACTATAAGTTTCTACTTCAAAGATTATCACAAACTACTAATATTAAACAATATATTATAAATAATGATGCAGATGCTATATATAAAATTTTAAAGCCAAAATTTGATCTATTACAAAAAGAAAATAAGTATTTTAAAATTTTACATATTATCAAGCCAGATGGAACATCTTTGTTAAGAGTGCATAAAAAAGAACAATTTATAGATAATTTAAGTTCTATTCCTCCAATGATAAAAGAGGCAATCACTTCAAAAAAAATTACAGCAGGGTATGGAACAGGTAAGTGCTCAACCGCTTATAGAGTAATATTGCCATTATTTTATGAAAATAGATATATAGGCTCTATTTGTATAGGTGTTAATCCAAACTATTTTCTTGAAAAAATTTCTGAAATTATTGATACAAAAGGTATATTATTTATAAATAATAAAAATTTAAAACTATATTCTAAAAAAAGTGACTTTTCAATACAAAATTATAATCTTCAAACAACAATAGATGATGAGCAACTAAATGTTTTAAAACATCTACCAAAAAAATATAACTTTGAAGATAATATAAGAGTAGAGATAAAAGATAAAAAATATATTATGCATACTGAAAATATAAAGGGATTTAGAGGAGATGATTATGCAAAATATATTTTTATTCAAGACGGTACAAACTTATTAAAAAAACAAAATATTATGAAAGTGTCTATAGTATCTAGTATATTATTGTTTGCAACTATTGTTTTTTTAGTTTTAATATTTTACATAAATAAATTTGGCAAAGATATTGATAAATTTTATAATAATGCAATAGATAAAATAAAGTTTAACAAAGAATATCTAAAAGCTGTTGAGGACAATTCTTCAAATATTATCGTAACATCTTTTGGGAGAAAACTTTTTAGTGCAAATAAAAAGTTTTTTGAATTTACCGGATTTGATACTCTTGAAAGTTTTGGTAAAAAATATGATTGTATTTGTGATCTGTTTATAAAAAAAGAGGGTTATTTACAAACTCGCGTGGATGGCAAATATTGGATAGTGTATATTTTAGAAAATCCTGCAAAAATTCATAAAGCTATTATGATAAAAGATGGAGTTGAACATATTTATAGTGTTACATCAGCAAAATTATATCTTGATGAACATGATAGGTGTGTAGCTACATTTGTTGATATTACAGAGCTTGAAAATATAAAAGACAGATATGAGTTTGCTATAAACGGTACACAGGATGGATTGTGGGATTGGAATATTATAACCAATAAACCATATTTTTCACCTCGCTGGAAATCAATGCTAGGCTATAGAGACGATGAACTTAAAAATGAATTTAAAACTTGGGAAGATATGGTTCATCCTGATGATATAAAACAGGTTTTTGAAGATATACAAAGATCTCATAAATCAAAAGATGAAGTATATGAGAATATTCATCGATTAAAACATAAAGACGGACATTGGGTTTGGATACTTGCTCGTGGAGAAACTATTTTTGATGAAAATGGAAAAGCAGTAAGGATGGTAGGTTTTCATACAGATATTACAAAATCTAAAGAACTTGAGCTTAAACTGGAAGAAAATCAAAAAATGTATTTAGACTTTTTTGAATGTACAAAAAGTGCAAATATTATATATGAAACAAAAGATAATGGAAAAACATTTATCATAAAAAGTTTAAATCATTTAGTTGAAGAATTTGAAAAGATAAAAAGAGATGAGGTTGTCGGCAAAAGACTTGATGAGGTATTTAAAGGTGTTGAAGAATTTGGATTTTTAGATATCTTTAAAGAAGTTTATAAAAGTGGAAAATCTTTTAAAATGCCGGTGACTTTTTATAAAGATGAAAGAGTATCAGTATGGAGAGAAAATTATATTTTTAAATTATCAAATGGTGATATAGTAGCTTCATATGAAGATAAAACAAAAGAGAAAGAACTTGAAAATAAACTAATTAAGATTTTTGAGTCAATGATTGACGGGGTTTATGTAGTCAATAGTTCATTTGATATAGAGTATGTAAATGAGGTACTTAAAAAAGATTTCGGCTCACCGGAGGGTAAAAAATGTTACAAATATTTTCATGACAGAGATGAAGTGTGTCCTTGGTGTAAAAATGAGCAGGTTTTAGCCGGTGAGACTGTTCGTTGGGAATGGTTTTCTAATAAGAATAATAAGCTTTATGATTTAATTGATACACCTCTTGTAAATGCTGATGGAACTATCTCAAAGCTGGAAATATTTCGTGATATAACAGAACTTAAACAAGCATATCAAGAGATACATGAACAAGAGGAGATAATGATATCTCAATCCCGCCACGCAGCAATGGGTGAGATGATATCTATGATAGCTCATCAATGGAGACAGCCTTTAAGTGTGATTGCCATGGGTGCAAATAATATTATGGCAGATATTGAACTAGAGATTGTTGATAACAAAACTTTACAAGAGGAAGCTGCTGAGATACTGGAACAAACACAAGAGCTTTCAAAAACAATTGATGATTTTAAAAACTTTTTTAGACCTGTAAAAACAGTTGAAGAGGTATTACCTGAAGATATATTTAATGAAGCTTTCAAGGTAATTGGAAAATCTTTGGGAAATAATGATATAGAAGTTGTCACACAATTTAACAATGGTAAAAAAATTCAAACATACTCAAGAGAATTGATGCAGGTATTTATAAATATAATTAAAAATGCAAAAGAAGCTTTAGTGGATAATGATATAAAAAATAGAAAAATATTTATAAAAATGGAAGATAAGTTAGATACAATATCTATTAAAATATGTGATAATGGTACAGGGATATCAAAAGATATAATTGATAAAATATATGATCCGTATTTTACTACAAAAGATAAAGAGAATGGTACAGGTCTTGGACTTTATATGTCTAAAACTATAATAGAAAAACATTTACAAGGTACACTGAAAGTATCTAATAAAGATGCTTCTTGTTTTCAAGAAAACTGCACCGGCGCTTGTTTTGAAATACAATTACCTTATGATATAAAACCTGGAGAGACAGAATGAGCGATGTTAAAAAATTAAAAGAAAAAATTAAAAAATTAAAAGTTTTATTTGTTGATGATGAAGAACAAATTAGGGATATGACAGGAAAACTTTTAAAGAAATTTTTTGATGAAGTTACTATTTGTAAAAATGGAAAAGAGGGACTTGATGCTTTTTTAAAAACCAAAGATTTTAACATAATCATAGCAGATATTATGATGCCGAAAATGGATGGGATAACAATGGTCAAAAAAATAAAAGAGATAAAACCTGATATTTTTACGATATTTATAACAGCTTCAAGAGGAGACTATAATGTTGAAGATGGATTATATGATTTATATATTACCAAACCAATCTCGTATGAAGACATTACATTGATTATGAAAAAAGTAAGTGAGTATTAGGATGGGTACGATACAAGAATTACAAAATTATACTAAAGAGTTAACGGTTTTATATGTAGAAGACAGTGCTGCTCTTTTAAAGCAAGTTGGTAATTTTTTAAAAAGGATTTTTAAAAATGTTTATTTAGCTGAAGATGGATTGAAAGGTTTGGAAAGTTATAAAATGTACAAACCGGATATTGTAATTACGGATTTGACTATGCCGCAAATGAGTGGTCAGGAGATGATTAAAAATTTAAAAAAGATAAATCCGGAAGTTAAAATTATTATTATTTCTGCTCACACAGATGCTCAAAATTTACTTGAAGCTATACGTATCGGGGTAAGTGATTTTATACCAAAACCAATAGATAACAAACTGTTTCAAAATGCACTTTTTAAAGTTGCAAATGAACTTACTGCAAATGAAGCGGTTGATATAGAAAAACTAAAAGGAGAGAGTGATTTAGTTAAAAAATTAGATCTGTTATCGAAAAGTAATACCCCAATAGAATTTGTAAATCAATACAGAGGTGTACCGATAGTACATCATGGTTATATTATAAATACAAATAAAACAGCTATTACGGTACATGCACCTTATATACAGACACTTGCTATAAAATATCAAGGTTGTACTACTATAGAATCTGAGCTGATAGATACAGCCATAAAAGCTCAATTATCTGAAATAGATCCAAATAATAGAGAGATACTATTAACTAACTTTGAGCAATTGCCATTTTCATCAAAAAAAAGAAAACAGCTTAGAGTTGAACCTGATGATGAACTTATTGCAGTTATTCATATTAAAGATAAAAAGATTGATACAGTAGTCAATGATATTTCGATTAATTCTATCTCTGTAACAATAAATATAAAAGATTTAAATATAAAAGAAGCAGATGAATTAGATTTAACATTTGGTATTAAGTTCTACAATGAAAATCAACTCAGTAAGATTGAGAAAAATGAAATAATTTACGCAAAAGGTAAAGTTTTTAAAGTAGAAATTAATAATAGTGGCGGTGTTGATGCTGTAATTTTATTTGAATTAAATAAAGTAGGTGTTAATTTGCTCAAAAGATATATTCATATAAGAGAGATAGAACTTATAGAAGAGTTTAAGCAGCTAAAAGAGAGATATGTAATTTAAAATGATAAATTTAAAAGTTTTTAAAGATCTGGCAAAAGAATTCACCGTTTTATATGTAGAGGATGAAGATAAATTACGACAGAAAGTCAGTGCTTATTTAAAAAGATTTTTTTTAAAAGTAGATACAGCAAAAGATGGACAAGATGGGCTTGACCGTTATAAAGAAAAACAATATGATTTAGTTTTGACAGATATAAAAATGCCGAAATTAAATGGTTTGGATATGGCAGCGGAAATAAAAGCCATTAATGAGTATCAAAATATATTAATCATATCTGCATATTCTGATATATCAAATTTTACCACATCTATTAAATTGGGAATTGATGGATATATTATAAAGCCAATACATTTTGACCAGCTGAATACGACTTTATATAAAATATTGTATAAGTTAAAAAAATTTAGAGAAAATGTAGAATATAAAAATAATCTTGAAAAACTGGTTGAAGAAAAAACTATGGAAACTCGACAATTACAAGAGGAAAAAATAAAGAATTATCAAAAAACTTTATATGCACTTGTAAAAATGATAGAAGACAGAGATATATATACGGGCGGTCATTCTCAAAGGGTTGCCTCATATTCTAAAATGATAGCAGTTGAATTGGGATTGGATGAGAATATTTGTGAAAATATTTATCAAGCTGGAATTTTACATGATATAGGAAAAATCGCTATTCCAGATACTATTTTGTTAAAACCAAGTGCGTTAGATGAGGTTGAATATAAACTTATTCAAGAGCATGTATCAATGGGGGTAGATATCTTAAGTCAAGTTCCAATGTTTGATGAGTTAATTCCTTATATTGAAGAACATCATGAAAGGTTTGACGGCAGTGGTTATCCAAAAGGTTTAAAAGGTGATGAGATGTTATTAGAATCACAAATAATGGGCATAAGTGATACTTTTGATGCTATGACAACAAGTAGAATTTATAAAGCAAAAAAAAGTGTTAATCAAGCACTTGAAGAGATACAAAGTTTAAAAGGCATATATTTTAGAAATGATGTTACAGAGGCAGCTTTAAAGGTTTTATCAAAAATAGTACTGGATGATAATATTGATCAACTACCAACAACTAAACTAGAAGAGGAAAGATTTTCATATTTTTATAAAGATCAAATTACAAATAGCTACAATGCAAGTTATTTAGACCTTGTATTAAATAAAAATAGATATGAAGTTAAATATAAATATATTAATTTTATTTCAGTCCATAATTTAGATAATATAAATAGTAAATATGGCTGGGAAGAGGGAAATAAGTATTTAAAAAATGTTTCATTAAACTTGCAAAATATATACGGTGATGTTTTAATATTTAGAATACACAGTGATGATTTTTTGATCTTATCTAAATCAGACATTTTAATAGATGAAAATGAATTAAAAAAATTTATTTGTAGAGATGGACTGATATTTGAAGTAAAAAAATATGAAATTATAAAAAACAAGCTATTTTCTTTCTCTGATTTTGAATCTTCAAGATAGCTGCATATTTAAAACAGTTTAGTATTATAATAATCTATTTTATGGGATAGTGTCATAAAAATTTAACTACTAATAAACTTTAAGTCACACATAATATATTGCAGATATACTTTTTATTAAGTTATAATAATTATAAAAGGATAAAAATGAAATTATATGCTCCATGGGAGAAGGCTTTTAACAAAATTGCCACTCCTTTTGAACATTTTATACATGCACAAACTACTACAGGAATGATTTTGATGTTTATGACAGTGGTAGCACTTGTTCTTGCTAACACTCCACTAACGGAAACATATGCACATTTCTTTCATACAAGAGTAGATTTAAATGTTGGCTCTTGGCAACTGTCACACACTATTCATCACTGGATAAATGATGGTCTTATGGCCATATTTTTCTTTATAATCGGGTTAGAGATAAAAAGGGAAATTTTAGTAGGTGAACTTTCAAATATAAAAGTTGCTATTTTGCCTATTTTTGCTGCTATTGGTGGTATGGTTTTTCCTGCATTGATATATCTTGGGATTAATGCAGGTGAGCCTGGGGCAACGGGGTGGGGAATACCAATGGCTACAGACATTGCATTTGCAATTAGTGCTTTAGTTCTTTTAGGGAAAAGAGTTCCCACTACACTTGTAACATTTTTGGTTGCCCTTGCTATTGTTGATGATCTTGGTGCTGTTTTAGTTATCGCAATATTTTATACTGAACAAATTAATATGTTACCACTTGGTTTGGCAGGAGTATCTTTTTTGATTTTAGTTGTATTTAATCGTTTTGGGATACACATGATTCTACCATATTTTATAGTTGGATTATTTATGTGGTTTTTTATGCTTGAATCTGGTGTTCATGCAACTATTGCGGGTGTGATAGCAGCTATGGCAATACCATCAAAACCAAAACAAGCCCCTTTAGATTTTACAAAACATGCTAAAAATTTAATAGATGAGTATGATAACTATCCAGTAGCTACAGATCATATGATGCATGAGAGACAAAAAGCAATTTTAATAAATATAAAAGATAGAATAGACGCAGTCGGTACTCCTGCTGCTAGATTGGAGCAGGATTTACATCTTCCTGTTGCTTTAATTGTTATCCCGCTTTTTGCGCTTGCAAATGCTGGTATAACCATAGATTTTAACTCTATTGGTACTACTATTATGGAGCCTGTATCTCTTGGAATTATTGCTGGTCTTATTTTAGGAAAGGTTCTTGGAATTTTTGGTGTATCTTGGATGGCTATAAAATTAAAAATCGCAACACTTCCACAAGGTAGTACGATGAGTCAAATTTTTGGTGTGGCATTTCTTGGCGGTATTGGTTTTACTATGTCTATTTTTGTAGCAGACTTAGCATTTTTAAATAGTCCTGAGCTTATTTTTCAAGCTAAAGTTGGGATTTTGGCAGCTTCATTATTTGCAGGTTTATTTGGTTTCTTTTGGCTTAAATATGTGGCTAAAAGAGATGATAGTCAAAGTAGTTAAAAATGATTCAAGATAACTGTACAAAAAAAAGAATAAAACCCAGACTTTTAAGAGATGTAAAAACAGAAGCATTACTCGTATTTGCAAGAACTGCTTTGGAAAGATTTTTTCAAAGAGTTGATGCAAATGATTGGCAACCGGTAGTTGGGACAGATGATGATACGATTTATATCTATGATACATTAAGAGATTTGAAAGATAAACTTCAAGAGTGTGTGGTAAATGTAGATTATTTAATGAATTTAGTTCAAAGTGCCAAAAAACATCCAGAACTCGTGAGCTTGGCTAAATTTGAAGAGCCATTAATAACTTATTATGATGTTATGGCTAAAAAAGTAGAAGTCAATGTTCCAACCGATCAAATATGGTGGATACCTGAACTTATAGTTGTATGTACACTTAGTCATTGGATATTGGAAGAGGAAAAATCTATATCCTTGTATCCATTTTTAAAAGATATTGATTATAATAAATTAATTGAGAAATTTGAAATATATGGGCAAAGTTTAGAAAAAGATAAAAAAAGTATCATTATAAATATGCATAAAATATCTTCAGAGATAATAGAAAAATTACAAAAAACAAAATATAAAGTAAATAAGCATAGAGTTTCTAAAACAAGGAAAAAGAAAAAGTAAACTATTTTAATATGATAAAAAAAAGAATTAAAAAACTAACAAAAAATCACAAATTAAAAGAGTTTATATATAAATATAAAATACCTCATGAGTATTTATCTGTAAATAGAACTATGGTAACAAAATCTTTTTTAATAGGTTTATTTATAGCACTTATACCTATGCCGATGCAGATGTTATTTGTAGTTGTAATGATGAAATTCTTTAAATTCAATCTCCCCTTGGCTGTTGCATTATGTTGGATAACAAACCCGTTTACAATGCCTTTTATCTACTATATAGAATATATTACAGGAAGTTTTATTTTAAATACTGATACGCTTGTCGTTGAGATGACAGCAGATTGGTTCAGCAATAATTTTTCAAATATTTTTACACCTTTATATGTTGGCGCATTTTTTTATGCTACTATTATATCTACTGTTGTATATTTTTTGATAAATTATTTATGGATATATTTTGTGAATAAAAATAAAAAATTACATTATAAAGAGAGACCTTAGTTTTATTAATTGAGAGGATATTATGAAAAAAGAATATGAAGATGGTATAATTGAAATAATAGATGATTTTAGTGCATTTGATGAATTATCATTAGAAGCACTGAAAAATAAGGAAAATAAAAATGCCTAACATACATGATGAATTACCTACAGAACATAAAGACCCCTTAATATCTTTTTTAAACAAGTTGATAAAAGTTGCAGTTAAATTATTGGCTATATTGATGGTACTTGTAATATTTTGGGGTGTTGCAGATGTGGTATATGTGATGTATCAAAATATAACGGCTCCACCTTTTATGCTGCTTAGTATTGCAGATATATTTAAAACATTTGCTGCATTTTTAGCTGTTTTAATTGCTATTGAGATTTATCAAAATATAACTTTATATTTGAGTACAGATGTAATACCTATTAAACTTGTAATTGCAACGGCATTGATGGCGATAGCTAGAAAAGTGATTATTTTAGATTTTAAAGATTTAACGCCTATGTATATTTTTGCAACAGCTACTGTTGTTTTAGCATTGGGTATCACCTATTATTTAGTTGGTAAACATCATAAAGAAAGATTTGTTGATGAAAGAGAAGGTGATTATAAATAATGTTAGAAATTATAATATTTACAATACTTATAGCTACATTATTAAATTTAGTTTTAAGACAGTTTGGTATTCCTACAATTATAGGTTATATAGCAACAGGTACAATTATAGCTTATGGTTTTGATTTGCATGAAGCGGTACACAGTCATGAACTAAAAGAGATAGCAGAGTTTGGTGTGGTATTTTTGATGTTTACTATTGGTTTGGAATTTTCTATAAATCATTTGGTAAGGATGAAAAAAGAGGTTTTTTTATATGGCGGTCTTCAGGTATTTTTAACGGCCGGTTTTTTTGCTTTTATTGCAAATAATTTTTTTAATATAGAGATAAAATCAGCTATTATTATAGGTGCTGCTCTTGCATTATCTTCGACTGCAATAGTACTTAAACTGTTAAATGAAAGTGGCGATATAAATAAAGCATTTGGTCGTAAAGTTTTAGGGATATTACTATTTCAAGATATTGCAGTTATTCCTATTTTACTTATGATAACAATCTTTTCTATTACAGATAAATCTATCTCTGACCTGCTTTTTACAACATTTAGCAATGCTATAGTTTTACTTATAGGATTATTTGTAATGGGTAAATATCTACTTGAGCCATTCTTTCATCAAGTTAGTAAGACCAAATCAAATGAGATATTTGTAAGCTCTATTTTACTTATAGTTATAGGTGCTTCTTATGTTGCATATAAATTTGGTTTTTCATATTCATTGGGTGCATTTATAGCAGGGATGATGATATCTGAAACACATTATAAGCATCAAGTGGAAGCTGATCTTATTCCTTTTAGAGATTTACTTTTAGGGATCTTTTTTATAACTGTTGGGATGCAGCTTGACTTTAAGATTATATTTGAAAATATTGGTATTATATCTTTGCTGTTACCAGCTTTAATAGTAATAAAAGTAGTTATAATTTTTTCAATTTTAAAATTTAAATCAAGCTCTAGAAACTCAATTAAAACAGCACTTTCTCTTTTTCAACTGGGAGAATTTGCATTGGTTATATTAGAGCTTTCATTCGCCAAAGGGTTGTTAGATCCGGTTGTTGGACAAGTTTTGATAGTTATAGTAGTAATATCTATGATTCTCACCCCATTTGTTTTGAAAAATATATCGCAAATAGCGGATACACTTAACCGTAAAAAAGATGAAAATCATGGGTTTCCTCAAGTTGATAAAGAAAATCTAACAAATCATATCGTACTTATTGGTTATGGGCGGTTAGGAAAACATATATCAAAACTTATTCAAGATAAAGGTATGGAATTTATAGCTATTGAAGGAGATATTCAAACTGTAAAAGATGCACAAAAATTAAATCAACCGGTTATATTTGGTAATGCAGCGCAAAAAAATATTTTAGAATCTGTAAATATAAAAGAAGCATCATCTGTAATAATATCAATAGGAAATAGTAAAAAATTGGCACATATTTGTGAAGTGGTAAATGATTTAACAAAAAATACAAGAACAATAGTCAAAGTAAATAAATATGAGGAGAAAGAAGAATTATCTAAATTAAATTTATCTCATATTATTGTAGAAACAGAAAAAACTGCATTAGCTATGTTTGATGAAGCTATGAAGTGTTAAAGGTATGTTAATAGATAAAGCCGATTTTCCCCATTACTATATCATTATGTTTGACAAATCTATCACACTTTTTACCTTCAAGATTTAGGCAAATTTGCTGCCATTTTTTAGTATGACCACCATTTGTATTAGGAAAATCTTTTAATACAAACATAAGAGCATGTGCATATTCATGTGGTAAAACATAATCTATCATATACTCTTCACTTTCTTGAAATCTGTTTTTATTAAGTATAATTTTAATATTACCATTATCATATACAGCAAGCCCAAATAGATTATCTTTTATTTTAGATGATATTTTTATAGGAATATTAACTGATAGTCCATATTTTTGGTATATTAGTTTTTTTAAATGATGATTTTTTTGATTGATTCTTTCAACTATTTCTTGGGATAAAGGGTTGTCATTAAATTGTTTATTATTGTAATAAATATAACCTAACAACAACAGAGATATAGTTGTTATATATAAAAAAATGTTCTTGACTTGAGAAAGCATTCGTAGTATTTATTTTATACTGTTTATTTTCTTTTTTAAGCTTTTTCTAAAAGGTTCTCCCAAAACATCCAATTGCACAAGATAGTTTGCCATATCTAAAGCAGAAGCTGGATCTCTTAAAATCTCATTTGCTTTTAAGATATTAATAGGATTATCGATTCTTCTTAAAAATTCAACTTTATCATCTTTTTTCATTTGACCTTCTTCTAAAACTCTATAATACCAACCAGTTCTTCCCGTGTCATATATATGTTTTGTAAAAGTTTTATTGTTGTGTTTTTTTGATATTTTCCAGCAAGGTTCTCTTGGCTGTGATACTTCAAGTGTGGTAGTTCCAATTTTATGAATATCTCCAATACATACATCTTCTTCCGCAATTTTATCTAAGGTAAGATTTTCAGCCAATGCACCAAATATTAAATTATCTACTCCTAAATATTCTTCCCATTTTGGATAGTTTAAAAGGCTGTTTGCGAATATAGCCTTATGTTCCCCTCCATGATTTACAGTATCACTTACTTCATCTCCTTGGATCCCGTCAAAGGTAACATCTCTTATATTAGAAACAGGTTCTTTATATGAGCCGGTACTCCATTGACCCTCTTTCATAGTATCATCTTGGATTGTTCTTATCTTTCCAACTTGCAGTGATACAACAGTTGATATGATATTTTTTTTCATACGGCATTCCTTTTCTTGTGGATAAAGTTTATCTTTTATAATTAAGACTATAGATATAATCCAAATAATATCTAATATAAAATTTTGTGGATAATCAAATACAAAATAAATGACAGGCAGCAGTAAAGCTACCGGGTATTTTATAAAATAAAAGAACATTATAAGTGAACCGTAAAGTTTAGACATTCTACTTTTTTATTTTAAATAAATTTTTTATTTTATTTAATCCTAATTGTATACCACTGTATTTCATAAGTTTTGCTAATTTTTTCCATTCGTTTTGTTCATAGCAAGGAGTTGGGCAGGTACGACATCTTGGTTTTATATCATGCGGACAATTTTCAAGCTTTAAAATTGAATATTCTAAAAGTTTAAAACATTCATCACATAATTGAAATTCATAATTGTATTGGTTGTTTTGATATTCTACAGATTTCTTTTGGCATTTGATATTATTATGTTTTTTACCCTTACAATAAATCTCAAAAAATTTTTGTAAGGTTGCAATCTCACCGGAAAATTTTTCTGCGGTCATTTAAAAAGCAACCAAGCCGTTAAGTTTCACTGATAAATTACTAATGGTTTCACTAACTAACTTTTCCATAAACTTTTCAAATTTATCCTCTTTGCTCCAAATCGGTTTTTTAACATTTGCTAAAATTTGAAGTTGAGTTTTTGCACTTGTTATATTATTTACTTCATCTATTAATCCAACTTCTTTTGCTTGAAAAGCTGTAAATATATGAGCATCAGCAAATTTGGTATGATCTTTTGGTTTAAGTTTTCTAGCTTCACTTACATGAGCTACAAACATATTATAAGTATCTTTAATTACTTTTTCCAACTCTTCTCTTTCTATTTTTGTCCAAGCTCTGGTTGGCGTTCCTGCTTCTTTGTATTTTCCTATTTTTACTGTTTGAGTTTTAATCCCAATTTTTGCCATAAGTTCACTGGCATCTACACTTTGCATAATCACACCAATAGAGCCTATCATACTTCCTGGATTTGCGATAATCTTATCGGCCCAAATAGAAGCATAATAACTTCCACTTGCCATAATTCCACTTGCATATGCAATTACGGGCTTAACTGCATTAAGTTCTTTAATAGCATAAGCTATTTCAACCGAAGGTGCAACAGCACCTCCTGGAGAATTTATATTAAATAAAATTCCCTTTATATTTTTATCATTTTTTGCCTTATTTATTTTTTCTAAAATATTATCTGCATCCATAATAGGACCATATAAATTTATAGTTTGTAAATTTGGTTTTGTCATACTTTTTGGGTCTGTACTGTTATATACAATAAAAATAATAGTTAAAAAGAAAACTGTTTTAAAGTTATCTTGAATAAATTTAATTGGCGCAGTAATCGGTAAAAATAAAATTCTAAAAAAGTTCAATAGATTTTCCTTGTATGTATGAAATCTGTACTTTTGTCGTATGTAGAATAATAGCGGTTGCTAAATCTTCAATATCGGTACATGTGTCAGGCAGTTTAAAACTTATAATATCTGCATCAAAATCCTTAGTCAAAATACCTTTTTTAAGTCCCAGTGCTTTTGCACCGCCGCTTGTAGCAGCTGTTAACAATTTCATTGCTAAATGGTTTGCATCAAAGTTTGTATGCATAAAAAATGAATTTCTAATCTCTTCAAACATATTTAAAGTATGATTTGAGCTTAAACCATCTGTTCCTATTGCTAATGGAATATCTTCAATATAACTTAGATTTAAAATAGTGTTATTTAAAAGTCTATTTGAATTTGGACAATGGATAATTGAAGCACCTAATTCTTTAATTTGTTTTAACTCTTTTTGATTTGCTTGTACACAATGTGTAAAGCTTAAATTTTCAATATCTTTAAATTGATAAAGAAAAGTACTGGGCTTTGCAAATGATTCATGTTGATCCAACATATCTTTAAAGAACAGTTCAAATTCTCCAGTTGAATCATTTAACCAATCATTTTCAGCTTGACTTTCTTGAAAGTGTGTTGATACCGCCATATTATTCTGCTTTGCTATTTGTAAAACTTCCCGTATTAAAAATGGATGAGTAGAATATGGAGAATGTATTGCAACTGCCGGTATAAAATTAGAAGATTCATGAGTGATTGCAGATTTGAGTTTTGCTTGAAAATCTAAAAACAAAGTATCGATCATCTCCGGTTTGCTTCCAAGAACTTCTGTAAAATAAACTACATTTATAGGTGTTTGAATACATGATTGCATATCAAATCCATAAGAACTAATTGCTCCTACAGTTGTAGTTCCATTTTGAAGCATCTTTTTTAATTCATCATCGATAAGAGTTTTTGTGGCTTTTTCTATTAGTTCTTCACGATTTGCAATAACTGAAAAAAGCCATTGTACAAAGTTGCCATATTTTAAAGTAGTTTTATTGGCACTGAATTCTAAATGAACATGAGAGTTAACAAGACCAGGCATTAATACTGAATCTTTACCACAATATTTATGTTCAACATTCGGATATTTATCTTTGATATCTTCTAATGTCCCAACTTCTATAATTTGTTTATCGAATACTATCGCACCATCTTTAATAATCTTGAAATGTTCATCGCAAGTTAAAAGCCAATCGGCACTTAATAGTTTGTAATTAGTTTGATTTATCATAATGTGATTATACAAGATTGAACTTAATAGCAAATCAAATTTACTATATACTAAGATAAAAAAAGTTAGAATGAGAACATGAATAATCCAATGATTAAATTAATTAAAACAGCTTTTAAAGATGAAAGCAAGTTTAAATCTTTAGAAAATGTATATGATTTATATGACCAGTTACAATACAGTGAAAACCTCAATGAGATGGCTTCTAGTTTATATGATTGGTTAGAGGATAAATATAAAGTAACTAATATTAATTTTTATCTATTTGATATGGAATGTAACAAGAATACAACTATTTTAAAATATGGTGAAGAGTTTACTTTGAATGATGAATTTGTATTTTATTTTATTATAAATACTCACACAGATATCAATGCAATAGTTTCATTTAAAGCATCTTCGTTAGCTCAGTATGATGTGATAAATGATGATTATAGTTTTATAGAAGCTGCTTTTTTTCAAATATCACCAATACTTCAAAATGGGATTATTAAAAAACATCATATTGAAGCTTCTTCAATTGATAGCGTTACAGATGTTTATAATAGAAAATATCTAATTGAAAGAATTCATAAAATAATATCACTGTCAAGTGATGAAGAAGAAAAAAATATTACATTCTTAATGATTGGTATTGATCATTTTAAAGCTGTAATTGATGAGTTTGATTATGATATTGGAGATAAGGTATTGATTGAATTGGCAAAAGTAATTCATGGAAATATTAAAGATTTTGATATAGTTGCCAGATTAACAGGAGATGAATTTCTTATAGCATTGCTTGATTTGCCTGCATCGTCTTATGCGATTGAAATTGCTCAAAGAATTATTGAAAAATTTGCTCAAACTCAAGTGGTTATAGATGAAAAAAAAGATTTAGTATTGAAAAAAACAATTTGTATAGGAATTTCATCTTACCCGCAAGATAATAAAAAAATAGCAGAGGTATTAAAAAATGCTGACAGCTTTTTATATGAAGCTAAAAACAAAGGCAGAAGCCAATATGCTGTTTACTCTAAAGATGAGTTAAGCAGTATTGATTTATTTTAAAAGGAAAAAACATTGTTAAGATTTGCACCAAGTCCAACTGGAGATATGCATATAGGTAACTTACGGGTTGCTTTATTTAACCATATCTTGTCAAAACAGTTAAAAGAAAATTTAATTATCAGAATTGAAGATACAGATAAAGAACAAAATATTGAGGGAAAAGATAAAGAGATTTTAGAAATTCTTGGTCTTTTTTCTATTGATTTTACACAAGTTTTATATCAAAGTGAAAATATAAAACACCATGTACAAATGGCTATGCAATTAATTCTTAAGAAAAAAGCATTTAATTGTTTTTGTACGGATGAGAAGTTAGAGTTAAGTAGAGAACAAGCTAAAGATGAGGGTAAGCCTTACCGTTATGATTCATATTGTGAGATTTTACCTGACAGTGCTGTTATAGACAATGAAAATCCATTTACAGTTAGAATTAAAATGCCGGAAAATAATATTAAATTTACTGATAAATTAAAAGGTGAATTTGATTTTACCCCTTTTGATATAGATAGTTTTATAATTTTACGAAAAGATAAAACACCGACATATAACTATGCTTGTGCAGTTGATGATATGTTATGTAATATATCTACCGTAATCAGAGGTGAAGATCACTTGTCAAATACTCCAAAACAAATTCATATAAGACAATCTTTGGGATATGACCAAGAGATTAATTATATTCATCTTCCAATTATTTTAAACCTTGAAACAGGTGAAAAGATGAGTAAAAGAGATGATGCTTCAAGTGTAAAATGGTTGGTTGATGAAGGTTTTTTGCCAGCAGCAGTTGCCAATTATCTTGTACTTTTAGGATACAATCCACCAACTGAAATATTTACCGTTGAAGAGGCAATTGAGTGGTTTGATATAAGTAAGATTTCAAAAGCACCGGCTAAATTTGATATTGCAAAATTAAAATTTATTAATCGTGAACATATAAAAATGATAGATGAAATGAGATTATCAAAGCTTATTGGATTTGCTGATAAAGATATTGGAAAGTTAGCTAAAATTTATATTGAAGAGTGTAATACTATCAAAGAGATTAAGCAAAAAATAGATGCAATCTTTAGTCAAAAAGAGACTTTAGAAAATTTCGAAGAAGAGTTTCTAAAACTAAAAGATTGTTTGCAAAATGCACCGTTTATTGATGGTTTTGATGAGCTAAAAAAATATATTACTGCTCAAACCAAATTAAAAGGTAATAATCTGTTTATGCCGTTAAGATTTGCTCTGACAGGTGTAACAAATGGACCGAACTTAAGTGAAATATACCCACTTATTAAAAATTATTTAGGAGAAATCATATGATAGATTCATTAATTGTTGCTTTTGCAACTATACTTATAACTATAATATCTTTATATAAGTGGATTATAATAATAGGTGCTTTACTTTCTTGGGTGCAGCCAGACCCATATAATCCAATTGTGCAGATGATTTATAGATTAACTGAACCGGCTTATGCATTGGTTCGAAGATTTATACCTACAGTATTTGGCGGTATGGATATGGCACCACTTATTTTAATATTTGCATTGCAGTTCTTAGAAATATTTTTATCAAATTTATTTAGCGGAATGATGTAAAAAAAGGAATATTTTATCATTTTAGAGCTATGTTAAAATTTTATTGATTTTATTAACATAGAAAAAAGCTATGTTAAATTATATACCTTTTTTTAACATAGCAAATAATTCTGTATTTATATAAAATTTACTATTTTTGATTTGTAAATTTTCCACTATTCCTAAAGCTTCTAACTCTTTAAGATATTTAGATGCAGTTTGTCTAGTAAGACCTAACCCATCAACTAAAAAATCAATCTTTGTATATGGGTGATTAAATAGTATTTCAACTAAATCTTTACTATAAATCTTTGGTAGTTTTTCTTGAATAGTTTTCTTTGTATTATCCATTAAAATTGATATGTTTTGTATCAACTCGATAGTTTCTAATGATGTTTGTTCAACACCATCAAGCATATACATAATCCACTCTTCCCAGTTGTCTTTAGTTCGTACTTCTTGTAACAATCTATAATAATCACTTTTATGTTTAATGATATAGTTACTAAGATATAAAATAGGGATATCAAGTAAATCATTTAAAATTAGATATAAGATATTTATAATTCTACCAGTTCTACCGTTACCATCATAAAAAGGGTGTATCGATTCAAATTGATAATGTATGATAGCCATATTTATAAGCGGGTCTATTTCATTAGGCTCATTGATATACTTTTCTAAATTTGCTAAAAGTTTTTCTATTATTTCAAATTGTTGTGGTGGGGTAAATACTACTTCTCCGGTCTTATCATTTGCCAGATTAGTTCCACTTTGTTTTCTTACACCTGCATCATTTTGTTCTAACTCTTTCTGTATCTCTACTATATACTTTTTTAATAGAAGTTTATTATCAGTTACAAGTCTAAAACCTTTTAATAGTGCATTTTTATAGTTCTGTACTTCTTTAGTAGCATTAGATAGGTTTTTGATATCAAGACTAGCTTTATACAGCTCATCATGAGTTGTGATAATGTTTTCTATCTCACTACTATCTTTTGCTTCTTGTAGGACTAATGAGTTGATTAGGATATTACTATTTGGTATTATTTTAGCAACACCATTTAACTTAGCCAATGCTTTATTTGATGATATAGATTTTTTTAGTATTTCTTTTGTTTCTATATCTTTAGCAAGTGGTAAGTTATTTGGTACAAATTCTTTCATTTATTTTGTCCTAAAATATTTTAAATATGTTTCATTATAACTGATTTGTGTATACAAAAGTATTAATCAAATTACCAAATAATTGGTTCTTTGCCTAATTTTTTTAAAATCTCATTCGTTTTGATAAAATGATTGCACCCGAAAAATCCACGATAAGCTGAAAGTGGACTAGGGTGTACGGCTGTTAAAATATGATGTTTGTTTGTATCAATTATTTTTTGCTTTTTAATTGCAGGTGCTCCCCAAAGTATAAATACAATATCTTTACAATGAAGTGAAATATATTTAATAATATTATCTGTAAATATTTGCCACCCTAATTTTTCATGTGACTTAGGATTGGCTTCTTGGACTGTTAAAATTGCATTTATAAGCAAAACTCCTTGTTTTGCCCATGGTGTTAAATCTCCATCATTACACTTTGAACCGTCTTTATACTCATTATTTATTTCTTTAAGAATATTTTGCATTGAGGGTGGATTTTTAATATTTTTTGGAGTTGAAAATGCTAAGCCTTGAGCTTGTCCTGCTTTATGATATGGGTCTTGCCCTAAAATTACTACTTTCAGATTATCAATAGGTGTCAAATCAAAAGCTGTAAATATTTTGTCTTTTGGTGGAAAAACAGTTGTAGTTTCATATTGTTTATTTAACTCTAATTCAAGTAGTTTGTAGTAGTCTTTTTGCTGTTCGTTTTTAATTATTTCTTGCCAAGTCATAAGATAATTGTACACTAATTTGGATATAATTCTGCTATGAAGAAAGCAACAAAAAAAGATATAGAATTTATTAAAGAACAGTTTATAAAAAATTATAGTGATGCAGTTACAGAATTAACTTATACCAATGATTATGAACTTTTAATTGCTATTATTTTATCTGCTCAATGTACAGATAAAAGGGTAAATATAATTACTCCGGCACTTTTTAAAAAATATCCAAGCCCAAAAGAACTTGAAAGTGCCAATTTAGATGATGTAAAGGAACTTTTAAGAAGTTGTAGTTTCTTTAATAATAAGGCACAAAATATTATTAAAATGGCAAAAGTTGTTCAAGAAGATTTTGATGGAGAAATTCCACAGAATACAAAACAACTTATGAGATTAGCAGGTGTTGGAAATAAAACTGCCAATGTTTTTATGATAGAAGCTCATGGAGCGAACTTAATGGCTGTTGATACACATGTATTTAGAGTATCTCATAGATTAGGTTTAAGTGATGCCAAAACAGTTGAAAAAACAGAAGAGCAGTTAGTCAAAAAATTAAAAGATGATTTACATATCTTTCACCAAGCTATGGTATTGTTTGGTAGATATATTTGTAAAGCTGTTAAGCCCGATTGTGGTAAATGTTTTATTAAAGAGGTTTGCAAAACTGATAAAACATTTAGAGTTTAAATGTTATTAGTTAATCTTACAACTGTGCTAACTTCTGAATAATTTGTTTTGCTTCATCTTGGGTAAAAAAAATATTTCTTGATAGTTCGCTACTGCATTTTTGAAGAAACAGCTTTTTGAGTTTTATTTTAGTATCTTTATCATCTTTACATTGGCGTAAGATATTTTTTAATTGATTTTGATATTTTAATATAATTTCACTTTTTTTTACTGATGATGACTTTATTTGATGTTTATTCTTAGTGAAAACAACCACAATAATAACTGCAATTACAATTATTATTAGAGTTATTAAAATAATATCAGTCAAAATTTATCCGTATTGGTGTTTATTCTGTAGTACCAAATTCTAAATCAATTTGTTGAGCAATCTTTTTAAAATCTATACCGGAAATTGTTTGCAGTGATTCTAAAATTTGTCTTTTTCCATTGATTAATTCTTTTGATTTAATACCATGTGAAATAGATAAACTAGCTTCTACAAATGCAGATAATTTATCACACTGTTTAAGTGCCAAACCATCTATTGCATCATATTTATCTTCGTTATATTTTGATAAGTCTTTTACAACTTTAATTTTTCCGTCTACGTTGATTTTATCTAAAAATTCATCTTTTATACCATCGTAAAGTCCGAGTAAATATCCAAAATCTTTTTTCATTTCATTTGGTACATTTGGTAATATATCATCTTCAATTTTTGTAATTTCATATTCACTGATTAATTCACTAAGTTCATCAACTGAATATTTAACAGGTGAGATAATATCTCTGGTCAAAGCTTCCGGTAAATCGTGAAATAATGCGGTAAAAAAATTATTTTCTAATCTTTTATCACAGGCATTTATCCTTATTGAATAAAAATATCCAAAAATAGCAACGGTTAACATATGTCCTAAAACAGATGTTTCAGGAATTCTGGGAGTTTGAGCCCATCTTTTTTGGAATCTAAGTCTTCCGCTTAAATCAATTACTTTTGCCAGCTTTTTATTTAAAGCAATTTTACGAACTCCTATTAATTCATAATAATCCTCAATCTCCTCTTCAACCTCTTTTTTGACATCTTCAATATCTGATAAAAATGAACTTGTTTGATATACAATATTAAATTCCCATTTAGTTGCTAAATATGAACCGGCTTTTAATATAAACCGCTCTTTTTTATACATAGTATCATCTGTTAAATAATCTTCAAACTTTTTAAGGAAATTACCATTATCAATATCTTTAATTGAATCTCTGAGTTTTTTTATAACCCATTGATTTAATTCAGCACCTTTTTGTTGTAACGCTTTTCTAAATACATCAGGTCTAATATCTGTTACTACTACTCTTCTTAAAAATTCAAAGATACCGGCTTCTATTAAATGTGTATAATTAACATCCTTTTCAAGTTTGGCTAGAAAGTATGAAATAATGAATTTATGTGCTTGTTTATCAAGCTCAACCAGCTCCATCATTCTTGGATAATCATTCCATCGTTGAATTGAAGCTGATGAAAAAATACTCTCTATTATTTTTGGATTTATCATAATATTCTTTTTTCTATACTTTCCTCGATCTCTTCAAGTTCATGTTCCAGTTTTTTAATATCTTCTTGAATAACATCTTCAATTGGTGTATCACCTCTTCCAATAAGATATTTCCCGTACATCATAGCCGCAACCACTCCAAATACTACTACATAAGCTACCCAGTCACTTGGTGGTGTTCCCTTCGTCATATTCTACAACTTCCAAGTTTATTGATTTTTTCAACTCTACCGGCATGTCTGCCGCCTTGAAATTTATGTGAGTCCCAAGTATTAACAATCGATTCAATTACTCCATATCCAGATACTCTCTCTCCTAGACAAAGTATATTTGCATCATTATGTTCTCTTGCCATCGCTGCACTGAAATCATTATGACATAAAGCTGCCCTAATGCCATCAAATTTATTAGCTGCCATGCTCATTCCAAGTCCAGTACCACAGATTAAAATACCTTTAGTTCCCTCATTTTCTAAAACTGCTTCACAAACTTTTGCAGCAAAATCAGGATAATCAACTCTTGTCTTGTCAAATGGTCCTAAATCTTCCACTTCATGACCAAGGTTTTCAAATAATTTTTTTACAAAAGCTTTTATCTCTATTCCTGCATGGTCTGCACCAATAAAATACCTCATTAATAAATTCCTTTTTCGTGTGTGGTTGTATCTATGTCTTTAATGTCTTGTTCTAAACTTTTAACAGTTCTAAAAACTCTGTCCCATCTTATTTTTTTATTTTTATCCCAAGAAAAATATAAAAACCAAGGTTTTCCAACTATATTTTTATATGGTACTGTTCCCCAAAATCTACTGTCATTACTATGATCTCTATTATCACCCATCATAAAAAATTCATCTTCCGGGATTTGAATAGGCATCATATCAAATAATTGAGTATAAGGTGTATTTCCTTTTGTTACTGCCGGATCTGTATGAATTCCCGGATGTTCCAGTTTATATGGATCTTTTATCCAAAGTTCATTTGCTATCCATATTCTGTTTTTCATAGGATAATGTTTTTTAATATATGCATCCCCCTCTTTTGGACGAAGTAACAGGTGTTTATCTAAAAGTGCAACTAAGTCTCCCCCTGTAGCAACACATCTTTTTACATAATGAATTTTATCATTTCCCGGATATCTAAATACTACAATATCACCACGCTTAGGTCTCTCCCCCTCAATTAAATGTCCGTTACCGTTAAAATCAGGTAATACTTTTAATTCAATCCAAGGTATTGTAGGAGTTGGTACTCCGTAAGCAAATTTCTTAACAAACAGCATATCTCCAATTAAAAGTGAATTTTTCATACTTCCGCTTGGAATTACAAAAGCTTGAGCTAAAAAGAAAATAATACTAAGAACTATTACAATAGTTCCAGTCCAACTACCAGACCAGTCATACGCTTTTTTTAACATCTATTTACCTCTATTTTGTGCAGATTTAACTGTATTCTTTAATAGCATTGCTATTGTCATAGGACCAACTCCACCTGGACTTGGTGTAATATAAGAACATTTTTCTTTAACATTGTCAAAATCCACATCGCCAACTAGTTTTCCACTTTCTAATCTACTTACACCGATATCAATTATAACGGCATTGTCTTTAACCATATCTGCTGTTATCAGATTTACTTTTCCCACCCCGACACAAATAATATCGGCATTTAAAGTATGAGCTTTTAAATCATCAGTATATATATGACAAATATCAACAGTTGCATTTGCATTCAGCATTAGTGCAGCCATAGGTTTTCCAACTATATCAGATGCTCCTACTACACATACATTTTTACCCTTTGGGTCAATCTTATATTCTTCAAGAAGCTTCATAACTCCATAAGGAGTCGCAGGTATATATCCATCAAGTCCGGCTACTACACGACCTACATTGTATGGATGAAAACCATCTACATCTTTTTTTGGATCAATTGCTTCAAGCATTGCTGTCGTATCTATATGTTTTGGCAATGGAAGTTGTACTAAAATACCATCAATATTTGGATTTTTATTCATCATCTCAATTATTTCTAATATATTGTCTTGCGAAATTGATTCGGGCATCTCATGAACAATTGAATAGATACCGGCTTCCTTGCAAGCTTTGCTTTTCATATTTACATATGTGGCACTTGCAGAATCTGCACCTACTAAAACTACTGCAAGTCCAGGAGTGACATTTTCTTTTTGTAGAATCTCTACATCTTTTTTTACATCTGCTTTTATTTTTTTTGAGAGAGCTCTTCCATCAAGAATAGTCATCTAATAGTTCCTAATATTTGTTTATTTGAGGTGATTATATCCAATTTATACTTTATAATTTTATTGTACAAAAGAATTTAATTCATCTTTAATATTGAGATATTTTAAATCTTTTTTAGTTGTTACTTTTTGACAATCTTTACATATAATAATAAGATTTTCAAGGTAAAATTGTCCGCCGTCTTTAATAGATTTTAATAAAAACAGATGGATATTTTCCGGTTTTGTATGAATGCCGCATCTTTGACAAATATTATTGTCTCGCACAGCTACAACCATTTTTCTTTTAGCCCAGTCATCGGGTAGTTTTGTACCAATTGGTTTGGCATTAAATGTATAGCTGTCCCAGAGTTGATTTTGTGATATTGGACGAGGAGTGAAGTTTGTATCAATGTCGGTATTTATAAATTGTTCTACTAAATTATCAATTATTGTGTAACATCTGGTTTTAGGATTTAACTCATTTTGAGATGAATTTATAATTTTATAATTAAAATTTATTTTTGGATGATTTGTTTGAAGATACTCTTTAATTTGTTTTTCAAACAGATCAAAATCTATCTCTTGATAATAAGCTTTAAATATTTTTTTTCTATATATATAAAGAAACGAAAAAATAACTACTATAAGAATAGTAGAAGATATGATAAAATCATTACCTAAAAAAGCCATGAGAGGCTTTTCCTAGTTTACTGTAACTTCTACAGGTGTTGATTCCCAAACACCATGTTTAGTACAATAAGCTTGTGCTACAAGGTTAAGTTTAGAACCCATTGGTCTAATAGTAAATGTAACAGTGGCATGAGATTTTTCATTTCCATAAGTACCAGCTACAAAATCAGCACGAGCCAATAAAGTTTCACCGTTATATAAAGCTATATTTGCAATATAATGATCAAAATCATCTGGATGAGTGTATTCTTCTCCCATTTTAACCATTACCTTAAAAGTTTCACCTTTTGTTGCTGTTGTATCACAGTGGATAAATGGAGAGTGTCTATCAATATAATCTTTTTTAGCTTCTCTCTCAACTGTATCAATATCTACATATTTATTAATCTTTGGCATTTTAGTTCCTTTTATTCTAAATTTTAAAAATTATACACTAATATCATTTAAGTTAAATGCTAAAAGTTGGATTTAATAGAAAAGTTTAAGAAAATCGTAATATTTAAGTTAATAAAAAAGGGTAAAGAAATCAATCTTTACCCTTTTTTATTTAGAAATACCTGTTTGAGTTACATTATGGTGAAGTCCTAAATCTTTTGGATCAAGTCCAAGTGCGATACCTACCATTTGTGGTAAATGAAGTACTGGAATATTTACATCACGTCCTACTTCTTTAGAGATACCATGTTGTTGTACATCCATTCTTAAGTGACATAAAGGACAAGGTGTTACCATCATATCAGCATTCTGATCCATAGCATCAGTCATTGCTGCACCACTTAATCTGTTTGCTGTTGTAGGGTTTTGTAATTCTACATGAAATCCACAACATTTATTTTTAGATTCATAATCTACTGCATTTCCACCAAGTGCAGTGACAAGATTGTCTAAAGATACTGGTTTGTATGGATTTTCTCCACCATTTGTTTTATTTTGTAAATGACTTGGTCTGATATTGTGACAACCGTAAAATGAAGCTATATTAACATCGGTCATCGGCTTTGTAACTTGTTCAGCAATTTTATCATAACCATAATCATCTTGAAGTGCATATAAGAAGTGTTTAACTTCACTTGTACCTTTATATTCAAGACCAACTTCTGCTAGTTTTTCATTTACTTTTGCTTTAAGTTCTTCATCTTCATCAAGTCTATCTTTTGTTAAAGCTGTATTTAATTGACAAGTATTACAAATAGTAACCATAGTTAAACCTAATTTTTCAGCATAACAAATATTTCTAGCATTTAAAACTAAAGATAAAGTATCATCAAAATCTTGTAAATGACTAGCACCACAACAACTAGCTTCATCTAATAAAACTAATTCAATACCTAGTTTTTTAGCAATAGCCATAGTAGATTTTAATAATTCAGGAGTAGATTCTCTTGCTGTACAACCTGTATATAAAGCGTATTTTAATTTTTCCATTATCTTCTCCCAAATTTAGCAGTTGAACAAGAATCAACTAACTTTTGAATTTCATCTAAATTTTTAGATTTTGGCATATCCCAAGGCATAACTATTTTACCTTTTTTGAACATCGCAATTGCTTCTGGAATATGTTTCATAACTCCAATATTACCTTCACTATATCTTACTAATTCACCTTCATCTAAAATACCATGTTTTTTGATTGACCATTTGAAACCAACAGCATGTCGAACAGCTACATTATCTCTAGCCAAACCTTTTTCAAATGTTTGTAAGTGTAGTTTTGTAATCTTACCAATAGGATCAATATCTTTTGGACAAGCTTCAGCACATTCGTTACACTTCACACAATCCCAAATTCCACTTCCTAAATTTTGAAGATTCTCTAATCTACTCTCAACTGCCGTATCTCTAATATCACTGTTAAATCTCCAAGCTTTAACCAAAGCCGCAGGTCCTACATATTTTGGATTTACTTCAACTGCCGGACAAGAGTAAAAACAAGCTCCACATTGAATACAATAATCAGCTTCATCAAGTTGTTCTGCTTCATGACAAGTTACAACATTTTCTTCAACTGGAAATTCATCAATATCAGCTACTAAATAGGGTTGAACTGAATTATATTTATTCCAAAAGTTTTCTTTATCAATAACCATATCTTTGTATGCTCTTTTGATATCTTGAGGCTCTATTACCAGCTCTTTTCCAAAAGTATCAACTAAGTCAAATACTCTATCTTTACAAGCAAGAGTTGCTTTTCCATTAACTTTAACAGCACATGAACCACAAATACCATGACGACAACTTCTTCTGTAAGAAAAACTTCCATCATGTTCCCATTTGATTCTATTCATAACATCTAGAATTAGTTCATCTTTGCTAACGTTCATCTCGAAAACGTCATAATAAGGTAAATAATCAGTTTCTTTATTAAATCTAAATACTCTGAATTTTAATTTTTTTGTATCACTCATCATCTCTCCTTAATATGTTCTATCAGCTAATTCGTGGTTTCCTAAAACAACATCCATATATTCAGTTGTAAATTCACCATTGGCATTCATGTATGACATTGTATGTTTTAAGAAATTTTCATCATCTCTTTTTTGATATTCTTCTCTATAATGTGCTCCACGACTCTCTTTTCTTAAAATTGCACCCTCAACAATAAATGCAGAGAAATCAATCATATGACCAAGCTCAATAGCTTCTTGCAAGTCAGTGTTATAAACTTTTGATTTATCATCAATTCTAATATTCTCAAATCTTTTTTTAAGATCTTTTAAATTTTCTCTTTGAACTAATAAGGATTTTTCTGTTCTAAATACACCTGCATTATCAGTCATACCTTGTTGTAATTCATTTCTAAGTGCAGGCACTCTCTCATCACCGTTTGATGTTTTTAATTTTTCAATTTCACGAGTTGTTGTTAAGGCATCTTGGTCTGTTGCATCTTTAAAAGGAATACCTTTCTTTACATCTCTTACTATATTATCACCTACATGTCTTCCAAAGAAAAGTGCTTCAAGAACAGAATTTGCTCCAAGTCTGTTTGCACCATGTACACTTACACAAGCACATTCACCCGCAGCATAAAAACCTTCAACTAATTCATCTTTGTTTTTTCTAACTCTTCCATCAATATTTACAGGAATTCCACCCATAGAGTAGTGAGCAGTTGCGGCAATACTAATCGGCTCTTTAATCATATCTTGACCTAAAAATGTGATAGCCAAATCTCTTAATTCAGGAAGTTTTGTCTTAATTAAATCTGCACCTAAGTGAGTTAAATCAATATGAACATGGTCTTTATTTTCACCACATCCACGACCTTCTAAAATCTCTTGAGTAATTGCTCTTGAAACAACATCTCTTGAAGCTAGTTCTAGTTTATTTGGAGCATATTTTTCCATAAATCGCTCACCTAAAGAGTTGAAAAGTTTACCACCTTCTCCTCTTGCTGCTTCAGAAATAAGTACACCGCTTCCAGCGATTCCTGTTGGATGAAATTGTACAAATTCCATATCTTCAAGCGGTAAACCATGTCGTGCTACAATACTTAAAGCATCACCTGTATTTGCATGTGCATTTGAATTTATTTTAAATGCTCTACCATATCCACCGGTTGCAAACATAACTGCTCTTGCATTAAATATCATTGGTTTAGAATCTACTAAATCATAAGCAACAACACCATTAACCTTACCGTCTTTGTAAATAATATCAGCTACATAATACTCATCTTTGAAATCAACACCGTCTCTATGAGCTTGTTCATAAATTGTTTGAAGTAGAGTTAAACCTGTTCTGTCTTTTGCATAACAAGCTCTTGGACTACTTTGTCCGCCAAAAGGTCTTTGTGCGATTTTACCATCTTCAGTTCTTGAAAAAACGGCACCCATTTGTTCAGCCCATCTTATTGTCTCAGGAGCTTTTTCACACATAAGTCTAATAGCATCTTGATCACCTAAATAATCACTACCTTTAACAGTATCAAACTCATGAAGTTCTATACTATCATCAGCGCTTAAAGCAGCATTGATACCACCTTGCGCAGCACCTGAGTGACTTCTTAATGGATGTAGTTTTGTAAGTACACAGGCACTTAATCCAGCATGTGCGGCTTCTCTAGCAGCTGCACAACCAGCAAGGCCAGCCCCTACTATTACAACATCATATTTATGAATTGGAATTGACATAATTAGATTTCCTTATATTTTTAATTGTAAATTTGTTTAATATTATCTAAGTTAACTATATAGAAAGGTTAAATGACCAATTAGGATAAATAGTTGGATTTATTTTTGTTACATTATGAAGCAAAAAAGATGTTGTCATTTTATTTTTTGTCTTTAATATAATCCAACTTAGATATATCCAAAAATTCATTATTTTTAAGGGAAATATTATTTGTAGGAATTGTAACTAAAATATAATTTGAATTTTGACCTATCCAAGAGTTATAAAAGTTTTCTTTAGTTACTAGATACTTACCATTGTTTGGGTCTAGTAATAAAACAAAATCTCCTTTAATATTTTGAGCCACTACAAAATGAGGATAATCTTTTTTTCTCAAAATTCTAGCAATCACAGGTATAGTAAGTTGTTCAAATATCTCCTTAGTGATTTTATAACCTTTAGCTTTAAAATTATGTTTTGAAGCAATAGTTTGTAGGTCTAAAAAGTTAATCATATCTGTAGTATTTAAATCTTTAATAATATCTTTTTCTGTTGTATCTAAACCATACATATTAAATAAAGATGATATAGCACTAGCACCACAACTTTCTTCAAAAGACTGCTGTGTTACATCTTGATATTTTATCTCTTTAAGTGATTTAACTTTGAAAAATTGTGCATTTAAAAAAGAGGTAACTAATAATAAGCTAACTAAAATTTGTGCCATAATGAGAATGATACCGTACTATCAGGAGTATTTGCACTTGTACCCATCTTTGAATTAAATGTAAAAGCATTTTTTTCATTAAGATTATATGTCACACCAAATCCTATACTTGATAATATAGTACTATCATTTACAGTTGCACCATCCTCTTCCATCTTTGTTTGATATGTTTCTTCAAAGCCAAAATTTAAAGATACTTTAGGATTTAAAATTAAGGATAAGTCCAATCCTAAAGTATAACTATCTGGTAGTTTTATATTTTTGGTATCTATTGTTCTTTTAAGATTTTGAGTAGTTGAGATAAATATAGTAGATACTAAAGGGTCACTATAATTTTTAAGTGCATATTTTAAATTATAACTTTTTAAACTATGTCGTTCTTTTTTAGTTTGGTATGTGGTACTTTGTCCCAATGATGTTTGAAATGTAATATTTGGTTTAAACTCTCCGCCAATAGTATCTAAGTCATATTTGAACCCTACCCATAAACTATCAAATGAATTACTAGTTTGACTATAGTTACTAGATTGCCCTGCATAAGTTATTCTATCATTTATATAGCTACCGCTAAATAATAAATCTATTTTAGAATTATATCCATAAAGTATAGTTTGATTTAATACAGTTTTTCTAGTTTCAGTTACATTTGACCCATCATCAAAACTTGACATAGTTGGATATGTATCAAAACTACGAGTATTGTTTGATGTTAAAATATCTAAACTTGTAATAGACCTAATTCCATTATTCTTTTTAAAGATACTATCTATTGTGATTGCATCTGAAGCATATACTGAATATGCACCTAAAAGTGTTGTTAATATTATTTTTTTCAATTATTTACCTTTTTTTGATTTTAAATATGTATGTTTACAGTAGTTTGTTTTTTATTATATTCTTTTAAATCTACAATATGTTCAAGATTTTCATGTGTATATATTTGTTCTAATTCTTTAGCATCAAAATCAGGATTTATATCAAGTTTGTTCATTAAATTTAACATTATTTTATCTTGTTCAGCTTTATCTTTTTGCATAAATATATCTAATATAAATCTAAGTACATGATCAAAACTGCTAGTATCTAGTTCAGATGGTATAGTAGTAATTCCAAATTCTTCTAAATGTCTTAAAACTACATTTTTATAATTTTTATCTGCTTTTGTACTATAAGCTTCTTCCAAAGTCATCTGCCCATCAAAGTTTTTATCTACTTGTAATGTGGTATTTAATTCATCATCTAATGATGTTGCTATGTCAAATTCTCGATAATTTCTATAATAACCTATTTCTTTTAAATATGCTTTCTCAGATAATGCATAGGTATTGTTTTCTATAATTTTTTCACCAGCAATTAATAATTTTTCTTTACCTGTTGTATTTTCTGTTAATGCCATACCTTCTATACCAAAGTCATTATATGTTTTATCATATTCCTCTTCTGTTAAAATACCATCACTATTTTTATCTGCATACAAAAAATCTCTTTTATATGCAATATCAGCAAACCAGCCAGATACAAAAGCTTCTGCTTTATTTGTTAATCTTAAAGTGCTATCATTATTTTTGATAATATTATCTTCTCCAAATTGAGATTTTAATTTATCCAAAGTCTCTTTTTCCAAAGATACTATAGCAAACTTCTTAGTTACCGGGTCTGTAAATATTGTAGGTGTTGAATTTTCTGACTTCGTTGTAGTATGATAGACTATATTTTCTACTGTATTAGTTTCTTTTACAGTATCATCAAATGATACTTTTTTATCACTTATCTCTTGCGTGGTTTTATTTGTAGCCTTCACATCATAAGATGCAAAGGCTACTCCATGTGTTGATATATACATTTTTATCTATAATAGAATCTACTAGTAGATCTATTATATCTCAGCCCTCTTTTATTTGCAGAGCTAAATATTTTATCTGCAAAACTCATTTTTGATTTATATTTTGGTTTTGGTGTTGGATATAAATATCTTCGAATTTTATTAATACGAGATGCCCAATATCCACGAATATACCATCCTCCATCAGCCTTAACCATATCATCTTTATTCATCTCTAAACTAGTCCCGACAGATTTACCTGCTGTAGCTAAATTTAGTAAATCATCTTTAGCAACTGTATTTGCCATAATTATACCACTACTTAACAGTAGTCCTAAAAGTAATTTTCTCATCACTTCAATCCTTTTTTTTAATTAGAATTACAAAAGTTTTGTCGACATCATTTTTATAAAACAAAAAAACTATATCATAAAAAAAAACTTTTGTATTGTAAAAAAATGACTTTTCTTAAATTCTATATATACTTGGATTTACTGCAAATATTTTTTTAAATGTTTTAGAAAAATGACTTTGTTCATAAAATCCAACCTCATTTGCTATATCTGATAAATCTAAATCTTTATTCTCAATTAACATCTTTTTTGCTTTATTTATTTTTTGATTGATTATAAATGCATGTATAGTAAGTCCAAATATATTTTTAAATACTCTGTTGATATAAGCACTATTGTAACCTGTATAAGTTGATACATCATTTATTGATAGATTTTTATCAAGATTATCAGTGATATATATTTTTATTATATTTGCAAGTTTATTGTGTTGTTCATTATTTTTATCTCGATAGTTTATATTACAGTATTTTATAAATATATTGGTAATAAATTCAGCTAAATGTTTTTCATAACTTTTTACTTTTGTTTCATTTATTATTTGTTTAAAAAGTGATCTAAAATTGTTATATATTTTTTGTTCCTTGAGAATATTTATATTTACAGGGATAAAGTCAGTATCATTTCCAAATATTTTATTTTGTATAGATTTACACCAATCAATGTTAAGGTAAATTACATAATAGTTTGAAGCTTCTCCATCACCAGTATTTTTAGAACAATGTACCGTATCAGGATTAAATATAGCAAGTTGATTTTGTGAAAGTATTTCTGACGGACATGAATTAAAATCTATATTTATTGTACCAGACTCAATAATAGCAATACCTAACATACAATGAGAGTGTTTTGAATAATTTGGGAATAACTTTTTCATATATTTTAATTCTGCAAATAGTTTGTTTTCATTAGTATATAAATGTTTTATTTTGAATCCTTAATTATTTCAACTATCATATTTTATTCAATTTGCGTCACAGTTAGCGTCACAGTTTTTATAAAAGATTAAAAATTAATAAAAAGTTTAGATATAATGTCGCATGAATAAAGAAGATTATTTTATAAAACAATTCAAGAATAGTAAATTTATCGGTGATGATGGGGCAGTGATAGGCAGATGGGTTTATAGTGCTGATGCTTTTTTTGAAAATGTTCATTTTAAAGTTAAGTGGATGAGTCTGAAGCAAATTGGTATGAAAGCTATGCTTGTCAATATCAGTGATGCAATTGTTATGAATGCTGTTCCTAAATATGCTTTATTAACTGTTGCAATTCCAAGTAATTTTAGTAAAAAAGATTTGAAAGAATTAGCATCTGGATTTAAAAAAGTTGCAAAACAATATAATATTAAGATAATTGGCGGAGATACTATAAGTAATATAAAACTTGATATCTCTGTTACAATTATCAGTGTTACTAAAAATCCAACATTACGAACTGGAACCAAAAAAGGTGATTTGGTTTGTTTTACCGGAAGTTTGGGAAAATCAAAAAAAGATTTAGAAAAACTTCTTTTAGGAAAAAAAGTAAAGAAAAATTCTAAGTTTATAAAACCACAATTAAATGCAGAATTTTTTTATGAAATAGCACCATATATAAATAGTGCATTGGATATTTCAGATGGATTGTTCTTCGAACTTGAAAGGTTAAGTAAAGCTAATAAAATAGGCTTTAAATTTTTTCAAGATATTCAAAGTGAAGTAGGGTGCAGCGGTGAAGAGTATGAGATACTTTTTACTTTTAAAAAGAGTGCTAAAAAAGATATTAAAAGAATAGCAAAAAAATATAAAATAAAATTAAATATATTTGCCAAAGCAATAAAAGGCAAATATAAGTGTAAATGTAAAGGACACCATTTTGAATAATAAACAGTACTTTTTTAATCATAGTAAAATAGATATATATTTTAAACAATCAAAAGATGATTTTGTAGTAACGGAGATACCTCTTTATGAATTTAGCGGAGAGGGTGAACATTTAGTATTGACTGTTCGTAAGAAGGATTTATCTACTTGGGATATGGTTGGTATTTTAAGCGATTATATTGGTTGTAAAAGTAGAGATATTGGGTATGCAGGACTTAAAGATAAAAATGCAATGACTGTACAAAATATTTCAGTACCTAAACAATATGAAGAAAAGGTTGATGCCTTTGAACACAAAAATATTAAGATTTTAAATAAGACTTATCATAATAATAAGATTAGAGTAGGGCATTTAAAAGGTAATAAATTTTTTATCAGATTAAAAAGAGTATTTCCCAGTGATGCTAAAATCTTAGAATCAGTTTTAGGACAAATTGCAACTTTTGGTATGCCTAATTATTTTGGATTTCAACGATTTGGAATAAATGGTGATAACTATTTAAAAGGTAAAGATATCATTGACGGTAAGCTCAAAGAGAGAAATAGAAAATTAAAGCAGATGTATCTTAACTCTTACCAAAGTTTTCTTTTTAATAATTGGTTAAGTAAAAGAATTGAGATTAGTAAGTTGGCTGTCGCTTTTGAACCAAAAGAAATTTGTGAAAAACTAGGTATGACAATTGATGAAGTTAAAGCATTAAAAAGCCAAGAACATCCATTTAAAATATTAATGGGAGATGTTATGAGTCATTATCCTTTTGGAAGAATCTTTCATGTTGAAGACTTGCCGGTGGAAGCTGAAAAATTTAATGCTCGTGATAGAGTGGCTACGGGGTTGCTTTGTGGTAAAAAGACAAAATTAGCTCAAGTTAAAGCTCGAGAAATTGAAGAACTTTTTGATGAAAAAACCTCTTTAGACGGTAGTAGAAGATTTGCTTGGATTTTCCCAAGCGATATTCAAAGTGAATATAAAGAGGATAATAATCATTTTGAATTAAGTTTCACACTTCCAAAGGGAAGTTATGCGACAGAACTAATTAGCGAACTAACTCACTAAGCACCGTGGGCAGCTATAAGGGCTGCCAAATTATCTTCATCTACTAAATCAATACATTCATCATTTGTAATATGTTTGGCTTTTGCAAATTTAGTGTTTGTCGGGTTAATTAAGTTTGCAACTCTTTCAATTTTTTGTCTATGAGAATCTTGTGTTTGCATTGAAGACATTATTATCATAATACTATTAATAATACCATTAATATCATTTTCTAAATTTTTACTATGTTGCCCGCTTCCTCGCGAAGTTTCACCCAAACTATCTAGTTTTTCTAAAACTACATCTAAGTGATTCATTACATCTAATGATATTTGTTCTGACTCTTCTATTATATTACATAGCTGTGAAAATATTTCTATCTCTTCTTCTTTCACTAGATTATCTCTTGTGATCTTGCACAGTTATCTTTTTTAATTTGATTCAAATTACCAAAAACTCTCATTATTTCTATCTCAATTTTTTTAGCAATATCATTTAAAATATCATTTGGTTTATTATCCGTATTTGCATCCATTAATTCTTGAGCAAATGTATGTACATTTATCCCCATTTTTCTTATATTCTCAATAATATTCATATCTGCACTCGGATTAGAAGATATATAATTATTAAGCCATATATCTAATTCATTAAATTCTTTTACTTCATTATCAGTATGATCTGCTAATCTTGAATATACATCATCTTTCCATGTAAATAGTTTAACTTTTAAATCTGCTGTATCATATATTAAATCTATATCACATACTTGTTCTTTCGTATCTTCTAAGAAGCTGGCTTTTGAAGCGGCATCTACTAAAGATTTAGACATCTTAGCAATGTTAGATGACATATCAGCAATTTCATCTGCAATGTGTGCATTTTGTTGAGTTGCTTTATCAAGTGTGTTAACCGCATCATTAATTTGTACTATACCTCTTTCTTGCTCTTTTGTAGAAGCTGCAACATCATCAATCATATCTATTGTTGTTTGAATATTAGAGTTTAATTTATCATAACCTTTTATCATATTGGCAGATATATTTTTACCCTCATCTGCTTTGGAAGTAGCATTTTCTACCAAAGCTTTAATTTCATTTGCTGCTTCAGCACTTCTTGAAGCCAGATTTCGAACCTCTTGAGCAACTACCGCAAAACCTTTTCCCGCTTCTCCAGCTGTTGCCGCTTCAACTGCTGCATTTAGAGATAAGATATTTGTTTGGAAAGCAATTTGATCAATCACTTCAATAGATTCATTAATTGCTCTTACCTGACTATCAATCTCATCCATTGCTGATGCTGTATCATTCGCTAATTTAAGACCGTCGTTAGCTGAAGATGTTACATCATTTGCCAATGTTGACATTTTTGCCGTAGCTTCACTATTACCTTTGATATTTGATGTGATCTCTTCAAGTGCAGCAGCTGTTTCTTCTAAAGATGCAGCTTGCTGGTTGGATGCAGTTGACAAAGATTGTGATGCGTCTGACAAGGCATGAGTGTTATTATTTAAATTATCACCCGTATTCATAATCATAGCTAAAATTTCTGAAGTGTTATTTCCAACCAGTTTTATACCTGCCGTAACTGAACCTAAGTCACCGTAAATACCTTTATCATCAATTTGAAAATCATATTTAGATTGACTGTAATTTCTTAAAGTGTTATTGATTTTATCAAGTGTACTTTTAACATGTTTAATCATAAAGTTAAGATTATTTTTCATAGCTTCAACATGTGGATTTGACGCAGTTGATGAAACATTATATACAAAGAAACCATTTGCCGTTTTTTGTAAAATATCATTTGTTTCATTAATCACTTGCTCATCTTGCTTAAGTCCGGCATTGACTTTATTCATATATGTATTAAACAGTTGAGCAACCTCTCCAATTTCATCACTTGATTGAGCTTCCAATTTTATATTTGTATCGTTTGATTCAATTAAATTTTCAAAACCGTCTTTTAATCCATCAATTGGTTTAATGATTTTTCTAACAACCACAAACACAATAGCAATTGTCAACCACCCAAAAAATGTTGATGCTAATAAAACATTTAAAATTGTACTTTCCAATTGCTTATCTGATGCTTCAAGTGAAAATGTAAGATCCATAATACCTATAACATCACCTTCGCTTTGATTGGCATGACACATTAAACAGTCTTTTGTAGCAATCATAGGTTTAATCATTCTTAAACTGTGACCTTTATTATCATCCATTTCCAGAACTTGATCTTTTTTTGTTTTAAAAGATTTCAATATATTTGAATCAGTTGTAAATTTAGACCCTGGAGAATACATCTCAATCAATGGTTTACTTTTTGCTACAATTAAATTTTTAACACCTTTAATATGTCTAGCTTCCTCTCCAGCCTTTTCAATTTGTACAGGGTCACCTGTATTCATTGCATTTCTTAAACTTTGAAATATTGCTGTGTTTAACATCTCAAGGTTTTTTTGAGTAGTTTCGATATTGTCATTGTTGATTTTTATTACAGTTGTAGTTAAAACTGCAAAACTGCTTATAGTCATTAATATGAATAAAGCAAATAAAATTTTATTTCCAACTTTTTTTGTTATAAATTTTGGTAACATTTAAATTATCCTCTCAAAATTGTTAAGATGGTATTCTCTACATCTTTTAAACTGTTAAAAGGCTTTTGTATAAAAGCATCAACACCTTCTTTCTTACTCTCTTCAACTTTAGCTTCTGTGCTGTAAGCTGTCATCAAAATAATTTTTATAGTTGGATTTGTTTTTTTTATCTCTTTTAAAATATCCATTCCATTGGTTGAAGGCATCATAATATCAGAAAGTATCAGGTCATACCCACCATTTTTAGCCATTTGGAGTGCCATATCCGGATTTGAATGAGTTTCTATTTCAAGTTTACCAGACCTCGATAAGAATTGTTTTAGAATGTCCAGTATATCAAGTTCGTCGTCAATAATCATAATCTTTTTCATGTTAATCTCCGTTATTATTCATATAGTATAAAGCTAATGTATAATACAATAAAAAATATAAACAAATTATTAAATAGTAGGAAAATAATTATATGATAGTCGGGATTGAGGGTAAAGTTGTTCATAAAGAACCAACACATTTACATATAAATGTTAATGGAATTATATATCAAGTATTTGTGTCTTTAAATTGCAGCGGTATTATAAATACCGCTGATGTTAAGCTTTTTACTACATATATAGTAAAAGAGGAAAGCCAGAGTTTGTATGGTTTTGTCGATATAAATGAGAAAAAACTTTTTGATACAGTTATTAAAATAAATGGTGTAGGACCTAAAGTAGCACTTGCGATATGTAGTACATTTACACCAACTTCTTTTGCTCAAGTAGTAAGTAATAAAGATGTATCAACATTAAAAAGGGTTCCAGGTATTGGTCCAAAAGGGGCAAGCCGAATTCTTGTGGAACTTAGTGGTTTTGTTGTTGATGGAAATGGTGATGAGATACAAGGTGCAAGTGTGAGTGAAGCTGTTCAGGCATTGGAATCATTAGGATTTAAAAAAGATCAAATCAATAAAGCGTTGGCTAAGTGTACGGCAACAAATACATCTGACCTTGTAAAACAAGCATTAAAAGGATTACAGCGATGAGCATAGCAGTTATATTCGGGTCTAATAGTTTTGAACATGAGATAAGTATAGTTAGTGCTATTGCAATGAAAGATGTGATCAAAAACGATTTAATTTATATTTTTATTGATAAGCATAGAAATTTTTATCATATTCCGGTATCAATGATAAAATCAACACTTTTCAGCAGTGGTAAATATAAAAAATGTGATAAATTAGAATTGCACCAAGGCGGTTTTTATAAAAAAGGTATGTTTGGAGCTAAAAAATTAGATTTTGAATATGTGCTTAATTTAGTTCATGGCGGTGATGGTGAAGACGGTGTTATTGCCTCTTTATTTGATTTTTTTGCTGTGCCGTTTGTGGGTCCTAGAATAGAAGCCAGTGTTATTAGTTGTAATAAATATTTAACAAAATCTTATGCTAAAAGTTGTGATGTTAAAACTATAGATTTTAGTTTCTTTACTAAAAATGATACTGTAGTTGTAGAGGAATATCCTGTAATAATTAAGCCTGTAAGACTTGGAAGCAGTATTGGAGTTAGTATTGTAAAAGAACAGTCCCAACTTAACTATGCTCTTGATATTGCATTTGAATTTGATGATGAAATTATTATTGAACCGTTTATCAGTGGTATTAAAGAATATAATCTTGCCGGTTGTAAATGTAATGGAGAGTTTAAATTTTCTATAGTAGAAGAACCTGAAAAGCATGAGTTTTTGGATTTTGATAAAAAATATTTAGATTTTACCAGAACAAGTAAAGTAAATAGCGCAGATATTGATATGAGCTTGGAATTTGAATTAAAACAAACATTTAAAAAACTTTATAACAATACTTTTGAAGGTGCATTGATAAGATGTGATTTTTTTGTTGTTGATGATAGAGTTATTTTAAATGAAATTAATTCTATTCCGGGAAGTATGGCAAATTATTTATTTGATGATTTTGATAGAATATTAGATGAATTAAGTTACTCTCAACCAAGAAAGAAACTGATTAATATCACTTATGACTATGTTAATAAAATACAAAGCGCCAAAGGGAAAGCCTAGTTAAAATATATGGCAGTAAAACAATTAAACTACAAAAATAAACTTTTTGATATAAGTTATGAAATATTAAATCCAAAGCATAAAGATGTAATTGTCTTTTTACACGGCTGGGGATCAAATAAAGAGATAATGAAACAAGCCTTTGGCGGCTATCTAAAAGAGTATAAGCATATTTATATAGATATGCCGGGATTTGGTAAAAGTAATAATAACTATGTTTTAACCACGACTGATTATGTAGAAATTATCAAAGAATTTTTAATACAATTAGATACTTCCATTACGGAAAGTGTGGTGGCAGGACATAGTTTCGGCGGAAAAGTAGCGACACTTTTAAATCCAAAAAAACTGGTACTTTTAAGCAGTGCCGGAATTGTTGAAGAAAAATCGCCAAAGACCTTGTTAACTATTAGAATGGCAAAAATTTTTAATAGATTTGGTTTGGGAAAAGTGACTAAAATGTTAAGAAGTAAAGATGTTGACCAGATGAGCGAAACTATGTATGAAACTTTTAAAAATGTAGTAGATGAAGATTTTAGTCAAAGTTTTGCAAAATATGATGGTGAGGCGTTAATCTTTTGGGGTGATAAAGATACGGCAACAACTTTAAATTCAGGAAAAACTATACATTCACTTATAAAAAACAGTAAGTTTAAAGTTTATGACGGCGATCATTATTTTTTCCTAAAATATGCAAAGGATATAGCAAATGGAATATCTTAATATTTTCACAAATATTGTTTTAATTATGAGTTTAGGTTGGTATTTGATTACAAACCTGCAATGGTATAATTATAATTTAAGTAGAGTTATTTTTAAACATCATAAACAACAATGGCATATTATCTATTTTTTATCTCCTATTGTACTTTTTTATTTACTTGACGGATTGTATTTTTATGTTTATTTTTATCTTTTATATTTGACAAGTTTTGTAATATGGAATAAAAATCTTGATAAGCCTTTAGTTTTAACTTCCCGTGTGAAGAGATTTTTAATTATTTTACTTTTTACGACATTTATTATCGATGGATTATGTTTGTTAAACAGTGAATGTTCTTTTGGAGTTTTTATCCCCTTATTTTTAGCATGGGGAATAACTACAATACTTGAAAAAATATTTTTTATCAGTTTTAAACATAAAGCAAAAAAACGACTTCAAACTATATTTGAACTACAAACTGTTGCTATTACGGCATCTTACGGTAAAACTTCTATTAAAAATTATTTATATCAAGTTTTAAATAAAAAGTTTAATGTTTATATGACCCCTCGAAGTGTAAATACTATTGGCGGGATTGTTAAAGATATAAACAATGATTTACCAATGGGTACTGAAATTTATATTGCAGAAGCAGGAGCAAGACAAAAAGGTGATATTGAAGAAATCTCACTTTTTTTAGAGCCGCAATATGCAATTATCGGAAGTGTCGGAGAGCAACATATTGAGTACTTTAAAACTTTGGATAATATTATCCATGCTAAAATGGAAATATTAAAAAGTCCAAAGTTAAAGCATGGATTTGTTCACGATAGTGTGCCAATTTTAAAGTACGATACAATTACTAAGTTTCCAAGTGGTTTGAATATAGTTAGAAGTGATTTGGATGGTATTTGGTTTGATGTTGAGATTGATGGAAATACTGAACATTTTCATTCTCCTGTACTTGGAAGTTTTAATGCTATAAATTTAACAGCTGTGATATTGACAGCTCATAAATTAGGTATGAGTATTGATGAGATTAAATTGGCACTTCATAATTTAAAGCCTGTGGAACATAGACTTCATTTGAGCAAAGCCGGTGGGAAGATTATCATTGATGACAGTTTTAATGGAAACTTAGAGGGTATGCTTGAAGCCGTGAAAATTTGTGCTACACATGAGGGGCGAAAAGTGATAGTAACTCCAGGGCTTGTAGAATCAACAATGGAAGCAAATGTACAACTGGCTCATGCTATTGATAAAGTATTTGATTATGTTATTATCACGGGAAGTTTAAATGCAAAACTTTTAGAAAAAACAATTACTAAAACCACAACTTTAATATTATCAGATAAAAGACAACTGGAAGAGGCTTTGATACAGCATACTAATATGGGTGATTTAGTTTTATTTGCTAATGACGCACCGAATTTTATCTAGAAGGATTGACCTATGGAAAGACTTTATTCTCCTTGGAGAAGTGATTATGTTACAAGTTATAAAGAGAAAATTGATGGTTGTGTATTTTGTCATATTGTAAAAAATATTGATAAAGATGAGGAGTTAGGTGTATTACATAGAGAAGAAGATTTTTATGTAGTGATGAATAAGTATCCCTATGCTCCTGCTCATTTTATGATAATTCCAAATTTACATACAGATAAGTTAGAAGATTTGAACCCTGACACTTGGGCTAGAATGTCGAAGTTTGCTCAAAAAGGTGTAAGTTTATTAAAAGATGTTGTTAATGCACAAGGTGTAAATATTGGTATGAATTTAGGACAGGTAGGAGGCGCTGGGATAGCTGAACATATTCATTTGCATTTAGTACCACGATGGATGGGCGATACAAACTTTATCACAACTATTGGAGATACTAGAATTTACAGTACTGAATTTGAAAAGCTTTATAAAAGATTAAAAGAGGAAGCACCTAAGTATTTTGATAATATTTCTTGAAGATTTAAAATTTAATATAATTCACCGTACAAATAAGAAAATTAAACGAATTAGTCTGGCTCTTGAAAATAAAACAGAGATTATTGTAAAAACTCCACTTGGGATTAAATCCCATCAATTAAGAGAGATAGTTTTACATCATCAAACTTGGATATTAAACAGTATTAAAAAAGTTCCTGCTAAAAATCAATTTGATTTTGTTTGTGGTGGAAAGCTGCCATTTATTGGAGTGCAATATCCAATTGAACTTATAATTGATGAAAAAATGAAAAATCCTAAATTTGTATTAAAAGACGAAACTTTTTATATATATTACAATGAAGAAAAATGTGAATATGATGATTTTGTAGATGGTTTAAAAAAGTTTTATCAAAGAATGGCAATAAAAACCATAGACCCGCTTTTTGACAAATGGTGTCATGAGACCAAAATGTATCCAGAAAATATAAGCTACAGAAGGGCAAAAAGAAGATGGGGAAGCTGTAGTCATATAAATAATATTTCTATAAATTATATGCTTTTACAATTTCCAATAGAAGCTGTTGAATATGTTGTTCTTCATGAACTTTGCCATATTCAAGAAAAGAATCATTCAAAAAGATTTTGGAATTTAGTCAGTTTATATATGCCTGATTATAAAAGTCAAGAGAAAGTTTTAAAAAGTAAGTTATTTTGAATAAGCTTTTTTTAGTTACAATGCGGTCAATAAAATATAAAGGAATTGCTTTGCATAATAGAAATTTTAAATCAGGTATTTCAACTTTTCAGATGATACTTTTAATAGTTGTAGGTTATTATTTTGTTTGGCCTTATATTGAGAATAATTATCTATATAAAGACAGCCCAAAATATGTAGTTCAATTTAAGGAAGCTATAAAAGACTTTGCCAAACAAAAAGAGACAGTTAAAGATACTTATAAAGAAGCACTAAATGCTCAAAGTGAAGCAAAAAAAGTTAAATATGTATTTAAAAATGAAAAAACAAAAGATTTTATAAACAAATGGAAAAAAGCTGAAAAAGAGATAGTGACATTGAGAGATAAGTTTGATGTTTATCAGGAAGAAACTGAGAACTTTTTAGATGGACTTGATGAAAATCTTGACAAAATTAAAAATGATGACAAGCTTAAAACAAAAATGAAAAACTATAGCAAAGAAAAAGCTGTAAAAATGGCTAATAATATTGTAAAAATAGGAAATAATTTAAAACTGTTAGAAAATGCGATATTAAAAGGAAATAATTTAATTATTGCATTAGAAACCGTAAGCTCTTTTAATCAGTTAGCACAAGATATTGAAGAATTTGATTCTATTTTGGATACTTCCAACCAAGTATTTACAGAAATTGATAGTTTAATTAATGAAGGAATTAGTGTTTTAGACGAAGAATTAATAGAGTAATTAACTTAGGTAAAATTTATTTTTTACCTAGTAAGTTTTGATAAGCAAATAGCTTCTTTAACAGCATTAATATAACTCTTACTAGATAGTTTATTGTTTTTCTTATAAGCTATATCAAAAGCAGTACCATGATCCACACTTGTTCTAACAATTGGTAAATTTAAAGATACATTTATACTTTCATCAAAATAAAGTGCTTTTAGCGGTGCTAAGCCTTGATCGTGATACATTGCTATAAAGTATTTATAATTTTTTCTAAAATTTGGTGTAAAAACTATATCCGGTACAAACGCACCATCAAAAATATTTTTGCCTAAAAGCTTATTTGCTTTTTTTATAGCTTTTTTTATTTTACTCTCTTCCTCTCCTAAAACTCCATTATCTCCTGCATGTGGATTTAGTCCAAGTACGGCAACCTTTAAACCTCGTTCCCACTCTCTTGAATGGTAACGCAGACTATTAGCAAAATTAACAAAAAATTTAGTCAACTTTTTAATCTTAATCTGTTTAGCAACATCTCTTAAAGCAATATGCTCAGTATATAAAGCCACAAACATTTTATTACAGCCCAGCATCATAATAGCATCTTTTTGGAATATATCTCGTAACATATCAGTATGTCCAACATAATTAATCCCAGCTTTATTCCAAGATTCTTTGTTGATTGGAAGTGTACAAATTGCATCTACTTTTTTACTTTTTGCTTGTTTAATAGCAGTTAGAAAACTTTGATGTGAAAATTGACCACTTTTTTTAGATATCTGCCCGGCTTTAATTTTAAAATTATCATATTTTCCAAATATTTTAAAATCATTAGGTATTTTAATATTAAGCAGTTTAGAAGCTTGTCTTAATAATCTTTTATCTATACAATAAATTGGTTTACAAAGTTTGGATACTTTTTTATGATTTTCTAAAGCAAGCTGTATTCCAACTCCATTTAAATCTCCAATACTAATAGCTATTTTTTGCATCTATTTAATTAATTCTTTAATATCAATAATTGCTTTTTCAAGCCCTGCAAATACACTTCGTGCAATAATACTTTGTCCAATGTTTAATTCTTCAATCTCTTTAATTGTAGTGATTAACTCAACATTTTGATAATTTAATCCATGACCAGCCGCAACTTTCAGACCAATTTCCCGAGCTAGCTTTGAATACTTTTTTATCTCTCTAATGCTTTTCTTTAGTTTTTTAGTTAACTCATCTCTTGATAGTTCCAACTGCTTAATACTATGATGAGTTCTATCAAGTCCACTAAATAACATCGCATAAATATTAGCAAAACTGCCTGTATGAAGTTCAATCCATTCGCATTTTAACTCTTTTGATAATTTAATCATCTCTTCACAAGGGTCAATAAAAAGTGAAACCTCTATTTCGTTTTTGTGTAGTAATCTTACAACTTTTTTAATCTGCTCAAAATTACCTTTAACATCAAGTCCACCCTCTGTTGTAACCTCTGCACGATTTTCAGGAACTAAGGTAACTCTATGAGGTTTTAATTCACAAGCAATTTTAATGATTTCATCATTTATACTGCATTCTAAATTTACAGGTAAGGCAGATAAATTAATGATATTTTTTGCATCTTCATCATGGATATGTCTTCTATCTTCTCTTAAATGGATAGTGATTTGATCAGCTCCCGCTAATTTACAAATACCAAGTGCATCTAAAGGATTGGGGTCATTTATCTCCCTAGCTTCCCTTAAAACTGCGATGTGGTCTATGTTTACTCCAAGTTTCATTCTAATCCTTCAAATTATTATTTTAAAAAGTATGTCAATTTGTAATATTTTTGCCATATATTTTTTTTCTGTTGTATGATTTTATCGTAAAATCTTTAAAGGGGAACAAAATTATGGAAAACAAATGTCAATGTGGTGGTGAAATTAAAGAATATGATATGCTTTTTGAGTGTATTGAATGTAAGGCTAAAGTTTGGAAAAGAAGTTTTGGACGAGAATTTAAAACCAAAGAAGCTATGGATTTATTGAGTGGCAAGGTTATAGTTGCTTGTGGTTTTAAAGGGCAAAATGGAAGCTTTTATGATACAAAAGTTCAATTAGTAAACGGTGAAGTTATACTTATTTTTGATGAAGAAACTAAATCAACAAAAATATGTACTTGTGAATGTAGAGGGGAAGTATTTAAAATACCTAAAGGTTATAAGTGTAAAGATTGTAAAAAAATTGTTTGGGAGATGTTTGTTAATAGAGAATTGAAGTTAAATGAGATTAAAAAACTTTTTAAGGGTGAACCTATTTATTTGAAAAATTTACGCTCAAAAAAAGGAAATGTATTTGATGCAGAAATTTATTTTGATGGTAAAGAAATTGAGTTGGAATATATAGCATAAAAGGGAAGTCAAATTTTTGACTTCAAATCATAAAATTTTTAGAACCTTTTAGCTAGAATATTAAAATATTAAATAACAAAGATTAAAAATGATTAAAAAATGTTTATTTCCAGCAGCAGGTTATGGTACAAGATTTTTACCGGCAACAAAAGCAATACCAAAAGAGATGTTACCGGTACTTACTAAGCCTTTACTTCAATATGGTGTTGAAGAAGCTATAAGTGCAGGTTGTGATACTATGGCAATCGTAACAGGTCGTGGTAAAAGAGCTATTGAAGATCATTTTGA
>JAGLOP010000011.1 GCA_023138835.1 Arcobacteraceae bacterium
AGAGTCTGCTGCTGCATCTGAGGAGCTTAATGCACAGGCTATCACTATGGGTGAAACTGTAAAATCTATTGGTTTACTTGTAGGATATGAGGTTAATAAAAAATAGGATATTTAAGTTTTAAGAAGGAAAATTATGAAACTAGATGATATAGACAACAAAGAGTTATTAGCAGAGATAAGCAGAAGATTTTCTCAAAGAGACAATACTATTTATGAGCTAAAAGTTGTGATGGGAAAAATGGAAGATATAAATAAAAAGCTTTTGTATGCAGAAGAGAACAGAAGCAAATTTATATCTATAATTAGAAATGAATTTAATAATCCACTATCTAGTATGATAACTCTTTCTAAAAGACTAATAAGCGGTAAAGAGAATGTGGATATAAAACTTATAGGTGATTCTTTATATGAAGAGGTTTTAAATTTGAATTTTCAAATTGCAAATATTATTTATGTAGCAGAGATAGAAGCAGGAACACTTGAAAAAGAGATATCAAAAATTGATTTTGAAGAGATTGTTGAAGAAATAAAAGATGCTTTACAATATTTGATTGCAGAAAAACATATAGATATGAAAATAAATATTTCATGTAAAGAGGATCCGATTTATCAAGATAAAACCAAAATTTATTCTATTTTAGTAAATCTGATCTCCAACGCAATTAGTTATTCTCCCCAAAATTCAATAGTTGAACTGGATATTATTGAAGAGGTAGATGATGTAAGAATCACAGTAAAAGACTATGGAGAGGGGATAAGCTCTGAAAATCAAAAAATAATCTTTGAAAGATTTCGTCAAGCACATTCAGGTATGAACAGGTCACACCGTGGACAAGGTCTTGGTATGGGAATAGTGCGGGATTTTATTGAATTTTTAGGCGGTAATTTTAAATTAGAGTCAAAAGAAAATAAATTTACAATTTTTGAATTTAATCTGCCAAAAGAATCTCAAGAGGAATCGATGTTTATGGATGATGATTTACTGTTTGATGAGGGACAGGAATTTTGAGGTGAAAAATGGAATTTGAAAAAAAATTTATTCATGCCTCACAACTTTATGTTGCAACGGAGCCAACTGAAATACATACGGTATTAGGCTCATGTATTGCTGTTTGTTTGATTGATAGTACAACATTTACAGCGGGGATGAATCATTATCTTCTTCCTTTATGGAATAACGATGGGATACCAAGTCCTAAGTTTGGGAATATAAGTATTGTAAAGTTAATTGAAGCTATGGAGAAAGCCGGCTGTCAAAGAAAAAATATAATTGCAAAAGTATTTGGCGGCGCCAGCCTTAGTGGATTAACTACCAGTCAAGTTGGCAGTAGAAATATAGATATAGCGGACGACATCTTAGCTGAATATGGTATAAAAATTGCCGGTAAAGATGTAGGCGGAGCAAATAGCAGAAAGATTGTTTTAAATAGTGTAAATGGAAGAGTGATACTTAAATATCCAAATAAATAAATAATAAAATAATTATAAAAAGGAGATGTTTTGAATAAAAATAAGAAAATTGTAGTTGTTAATAATAAAGGAGGTGTGGGGAAAACAACCTCTTCAAATGAGTTGTTTGCACCATTTTTATCATTTGAAAATGGTATGAAACCTACTATTGTTTATGAGTTTGACGAAGAAAATTTACATGGGGCGAAATACTGTAATAGTGATTGTGTTAAATTCTCACCGCAAAAAATTACAAATAGTAATTTGGAAAATAATATTATGGATATTTTACTGGAAGACTCTTATGCAGTGATAGACATAGGTGCAAATAAAAGTACAACTTATTTTCTAGAAGCCTTAGAAAAAAGTGCTCTTGACCAAATTATTTCTCTTGTAGCTATCCCTATAAGTGATGGGGAGCAGGATACTTTAAATGCCAGAAATATATATAGAAAAATAAGAGCAATGAATAAAGAAGTTCCAATAGTTTTTGTTTTAAGCAGATACACTCCAAGTAGGGAGTTAGAGTATCAATTTGATTATTTTTTTGAATCACTTCTTCCCCGTATAGATGCTAAAGATAGAAATTGGGTTGTTTTAAATGATTCAGATTGTATAAAATTTGCACGAAAAGAGGGTAAGACTGTTTTTGAAATGAGTTATGACAATACGGATTATAAATCTATTATAAAAAATGCTTTAAAGAAAAAGAAATCAAGTAAAAAGATTAAAGAGTTATCACAAAGAAATAAATTGTTACAAGATACTGTTGAATATAGAAAAGATGTTTTAATTCCAGCATTTAATAGATTAAAAGAACTTATTAATTAATAGTATATCAATCTATTTTATTATATTATAAACTTATAAGAGAATATAATGAAAAAGAGAAAGAATGGTAAAAATATTACTGGTTGATAGTTGGCTTTTAAATAATAAAGTGATAGAACAAGATGTTGTGGAGTATTTTAACAATCATAAAATCGAATATCAGTTTTTTGAAAGTGATAATGAAAAAGATGCTTTAGAGTTTGTAAAGATGCATGATATTGATATGGCATATATAGATATATCTTCACAAGAGTATGATGGAATACAACTGTTAAAAGATATTAAAGCACTTGATATCAGGCAGCCTAAGATTACTGCTGTAACGGTATTATATGATAAAAAATATCGATATGAAGCTTTGAAATTGGGAGTTTACAGGTATATTTATAAACCGTATGACTATCGCGAGATAGAAGAGTCATTAGAAAAATTATTTAAAGATAATTACTATTCAAAAGAATCAAACAGGATAAGCAGTACTATAAATGCAGCTGATTTACTATCACAAGAAGATAGTTCTGATGATTTTATTGATTTTGATGAAGATGATGATTCTATAGAACATAGTAAAGAACTTATGGATGCATATAATGATTCTCACAAAAAAGTCAGTGCAAAAGAATTTTTAGAAGAGTGCGGTGATGTTGGTATCAATACAGAAGAGTTAGAAGACCTTGAAGAGGAACTTGACAGAGTTGTAGCAAATATATTATTTGATAATAATCTAGAGGGGGAACTGCCTGACATTATATATATACTGGAAAAGTATAATAGGTTTTTATATATGTTTAGTGAATTTGAAGAATTATCTAAAGTTTTATATGGACTTATTGAATTATTACAAAGTATTGATTTTTCTTCTTTGGCAAGAATTACTATGGTGTCAAAATTTATAGTGGCTATTATACAAGATTTGGTTGATTGGAAAGAGCATGTTTTTGTAATTCAAGATGCTGTTGATGTATACTATATAAATGCATCTATATTGAATAGTTTTGTACAGTTGAAAGATATTATAAAAAAATAAACTATTTTGCTTTTTTAAAAGCGTTCTTTTCTTCCATATTCTCTATTTCGTCCATACCATCTATAATAATTTTATTATTTGGACGAAATATATCTTGACTGGTTTTGTGTGGGTATTCCATATTTTTAAGAATATGTTTAATTGTTTCTAATCTTGCGCTTTTTTTATTATTACTTCTCACAATTGTCCAAGGTGAAATTTCTGTATTAGAAGATATAAGCATTGAGTATTTTGCAACTGTATATTTATCCCATAATTTCTGAGATGCTTTATCTACAGGGGTTAATTTATATTGCTTTAAAATGTCATCTTCTCTTTTTTTAAATCTTTTCTTTTGTTCTTTTTTTGATACTGAAAAATAATATTTAAATAACAAGATGCCGGAATTTACCAGCATTGTTTCAAACTCAGGCACCTCTTTTAAAAACTCACGATGCTCTTCTCTTGTACAAAATCCCATTACAGGTTCAACACCGCCTCTGTTGTACCAACTTCTATCAAATATTACTATCTCTCCGGCACTAGGAAGATGTTTTGTATATCTTTGAAAATACCATTGCGTAGTTTCACTGTCACTTGGTTTTTCCAAAGCTACTATTCTTGCACCTCTTGGATTTAAATGTTCTGTAATTCTTTTGATTGAGCCGCCTTTACCGGCTGCATCCCGTCCTTCAAATATCATAAGAACTTTCAGTCCTTTATCTTTCACATAGTTTTGAAATTTTAATAGTTCTATTTGTAAAATTGTAAGTTTTTTTCATATTCTAAAGTTTCTTTTTTTACCCATATTTGTACTTTTTTGCCTTTTTTTTGCAGCTTCTTTCTTTTTCTTTTAAAATTATTAGGCTTATGTTTTTCTTTTTTTTCCGTATCTATCTCTTCCATATCATCAAATTCAGTCCTGATGATCTCTCTGGTTTCTCCCATTTTATTACCTCACTAACAAAATATATAGATAAAAACGATAAACTAAAGTCGCTGCTATCAATATATTTTTATAAAATAAAGGCAGGCAGCTGCGAACTTACCCACCCTATACAAAACTATTTTTTAGCTTTTTTCTTTTTAGCTGCTTTTTTAGCTTTTTTCTTCTTAGCTACTTTCTTAGCCGCTTTTTTCTTAGCCGCCTTCTTAGCTGATGCTTTCTTAGCCGCTTTTTTCTTAGCTAATTTTTTCTCTTCTTTTTTTGATACTTTTGCCATGGTGTAAACCCCTTTTTATTTTTTTAAGCAAATACATTAAATTATTTATTTGCTTTGGATGATTATAAAACAAAAAAGTGGCAAAGTTGTGTTATAAATTATATTCTTGAAAAAACTATTGACTCATAAAAGACATAAATTTTTTTAAAAGTTTATTGTTTAATGATTGTTTCATGTGATTATGCATAATATTAAATGCTTCAAATGATTTCAGAGCACCTTTATATGATCGTTTGGTAGTAAGTGCATCAAATATATCTGCTATTGACATAATTTGAGCGTATGGATGAATATCTTTACCTTTAAGAGCATGAGGATAACCTGAACCATCTATTTTTTCATGATGTTGTTCAACTATATCAAGTAAAACTTGATTTGTTTCACCAAGTTCTTTTAATATTTCTACACCATATGAGGGATGCTTTTGTATTATCTTAAATTCATCGTCTGTAAGTTTTCCATCTTTATTAATAATTTCACCTGGTATTTTTCTTTTTCCAACATCATGCATGATACCGGCCATCCCCAACATATGAAGTTGTTCTTTGTTGAATTTTAAATAAGAACCAAATCCAAGAGCATATGTAGATACATTGACACTATGGGTATAAGTGTAGTAGTCGTGAGAAGTAACCTTTAGCATAGCCTTTACAGCTTTTGGGTCATCAAGTATTAAATTTACAGTATCACTAACTACTATATCGGCTTGTTTGATTTTTTGAGTATTAATATCCCCCTCAAGCAGATCATTTATTACATCTGCTGCCATCTCATGTAAAATCTCTGATTTCAATGAAATGGGTACACTGTCATCTTTTACTATTTTTTCAAGGTAAGTTTGTGTGTCGAACTCATACTGGTCATGGTCTTTGTCTAATACATATACATCAGTAATATTGTGACTATTGATTTGCTCTTGAGTATTGGAAGTAAACTTATCACCTTCTTTGATAAGAATACTATATACTTTTCCCTCTTTTTTATAATAAATGGGATATTTATAAATATGCCCCATCTCTAAAGCTTTTAATGAGATATGAGTAAGTTTTATTTGTTTAAAACTCATCTATTTTACCTTTTCTTTTTTTGTTGATACTATATTATAAAAATAAAGTGGTAAAATTGTGTTATATTAAAGAGAAATTTTAAATACAACTCCATTGTCTTTGTTTTGGGCTGTTAACTTTCCTCCACAATGTTCTTCAATAATAGTTTTTGACATATATAATCCCAGTCCGGTACCATGTTTCTCTGACTTTGTAGAAAAATACGGGTCAAATATTTTATCAATAATATCCTCAGGAATACCACCTCCGTTGTCAATAATTTCTAAAATATATTTTTCTTTCTCTTTTTGCAAAGTTTCATCATTTTCTTTGTAAGTGATGAGTTTAATATATGGGGCTTTTATATCTCTTTCCAATAAAATATCTTCAGCATTTTTAATAATATTTAAAATAACCTGAGTAACTTCACCTGTATATGTACTAAATCTATCTTCACAATTTAATTCTTTTTTTATCTCTATATATTTACTTTCAACAGAAGCTGCAACAATACCTAAAGATGAATTTAGAAGCTCAGTATAGCTTGTCTCTTGTTTTTCTTTATTTGGTTTAAAAAAGTTTCTAAAATCATCAATGGTTTTTGACATAAATTCAAGTTGTTTGTTTATATCCTCACTTATAGGGGCATAACTTTTAGCTGTGATTGTCTCATTAAAATCCAACTTTGTTTCTATTTTCATATTTATAGCACCTATAATATTTAACGGTTGACGCCATTGATGAGCTATCATAGATATCATTTCTCCCATAAGAGCAAGTTTTGATTGTTGTTGTATCATTTTGTCTTTTTGTTTTATTTCACTTAAATCTATAACGGTGGTAAGTCTGTATCTTTTCTTATTTCTAACAATGTCTCTACCGGCTGCCAAAGCTGGGAATACAGTTTTGTCTTTTTTTAATAAATCAACTTCATAAGGTGATTTCTTAGGCGTACTTAAAGCTTTTTTTATTTTTTTCTCTTCATGTTTTGGTATAAGATCTTTTATATTAGTACCAATAGCATCATTTAAATTATCAAATTTAAACATTTTAATACCTGCACTGTTTATCTGAATAATATTTCTGTTTTCATCAAATATAGCTATACATTCAATTGCAGTATCTATTAGATACTCAAAACTTTCAACAGATTCTTTTAATCTTTTATTTTTCTTTTTTAAATTATTAGTATATTTTTTTATTGATTTTTCTAGTTTTAAAGTGTAATCTTTCAATTCTTTTTGACGATACATCAGTAAAATAAATATAATAATCATGATTGCCAGAATTTGCCAAACAAAAGTGTAATCTATTAATTCTTCATATTTAATTGTTATCCAGTCGGTTAATATATGTTTATGTGTGCTTTTATCAATGTTATCAATAACTTTTTGTAAAATTTCTAGTAATACTTTATCATCATTTCGTACAGCGGTCCCAAGCTCCCATTTCTCATCAAATTTACCGGCAATTTTAAGTTCACCTGTAAAATCTTTTTGAAATAGATATCCCACTGATGCCAAAGTTCCAATATATCCAAAAATTTTACCTTTTTTAACTTTTTGCAAACCATCTTTTACATTATCAACTTCTATAATGTTAAGATGTGGGTATTTGGTTCTAAGAATATCTATAAAAGCATAGCCTTTAGGTATTCCTAATATTTGAGTTGTTAAATTTTTAAAATCAGCTATAAACGGAACATTTGGTTTTGTAGCAATTATAAGCGGTATTTTTAAGTATGGTGTTGTAAAGTTCATATATTTTTTTCTTTTAGATGTTTCCATAGCTAAAGATATAATATCACACTTTTTTTGTTTGGCAAACTCTAAAGTTTCACTCCAAGTATTTGTTTGAATTACATTTATCGGAATACCTATGTTTTTTTGAAATATTTTAGAATAATCAGCACTCATCCCTACATGCTTACCATCAATAAAAGATTCAAAAGGCATCCAATATGGATCTATACACATCGTTATACTTTTTTTATTTTTAAGATACCTTTTTTCTTTTTTTGTAAGTTTCATAGTACTGATTAAACTCTTTGATTTTACACCAAACCATTTTTGCTTTAATCTTCTCAATTCTTTATTGCTTACTTTATCTTGTGCTTTTTGTAAAATATCTCTTAATATTTTGTCTTTTTTTGATACCCCGAGTCTTATTTGACTTATAACCCTTTTATCCTCTATAAATCCTACTGCTAAAACTTCAGATATATTATTGTTTCTAATTATATAATCCATAACAACTTTTTTACCGATTGTTGCATCAACTTTTTCCAAAGATAAAAGTTTCAATGCATCAACTTGATTTTTAACTAATATTTGTTTGATATTCGGATAATATTTTTCCATAAACTTTTGGGCAAAAAAACCTTTAGGCATAGCTATTGTTTTATTTTCCAAATCTTTTATTTTATTAAAGTTTGGATTATTTTTATGTACATATATGGCATTTTGAGCTGTATAAAAAGTATCTGTAAAGCTAATGGTTTTTGCTCTTTGCTCGTTTTTTGAAATATTTATTATCACATCTAAAGCCGGAGTTTGAAGCATATTCATAAACTCGCTCCAGCTATACCCGCTGATATATTCAACTTTTATATTTAGTTTTTTTGCCAATAGATTCATATAATCTATTGAAAAACCTTTGGGATTTCCCTCTTCCTTAAAGTTAAACGGCGGCCAGGAAGCTTCATTGTGTGCTTTTATGATTGGGTGAGAACTTAAATATTCTTTTTCTTTTTTAGTTAAGTTTATTGTTTTGTATTTATTCTCATGTATAATAAATTTATCTATATCTATCTCATTGTTAACAAAGCCCATAACATTGTAAATATCATATATTCTTTGTATCTTATGTGCATTTATATGTCCTAACTCTTTAATTTTATAATATGCTAATTTTTTTAATTCTTTTGCTTCATATATTAAAGCATTTTTGCTTTTATTTTGAGAATTATATTTTTTTAAAATTAATTCTACAGTTTCTTCAATATTATTAAATGCATATTTCCAACCTTTTAAAGATGCATTTGTAAAATTATTTACTCTATTTGGATGATAAAGTATCTCATCACCACTTGTAAATAAAATATCACTGTAAAAATCAAAGCCATAGTTTTTTGGGTCAAATATTATATATTCTATTTTTTGTTTATTTAAATAATATGGTTCATTTGATATATAAGATACCATCAAGTCTGTTTTTTTATCTATTAGGTCATTTATATTAAAAGTATGCGGCAATGTTATTAAATCTTTTAGGAATATTCTCTTTTTATTTATCATTGCTCTTAGTGATGCTGTTTTTGATGCCTCTTTTGTTACCATAATTCTTTTACCAATAAAGTCTTTTACAGTTTTTATCCCTGAATCTTTTGTTGCTAATAATATTAAAGGTGAAGATTGAAAAATAGATGCTAAAATTTTAATATCAGTACCCTTACTTTTATCAATAATTAAAGATGACCTGCCAATTCCATAAGTTGCTTTTTTATTTACAACTTCATCAACCGTTAAGATATCATAATCAAATTTCTTAATCTCAACATCAAGTCCAACTTCTTTGTAAAAGCCTTTCTCTTTAGCTATATAATACCCTGCGAATTGAAATTGATCTAACCATTGAAGTTGAAGAGAGACTTTTTCTAAATTATTATTATTTGCAAATAAGATATTCGCAGACAACAACAAACTTATAAATATAAAGATTATTTTTTTTAACTGATTCAATATTATTCTCCTAAAGTGTCAGTGTAGTATAAAAAAATGTCAATATTGTGTCATGACAGATTATTTTACAACACAATATTAACACTTTTTTATAATAAAATAAGTATATGAATATTCTATAAGTGAAAGGTATTATATGTCAAATATTAAGCAATTATCAAAGCTTGCGGTTGGATTAACCGTACTTTATGTAGAAGATGAATTGGAAGCAAGAGAGTCTATGTGTCATATACTGAAAAATATTTTTACAAATGTTTTAGCTGCCTGTGACGGAGAGGAAGGTATCTCTCTTGCAAAAGACAATAAGATAGATATAATCATCAGTGATATTAATATGCCAAAATGTAATGGTCTTGATATGATAGAAGAGATAAGAAAGATATATCCGCAAGTACCTGCTATACTTATAACAGCCTTTGAAGATCATAAATTTTTACTTAAATCAATTAATTTAGGTATTAATAAATATGCAATAAAACCAATAAAAAAAGATAAACTTTTTGAAGATATTGAGGAGATATTGTATCTGATAAATAATAGAAAGAAATCTCAAAATGAACACATGTCATTAAGTAAAAATATTAAAATGATTGCAATTTCAAAACTTTTAGATAATCTTACTCATCAATGGAGACAATCTTTGAGTGTCATCAGTATGGCAGTTGGCGGTATTATACTGCAAGATGAAAAGAAAGTTGGCAGTGATGAAATACAATATTTATTAAATCAAATAGATACTACGGTTATAAATATGGATAAAGAATTACAAGATGTATTGTTAGATTTTGAAAACGAGCATAAAAAAATAAAATTTAATTTAAAAGAGGCTGTTGATGAAACTCTATATTATTTTCATAAAGAATTCGATAAATATAATATAAAAATTATAAATGAAATAGAAAATATAAATTTATTTAACAGTGCGGATTCTTTTAGTCAAATTTTACATCACATTATAGAAAACTCCATAGATGCTTTAACTTTAAATGATGTTAAAAGTAAATATATCAAAATATCTTCATACGAACAAAATGAAAAAATAATAGTTGATATTGTTGATAATGGAGGGGGTATATTAGAATCTATACAAGATGAGATATTTGAGCCTTATTCAACGACAAAACACCAATATATAGGAACAGGTCTTGGACTTTATATCGCTTATATTTTAGCAACAAAATCGTTATCAGGCACTCTAGCAGGAAATAATATTAAACAGGATGGTCAAGAATGTGCAAAATTTAGTATATCTTTGTTAAAATAATAGACAGAGAGAGGCTATTAAAAGATAAATAAATTTTTATTTAGGGGTGGTTTATGAAAAATTTTAAGCTATTGATTGGTTTTATTGCACTTATGTTTGTAGTTGTGATATTCTCAGGTTGTGAAGATAAAATAAAAAATAAAAAAACTAAAAAAATGACTGCCAAGCCATATGAAGGTCAAACTATTATGGTAATAGTGCCTACACTTCATGCAGGGCTTATTCGTGGTCCTATTATGGATGAGGCTAAAGTTTTTGAAGAAAAAACAGGTGCGAAAATAAGAGTTGTAACTCCTGGTTGGAATGAAACTATTGCTAAAACAAAACAATCACTTACCAACCCGCATTTAAATTATGATATCTTTGTAGTAATAGCCATGTGGAACGGTATGCTTTTGGGCGGAGATCATATTGCACCGGTTCCTGCTTGGGTAAAGGAAAAAATTCAATGGGATGATGTACTTCCTATTTATAAAAACTCTGTTTTATCATATAATAATATAGCATATGGCATGCCTTATGATGGTGATTGTATTAATTTATATTATAGAAAAGATATATTTGAAAATGAAACTTATAAGTCTAAATTCTTAAAAGAGAATGGTTTTGCGCTATCACCTCCAAAAACTTGGGATGAGTATAAAACAATTGTCAAATTTTTTAATGGTTGGGATTGGGATAATGATGGGAAAATAGAGTATGGAAATGCAGTATTTAGAAAGAAAGGTGATGTTGCGATGCTTCAATATTTTGCAACAGCTGCCGCATATGCAAAACATCCTGATGATAAAGCATACTTTTTTGATCCAGATACATTAAAACCTCGTATAAATAATCCAGCTTTTGTAAAAGCTGCTAAAGACTATATTGAGTTAATTAAATATGCCCCAAATGGAGCAGTCAGTTTTGCAGGACATGATGTGAGAAATAATTTTGTAACGGGAAATGTTGCTATGGCCATTGATTGGGCTGATTTAGGAATATATGCGGCTCAAAATGAGATATCTGTTTTAAAAGGTGATCAGGTTGGATATGCTCAACTTCCGGGATCTAAAGAAGTTTTTAATGCAAGAACAAATAAATGGGAAAATAGATATAACCAAGTATCATCTATTAGTGGGAACTGGAGTTTATTTGTAAATAAAGAATCTAAAAATAAAAAGCTAGCTTTTGAATTTGCAGCACATATGACATCAAAAGCGATGACAAAGAATCTAGTTGCTACTAGTGGAAATGCTGTAAATCCATCAAGATATTCACATTTTAAAGATTATAAATCTTGGACGAAAAGTGGTTTTACAGTACAAGGTGCAAAAAGATATCTTGACGAGATATCAAAATCTTTAACAAATAAAAATGTTGTATATGATATCACGCTTCCCGGTGCAGGTGAATATTATCAAGCATTGGATGAATCAGTATATAAAGCGGTAAAGGGTGAATTATCTATCCAGGATGCTCTGGATAAAGCTGCAGGCAAGTGGGAAGCTATTACAGATAAAATAGGTAGAGAGAATCAGATAAAATATTATAAGGCGAGTTTAAACAACTAATGAAAAACTTAAGTATTAAGCAAATATCACTGTATGGTTTTTTAGCTATACTGCTGATGATTGTCATTAGCACTGTATTTATGTTTATTTTTGCAAATAAGTACGAAAATTTACTTGGAGAAAATAAAGTTTTTGAAAAGTCTCATAATGATATGCTTGAGTATAAATACTATACGGAAAGATTGCTTACAACCTATAACCTGACAAAAGAGAAAAAACTTTGGATAAATTCAAAAAATAAATTTAAAAATTCAATTGAAAGTTTAAAAAGGAACAATAAATTATCAAATTATAAAATTGTTGAATTTTATAATGTTATAAATAATGAATCAAACAAAATAATAAAACAATTGGATCATAAACTTTTTAAAGAACAAAACATTATGGAAAAGTCAATATTAAGACGGCTTGGCGAGGGATTGAATTCAAATGAAAAAAGTGATTATTACTTGGCTATTTCTGATTTAAAGAATTCTATTGATTATTTAAAACAATATGAAGAATTTTTGCTCGAAGAGATAAAGGAATTAACTAATAAACAAAATAAAATTTTAGATAATAAAATTAATCAAACAAAATATATTGGAGCAGCATCAATAATTTTAATTATAATATTTGGAGTAATATTTGTATTGTTTTTATTGAAACTTATTGTAAAAGTTGAAACAAATTTAGTAATCAAAACAAATGAACAAAAAACATTATTATCACTTTTTGATGGGGGAGATTCAGTTTTATTTATATGGAATAATGATGAACATTGGAGTGTAGAACATGTATCCAATGGTATAATTAATTTTTTAGGATACAGTCCTGATGATTTTTATACAAATAAAATAAACTATGAGGAATGTATACATAAAGATGATTTACAAAGAGTAGCAGCAGAAGTTGAAGAAGCTTCACTCTCTAATCAAAAATTCCTTAAACATAAACAATACAGGCTAATGACAAAAAATAATGAAATAAAGTGGGTGTTGGATTATACTTTAATCCAGAGAGATAATGATGGTAATATAAAACACTATATCGGTGTTATAAATGATATTACAGACTTAAAGTACAGTCAAGAAGAACTGCAAAGAAAAGAAAAAATGCTTGCCCAACAGTCAAAAATGGCATCAATGGGAGAGATGTTGGAAAATATAGCCCATCAATGGAGACAGCCATTGTCTATAATATCAACAGCCTCAAGCGGTATAGTTATGCAAAAAGAGTTTGGAACGATATCAAAAGAACAAGAGATAGAAGATCTTAATGTTATTACCGCTTCAGTTAAACATTTATCTAAAACGATTGATGATTTTAGAGATTTTTTTAAACCTGATAAAGAAAAAAAGTTATTTAGTCTAAAAGAAATTTATAAAAAAACATTATCTTTATTGGAATCTAAATTTAAAAATAGAGAAATAAAAGTTATTGAAAATATTGAAGATATACAGTTGTATGGTTTAGATAGCGAGCTTATTCAAGCTATTATGAATATATTGAACAACGCAAGAGATATACTTGAAACAAAAGATAAAAACCAAAAAAGATTAATCTTTGTAGATATATATAAGCAGGGTGATAATGCAATTTTGAAAATAAAAGATAATGGTGGAGGGATACCAAAAGATATAAAAGATAAAATTTTTGAACCGTATTTTACAACCAAACATAAATCTCAAGGTACAGGAATAGGGCTTTATATGAGTGAAGAGATGATAGCAAAACATATGTATGGTAAAATATCAGTAGAAAATGAAACATTTATATATGAAGATAAATCATATAATGGAGCTTGCTTTACAATTAGTTTACCGATAACAAAACACAAGTTTAGTGGACAATAAGTGATTTAGACACAAATTTGCCACTTTTACATGTTATTGTGGTTTGTTGTTTTTGTAAGTTTTAATGAGTATAATAGATGAAATTTAAATTAAAGGTTATTTGATGATGACCAAAAGTGTAAAACTTTGTAACAAAAAATAAGGTGATTGTGATGGTTAATATAGAGTTAATAAAAAAATTAAAAATATTGTATGTAGAAGATGAAATTGTTCTTAGAGATATTACCGTTAAATCTTTAGGAGCGATTGTTCAAGATATAGAGGTTGCTTCTAATGGTAAAGAAGGCTTAGAAAAGTTTAGTGCTCAAAGTCTTGAAGAAAGTAAAGCTTTCGATTTAATTATTACAGATTTGGCAATGCCGATGATGGATGGTATTGAGATGATTAAAAAAATAAGAGAATTAAATCAAGAGATACCTATTCTTGTAACAACAGCATTTGGCAGTCAAAATGAGGAAGTATCCAGACTGTCTGAATTAGGAATGAGTGCTTATGTGATGAAGCCTGTTGATGTTATGAAATTAGTACAAGCTATAGACAAATTATTAGATAAAAAATAAAATAGAAATATATTAGGGTTTTACTGTGCTTAAAAGTGAAGTTGTGAAGTATGATATTATTAAAGAATCAGTAGTCCTTTATGTAGAAGATGACAAGGATGTGTCCGGGATTATTGTTTCTAGTATAGATTCACTATGTAAAAAGATCTATGTGGCTGCTAATGGGCAAGAGGGCTTGGACATATATACAGAACATCAAGATGAAATTGATATTGTAATAACTGATTTAAATATGCCAAAATTAAGTGGTATCGAGATGATTTCGCGTATTCGTGATATTAATTATGATGTGCCTATAGTTATTACCAGTGCTTTTGGTGATGAAACTATGTTAAAAAAAGTTATAAATTTAAGTGTTGACGGTTTTGTAGCCAAACCACTGATAATTCATGATTTATTAAAAATTATTGAAAGAACACTCAAGCCGGTATTTTACAAAAAAGAGTTGCGAAAAAAAGATACTTTAATATTTCAGCAGTCAAAGTTAGCTGCAATTGGAGAGATGATAGGAAATATTGCTCACCAATGGAGACAACCTTTAAATTCTATTGGTGTTACGATGATGAAGTTAGAATTTAACAGTGAAAATGATAATTTAACAAGAGAAGTAGTTAAAGATATAATAGATAATACAAATGCTATAGTGGGGCATATGTCAAAAACAATAGACGATTTTAGGAATTTTTTCTCACCAAATAAGGAAAAATCAAAATTTAAAATTAGAGATTCTATAGAAAGTATTTTGGCATTAATGATTCCTCAACTTATCAATAACAATATAGAAATTAAAGTTATTGGAGACCAGGATATAGAAATATTTGGCTATAAAAATGAATTAAAACAAGTGTTGATAAATATCATCAGTAATGCAAAGGATGCTATTATAAATAATAAAAATATATCAAATGGTTTAATAGAAATCAATATTAAACCTCAAAAAGATTATTTGAAAATAGCCATTAAAGATAATGCCGGTGGTGTACCGCAGGATTTGATAGACAAAATATTTGAACCATATTTTACTACAAAATTCAAATCACAAGGTACGGGACTTGGACTTTATATGTCTAAAGTAATTATTGAAAAGAATATGAAAGGTAGTCTTTATATTGAAAATGACGATAACGGCGCTATTTTTAATATTACTTTACCATTGTGAACCAATTAAAAAGCGGTAAATATGAACTTGCAAAATTTATTAAAATATACTAAACAATTAAATATTTTATATGTGGAAGATGATATTGATATTAGAGATGAAACATCTGATATATTAAAAGAGATTTTTAAAGATGTTATTGTTGCCAACAATGGTTTGGATGGTATAGAAAAATTTAACAGCAGTATCGATATGATTTTTACAGATATTAATATGCCAAAAATGAATGGTATAGAGATGATTGAAAGAATACGGCAAGGCAATATCGATATTCCTATTTTGGTACTTTCTGCATATAGTGATACTCGTTATTTTTTAGATACTATAAAACTTGGTATTGATGGATATATTTTAAAACCAATTGAATCTAAACAATTATTTTTGATAATTGGTAAAACTGTAGAGAAAATTAATTTAAAAAAAGAAAATGAAGAATATAAATATAATTTAGAATTAAAAGTTCAAGAAGAGATTGAAAAAAGAAAGTATCAAGAAAAAATTTTAATGCAGCAAAGTAAACTTGCAGCCATGGGAGAGATGATAGATGCAGTGGCACATCAATGGAAACAGCCCTTAAATATAATGAGTATGAGTGTTGATATGTTACAGTATGACTTTGAAGATAACCGTATAGATGAAAAATATATCTTAAATTTTAATGATAAATTTGAATTCCAAATGAATCATATTATTAATACTCTTGATGAATTTAGAAGTTTTTTCAGACCCGACAAAGATGTGAAAGAATTTTATATTTCAAATATTATTGACTCTACTTTGCTTCTTGTAAAAGATGAATTTATGAGAAATAAAATAAAATTTATAAAAAATATTCAAGATGATATATTTTTAACCGGAAATGAAAATGAATTTAAACATTTGATTTTAAATATAATAAATAATTCTAGAGATGCATTTATTGAGAATGAGACACAATTTAGAAGTATTATTATAAATTTATATAAAAGTGAAAAAAAAATAATATTAGAATTGTGTGATAATGCAGGAGGAATTCCATCATATATCATTGATGACATTTTTAAGCCAAATATTACAACTAAACCGGAAGGCAAAGGTACGGGAATAGGGCTTTATATGTCACAACAAATTGCCGATAAATTAGGTGGAAAATTATATGCCAAGAATATTAGTGAATTAAATTCCGATGGAATTAGTGAAGATGGTGTAAAATTTATATTTGAGAAATTGATAAATAATTAGATACAATAATTCTAGAGGATTAAACTGATATGAAAAGTGAAAAACTTAAAGATTTAAAAAGACATTGTAAAGATATGACGATTTTGTATGTTGAAGATGAGATAGAGATTCGTGATGCTATTGCTGAAATTTTAAATAATATATTTAAAACCGTGTTGTTAGCTGAAAATGGGAAAAGTGGTTTAGAGGTATTTAATAACAATAAAAATATTGATATCATTATAACTGATATCACAATGCCTGTAAAAAATGGACTAGAGATGTCCCACCAAATACGACAAATAGATGATGAAATACCAATAATTGTAATTTCAGCGCATAGTGATACAGATTATTTTATTGATATGATAAGATTAAGTATTGATGGTTATCTTATTAAACCTTTAGAACATGATCAGTTTATCAGTGTATTATCAAAAGCAATTCAGAAATTAGTCCTTAAAAAACAAAATTATGAGTATCAACATCAACTTGAAACAAAAGTTGATGAAAAAACTGTAGAGCTAAAAGAGAGATATTATCATGATGAATTAACCGGTCTTGAAAACAGATATGCTCTTTTAGAAGATATTCCAAAATATAATGCAAAAAGATTAATACTTATAGATATAAATAAGTTTTCAGCATTAAATGATGTATACGGCAGTCTTGCCGGTGATGATATTTTAAAAATTGTTACATTTAAATTGAAAAAAATTTTAAGTAATAGTTGTAAACTATATAGAGTTTCTGCTGACCAGTTTGTATTTTTATCTTATAGTGATAAAGTAAAAATACTATGTAATGATTTTATAGAGATAGTTTCACAAACATTAAGTTCATCTAGTATCTTTTTAACGGTAGATAATAGTGATATAGAGATAAATATATCAGTAACTATTTCAATTGCAAAAGATATAGAAACAGAACATCTTTTGGAGTGTGCAGATACAGCTTTACACTATGCAAAACAAACAAACCAACCCTATGTAATATATTCTAAAGAGTTAGAAAAAGCTATGAACCATCAGAAGCGATTTGATGCTATTAAGTTGGTAAAAAAAGCATTGGAAGACAACAGGCTTATACCGTATTTCCAACCAATTGTAAAAGATGATGATATCACATATGAATGTTTGGTGCGAATTCTTGATGTAGATGGTCGAATTATTTCTCCGGTTGAATTTGTTGATGAAATAAAAAATACTCCTTATTATACACAATTAACAAAGACTATGATTAAAAAATCATTTTTATTTTTCAGTGATAAACCAAATTCATTTTCTATTAATTTATCGTTTGAAGATATATCAAATATACATTTAATAGACTATATAAAAGAAGAGTTAGACAGATATGGTTTACATGACCAGCTTATCTTAGAGATATTAGAATGTGAATCAATTAATAATTTTGATATAGTAAAAAGTTTTATTAATGAGATGAAAAGTTTGGGGGTCAGAATTGCAATAGATGATTTTGGCAGCGGATATTCAAATTTCTCATATCTGCTTGAGCTTGATCCTGATTTTATAAAGATTGACGGTTCTATTATTAAAAATATTGCCGTTGATGATAAATCATATACCATTGCAAAAACAATTGTAAATTTCTCAAAAGAATTAGGGATAAAAACAATTGGAGAATTCATATACAACAAAGAGGTTTTAGATAAAGTTGAAGATTTAGGAATAGATGGAAAACAAGGATATTTTTTAGGTGAGCCTAGAGCCGGAATTTAATTAATTTATAATTTTAATTTTGTGTTAGACACAAAAATACCACTATTTTATTTTATACTTTTACAAATGGAAATGTATTAGGATTTTATTATGACTAAAGAAGAGATCAAATCAATAATTAAAAACTGGAATGTTTTGTTTGTAGATGATGAAGAGTTTGTTGTTGAAACAATGAAAGAAATTTTACCAATACTATTTAAAGATTCTTACTATGCTGTCAATGGATTAGATGGTGTATCAGTGTGTAAAGAGCATAAGATAGATCTGGTTATGACAGATTTAAGTATGCCAAAAATGAATGGTATTGATATGCTTAAAAAAATAAAAGAATTTAACCAAGATATAAAAGTGATATGTGTGAGTGGACATAATGAAAGTGACTTAATGCAACAGGCAAAACAGCTGGGTGCCTCTTTTATAATTAAGCCGATAAGTTCAGCCGAGCTGTATGATGCAATTGAGGAGATACTGTAATGGATATTAAAACAATTGATATAGTAAATAAATATACCAGTGGAACAGAAAAAGGGTTTGCCAGACTTACTTTATCTTTGATTTTTATAGTATTGGTCTTTTTATATAGTTATGTATCGCACGGTAATGTACCAAATAATACTTTTTTAATCATTGGTGCTGTATTTGGTGCATATATGGCTATGAATATTGGTGCAAATGATGTTGCGAACAATGTAGGACCGGCTGTTGGTTCAAAAGCGTTAACTCTTTTTTGGGCTATTGTTATTGCTTCTATGTTTGAAGCTGCAGGGGCATTTATAGCTGGTGGGGATGTTGTGAAAACAATTAAAAAAGGAATAATAGACCCGGCACTTATAAATGATCCTCAAATATTTATTTGGGCTATGACGGCATCACTTTTAAGTGCTGCTTTGTGGCTGAATTTTGCAACTTCAATAGGAGCTCCTGTTTCAACAACACACTCAATAGTTGGTGGTGTTATGGGTGCAGGAATTGCCGCTGCCGGCTTTGCTATAGTTGACTGGGGTACTATGGCAAAAATAGCTTCCAGTTGGGTAATATCACCTATTTTAGGAGGAATTATCGCCGCAGCTTTTTTGTATTTTATTAAAAAGAATATTATTTTTAAAGATGATATGCTTGAAAGTGCAAAGAAATTTGTACCTATACTTATTGCTATTATGATTTGGGTTTTTGCAACTTATTTAATGTTAAAAGGTGTTAAAAAGATAGTAAAAGTTGATTTAACGACAGCACTTGCTATTGGGTTGGGTATTGCTTTAATTGTTTATTATTTTGCAAAACCGGCGATTTTAAAAGCAACTCAAACTCTTGACAATACTAGAATCGGTGTGAATACTTTATTTACTATTCCTCTTATTTTTTCAGCAGCACTGTTAAGTTTTGCACACGGGGCAAATGATGTGGCGAATGCTATTGGTCCATTGGCTGCTATAAGTGATGCTGTTATGGGTGGAGAAATATCTTCAAAAGTTGAAATTCCATTTTGGATTATGGCAGTTGGTGCTATTGGATTGACTGTCGGTCTTGCTTTATATGGACCAAGACTTATAAAAACAGTAGGTTCAGAGATAACTGAACTAGATCAAATAAGAGCATTTTGTATAGCAATGGCTGCTGCAATTACGGTTATAATCGCCTCTCAACTTGGACTTCCCGTTTCATCAACACATATTGCTATTGGTGGTATATTTGGTGTTGGTTTTTTACGAGAATACTTAGATTCAAGTGAGTCAAAGTATCTAGAGATGGTTCGTGAAAAATTTAAGAAAAATAAAAAAGAGTTTGAAGAGTTTGAAGCTGAACTTAAAGAGTTGGAATCATTAGAAAAAAAGAATAAACAAACTTATGAAAGATTGGTTGAGTTGTATAGGCAAATAGAACAAAGACAAGAGATACTCAAAGAGGAGAAAAAAGATTTTAAAGATGCTAAGAAAATACAATATGTAAAAAGAGATGCTATTAAAAAAATTGTAGCTGCCTGGCTTATAACAGTACCCGCAGCTGCAATTTTAAGTGCTGGAATATTCTTTATGATAAAAGGTATCATGATATAAATTACCAAAGGAAAAATTATGACTATAAAATATGCAGGTCCAAGAGCAATAATTTCACATCATGGGATAGATTTCAAAGATGGTAAAGAAGATAAATATGTTTACTTAATGATAGGCGTGCAGATACTTCAAGCCATAGATAAGGATTATGGTGAACATAAATCTTACAGTTATAATTTGGAAACAAAAAGAGTTGATGATGATACTATGTTGGATGTAATAAGGTTTTATGAACCGGGTATTGATAAAAAGGTTGAAGATGAAGCTTTCAGATATAAAGAACATATATCTCAAGAGATTGAAAAAGTTCATGAAAATAAGATTTTAAAAGATGTTGAGAAAGATGTTTGGATAAAGAATATTGAGGTTATGAAAGATTATAGAATACAAAGGGCAGTAAATAAGATATATTATATGCACTGTATCAATAATATAAGAAATATTGTAAAAAGGGAAGATATAAAAGAGATAGATACTCCTTTCTATGAGAAATATTGGCATGTACTTCAAACACTGCAAGGTACTTTAGAAGAAGGTAGATACTCAAAGCATACAGTATTAAAAGTGATAAAAAATGAGGATGGGCAGATGATGGCGAAACTGACAATAGGATTTTAAAATGTTAAAAAGATCTTTTTATCCATTATTTTTATTAGCTATTGCTTATTTATTATTTTCCAGTCATGATGCAAAAACAATAATTGCAGGTATTGCCATATTTTTGATTGGTATGGTTTTTATGGAGGATGGTTTTAAGCTTTTTAGCGGCGGTATGCTTGAAAAAGTTTTAGAGAAAAGTACAAAAACCGTACCAAAGGCTATAGGAACCGGCTTTTTAGCTACGGCAATTGTTCAAAGTTCATCTTTGCTGACCATTATTGTCATATCTTTTTTAAGTGCTGAACTTATCTCTTTAAGTGGTGCTATTGGTGTAATATTTGGTTCAAATATCGGTACAACTACAACAGCATGGATTGTGTCTACTTTTGGTGTAAAAATTAAAATTGCTCATTATGCTATGCCTATGCTTATATTTGGTGTTATTTTTAGATTCAATAAAAATAAAACTTATCAAGGCTTGGGGAATGTTTTAGTTGGACTTGGTTTTGTATTTCTAGGTATTGGATATATGAAAGAGGGATTTGAAGCTATGAAAGCAGGGCTTGACCTTGCACAGTTTGCAATGGACGGATATCTTGGAGTTTTAGTATATATTTTAATAGGTGCTGTTGCAACCGTTGTAATACAATCAAGCAGTGCAACAATGGCTTTAATTATAACAGCCCTTGCTACGGGTCAAATTGAATATGTAAATGCTTTATCACTTGCTATTGGTGCAAATATAGGTACAACCGTTACTGCAATAATTGGTTCTTTATCTTCAAATGCAAATGGTAAAAGATTAGCTGTGGCACATTTTATATTTAATATGGTTACAGGTTTTATAGCCATTGTATTTTTGTATCAATTAGCAGATTTAGTAGATATTCTAAGTTTTGAACTAGGAATTGCCGATGAAGATTATGCTATGAAATTAGCACTATTTCATACTATATTTAATATCATTGGTGTTTTAGCGGTTTCTCCATTTACCGGAAAGCTTGTAGTTTTTCTAAAAGGATTATTCAAAGAAGTTCAAAAAAGAATTTCTCGGGCTAAATATTTGGATGATGTTGTTATTGAAATGCCTGAATCTGCATTAGCAGCATTGGAAAAAGAGGTTATTCATCTGTATGATAATGCAACCGAAGTTTTAGCTCACGCTATATCTTTACATAGACACTCTTTTTTAGGGCAAGATAATATACTTAAAGTTGTAAAAAATTCAAATTCTAAAATTGATATCAATATAAGTGAGTTTTATAAAACAAAAATCAAAGATCTTTATGGAGATATTGTACATTATGCTACATTGTCACAAGATAAAATGGATGAAGAACAGATGAGAAAAGTTTATTATTTAAAAGTAGCATCTAAAGATATTGTTGAAGCAGTTAAGGATGTAGAGGAGTTGCAGAGAAATATTAATTTCTATATAAAAGGTAAAAATGAGATTATCAAAAATGAGTATAATGTGTTAAGAGAAAAGATTGCCAAGACATTGGATAGAATTGATAATATTAGAAATAAATATGATGATATAGAAGTATTGACTCAAATTGAACTGTTAAAAGAAGAGATAAAAGAGCTTGATATAATTGAAAATGGAAAAATTGATGAGCTTATTAGAAATGATAGTATTGATTCAAAAATGGCAACATCATTGATAAATGATTCTTCATTTGCTTATGATATATCAAAAAGATTAATTGAAGTTGCTGTGACGTTATGGATAAAAGATAGAGAGATAAAAGTATTAATAGGAGAAAAATCATGAAAATAGAAGAGTTATTTAAAAAAGCTGAAAAGTTTTTTAATAAAGAGAAGAAAAGAAACAAGAAAAGTGATGAAAAAAAAGAAGAGTTAAAAGCATCTTTAGAAAAGAAGATATCCTCAGTGAAATATAAAATTAAAAAAGCAGACTCAAAAAATAGAAAACATGAGTTAAAAAAAGAGTTAAAAATTTTAATAAAATTAAATGAAGCATTGTAGTATATTAATCTAAAAGGTCTTAAGTTATGAATATTTTAGTAGTAGATGATGATAAAGCATATTTAGAGATGATAAAGCTTGTTTTGAATGGTGCTTTTGATAGTGTTAAGATTAAGCTGGTGACCAATGGCGCAGATGCCATAGATATTTGTCAACATGATAATATAGATTTAATATTACTTGACTTTTATATGCCAAAGATGAATGGTTCTACAGTTGCAAAACTTTTACAACATACAAATAAAACTAAAGAGATACCTATTATATTTGTTACATCAAGTTCTTATAGTGATTTTGAGAAAGAGGGCTTTGAGATAGGTAGTGTAGATTATATTTCCAAACCTATTGAAAAAAATTTGCTTATTAATAGAGTTGCATTATATTTAACAATTATTCATCAAAATAAACTATTACAAGATGCAAATTATAAATTAGAAAAGAAAGTTCATAAGGTTGAAGATCAAAATAAAATGCAAGAACAGATGCTGATACATCAAAGTAAAACTTCTGTTATGGGTGAGATGATAGGTGCTATTGCACATCAGTGGCGACAGCCTTTAAATATAATTGCAACTTCTATGATAAATTTAGAAACCAAAGCGGAACTTGATATGCTTGATTACAAAGAGATAAAAAGAATTAATAGTAAAGTAAACAGTACTTTACAGTTTTTATCTAAGACAATAGATGATTTTAGAAATTTCTTTTTGTCTTCAAAAGTAAAAGAAAAAATTGATATGGTAAAAGTTATTGACAGTACCATAGAGTTGGTAAAAACACAGTTCACATCACACAATATTTCTATAGAATTTCAATTTGATGAAGAGGTAGAATATATAATCAATGGATACTTCAATGAATTGAGACAAGTGATATTAAACCTTTTTGCCAACAGTAAAGATGCTTTGGAATTAAGAATGAAAAAGGTGGATGACTTAGACGGGCTTATAACCATAAAGCTAAATATAATAGATACAAAACTTGAGATTTTAATCTGTGATAATGGCGGAGGGATACCAAAAGATATTATTAAAAAAGTATTTGTACCGTATTTTACTACTAAATTTGTGGATCAAGGTACAGGTATAGGATTGTACTTATCTAAAACAATTATAGAAAAATTACATAATGGTTCTATGAATGTTGATTCAGAAGATGACAATACTTGTTTTAAGATATTGTTGCCTATGATCAAGATTTAAAGGTATCTTATAGAAGCAGGTAAAGGGCAAATGGTATGAAAGAGGGTAAATATTTAAAACAAATCGTACTGATACCGATAGTTTTTTCAATACTTATTGCACTGGTTGTACTGTTTATATCCAATAACAGTTTTAATAATATCTTTAAAAAACATATGCACGAACATAAAAATAAATATATTGAAATTTCAAAACAAAGTTCAAAACAAAAGATACAGAGTGTATTTAAATATATTAGACACATTGAATCACTTTTTCCCAATAATTTATCAAAACAAAAAGAGCTAGCTATAAAATTTATTTCTGATGAAAAAAATATGAATAAATATATTTTTATTTTAGATGTGATTGATATAAATGGCGGGGAAAAGTTTGCAAGAGTTATTGTCAATCCAAATAGACTTGATCTTATTGATAAATATTTAAATGATAGTTTCAAAGGAGCACACGGTAAAGAATTTTTTAAAGAAGCTCTAAAAGAGATAAGGGAAGATGGCGAATCTTTTGTGTCATATTATTTTAAAAAGCCGGATTCTAAAGAAAAAATCAGAAAAATAAGTTACTTTAAATATTGTTCAAAATTTAATTGGATAATAGGAACAGGTATTTATATAGATGATATAGAAAAAAGTATAAGTAAAGAAGGGGTAAAAGAAGATAAGAGAATAGATGCTCAATCTTTCAAAACAATAATATTACTAATATCTACTGTCTTAATTTTCAGTGTTGTACTTTATTTAATAATGAATAAACTAAAAAGAGCCATTAAGCAAAAAGACAAAAAAATAAAACGAAATATGAAAGATAAGGCAACAAGTCATAAACAGATAAAATATCATAGAAATATACTTCAAACAATAGTAAATATCCAAAAAGAGCTTATTTCAGATAAAGATTTTAACAGTAGTGTTGAACATATGTTAAAAAAGATGATTAATATTTTAAGTGTGGATAGAGTTTATATTTTTGAAAATCATTTAGTAAATAATGATTGGGTTTGTTCACAAAGATTTGAATATACAAAAGAAAGTATATCACCACAAATAAATAATCAAAAGCTTCAAAATTTACCATATAGCGAAGCTTCTATTAAAAGATGGAAAACGGTGTTATCTGCAAATAATCCAATAGCGGGATTAATCAAAGATTTTCCAAAAGTTGAAAGAGATATTTTAGAACCTCAAAATATCAAATCTATTTTTGTGATGCCTATCTTTTATGAGGATAAGTTTTGGGGATTTATCGGATTTGATGATTGTACAACTGAAAGAGTATGGAATATTTTAGAAAAAGATATTTTACAAATAATTGCAAATTCATTTATTACAGCTTTAATGAAAGACAATTATTCTAAAAATTTAGAAGAAAAAGTCAAATTACAAATAAAAGATATTAGAAAAAAAGACAATATGCTTATACAACAGTCAAAAATGGCATCTATGGGGGAGATGATAGGAAATATAGCCCATCAATGGAGACAACCTTTAAATGTGATAGGGACATCAGTTATGGGTCTTCAGCTGAAATATGAAAATGATTTTATAGATAATGAGTATATTCAGAATCATACCAATAAAATAAATACAATAATACAAAATATGAGTCATACCATAGATGATTTTAGAAACTTTTTTGCACCAAATAAAGAAAAAGTAGATTTTAATATAAAAGAAACCATAGAAAAAACTTTAAATCTTCTAGGTGGTGCATTTAAAGTGCATGATATAAATATATTGATAAATTGTGATAAGCAGTGTATGATAAACGGGTATAAAAATGAATTTTCACAAGCAATACTTGTGATATTAAATAATTCAAAAGATGCAATAGTTCAAAATAACATTTCACAAGGAGAGATCACCATAGATATCTCTTGTGATAAAGATTCTACAAAAATTATAATAGTAGATAATGGCGGTGGAATACCAAATGACATCTTAGATAAAGTTTTTGAACCATACTTTACAACAAAGTTTAAATCACAAGGTACCGGAATAGGTCTATATATGGTAAAAGAGATTGTTGAAAATCATATGCAGGGTTTTGTAATGATTGAAAACTTTAAAAATGGTGTTAAAGTTACAATTGAATTAGCTAAAGGAAATAGGAGTTAAAAATGAGAAAAGAAGATCTTTTAATTTTTAAAAAGACACTTAATATATTGTATGTTGAAGATGATAGTGGTATTAGAGATGTGATGAATGATATGTTAAATGATATATTCAGTAGTGTTACACTTGCCTTAAATGGACAAGATGGTTTAGATAAATTTAAGAATAATATTACTAAAGAAGTTAAAGTTTTTGATTTAATATTAAGTGATATTTGTATGCCAAAACTAGATGGTATATCAATGAGTCAAAAGATAAGAGAGATTGATCAAGATATACCTATAATATTCTTAACAGCCTTTAGCGATATAGATTATTTTTTAAAATCAATTAAACTGGGAATTGATGGATATATTATCAAGCCGGTGGAGTACAAAAGCTTTATATCAACTATAAATAAAGTTATTCAAAGATTATATTTAAGAAAACAAAATCAAGAATATAAAAATAATTTGGAATCAAAAGTTAAAGAACAGACAATTGAATTAAGATATAAGAATAATGAACTAGAAGTAAGATATTATCATGATTCACTTACAGGTTTACAAAATAGATATGCATTGATTAGAGATATTACAAAATACTCAAATCCTAGAATGATGCTTATAGATATAAATAGATTTTCTACAATTAATAATATTTACGGCGGTAAAGTTGGTGATAAAGTTTTAATAAATGTTGCTAGAATATTAGATGATTTTAAAGAGGAGGAGTGTATCGCATATAGAGTATCAGCTGATCAATTTACTTTGGTAAGGGATGTTAAAGATGATATAACTTGTGATCAAGCTGCACAAATGGTATTGGATAAAATAACCAGTGAACCAATTAAAATCATAGTTGATGATACAGAAGTAGATATTAATTTAACAGTTACCATTGGTCTTGTAAAAGATATTGAAAATGTAAAATTACTCGAGTATGCAGATATGACACTTAAATATGCAAAAAGAACTTATCAGCCATTTGTATTTTATTCTCCTGAATTAAAGATTGAAAAGAATTATCAAAAAGCTTTAGATGCAGTGAATCTAGTAAAGAATGCTCTGGAAGAGGATACTCTAGTACCGTTTTTTCAGCCAATTGTAAAAGAAGATGAGATAAGTTATGAGTGCTTGGTAAGAATTCTAAGTGATGGTAAAGTTATATCACCATTTTTCTTTATAGATGAGATAAAACATACTACATATTACACCCAGCTAACTATTACAATGATAAATAAATCATTTGAATATTTTAAGGATAAACTAAATTCGTTTTCAATAAATCTATCTTTTGAAGATATTCTAAACAGCCATATTATTGAACATATAAAACATAAATTAGAAACTACAAAAATGAACAATCAACTTATATTAGAGATATTAGAAAGTGAGTCAATTGAAAACTTTGAAATAGTAAAATCATTCATAAATGAGATGAAAAGTTTAGGTGTAAGAATCGCACTTGATGATTTTGGAAGTGGTTATTCGAATTTTACATATCTTCAAGAACTTAATCCTGACTATTTAAAAATAGATGGTTCGCTTATAAAAGATATTGATACAAATGACAGATCACATATTATAGTAAAAACAATAGTATCTTTTGCACAAGAATTAGGAATAAAAACTATTGCTGAATTTATACACAATGAAGATGTTTATAAAAAAGTGGTTGAACTTAATATTGATGGTCATCAGGGGTATTTTTTAGGGGAACCGAAAGAATCTTTACTGGTAGTTTAATCTATAAAAGTTAATTTTAACATTTCCAAAAAGATTCTAAAATCTCAATTAATTTTTGTTTATCTAAGGGTTTGGTCATATACTCATTCATACCTGCTTCTATAAATTTTTCTCTATCTCCTTTTAATGCATTTGCTGTTAAAGCTATGACTGGGGTATGCATTAAGTTATTTTCTTTTTCATACTCTATAATATATTTAGCAGCTCTAATACCATTCATATTTGGCATATTTTCATCCATTAGGATTGCATCATATTTATTGGTCTTATAAATCTCTATTGCTTCAACTCCATCATTTGCAATATCAAAATCTAAATTCATTTTTTTCAATATAACTTTCATAAACATTTGGTTTGATTTATTGTCTTCTACTAGAAGTATCTTTTTATTTTTAAAATTTATATCTTTTTGATCAGCTTCTATTGTTTTTATCTTTTTACCTATTGTAACAGGGATTGAAAAATAAAATTCACTCCCTTTTCCTAATTCACTTTTTACCTTTAATTCTCCACCTAGAAGTTTAACTAATTCTTTACTAATAGTTAATCCTAAGCCCGTTCCACCATACTTTCTAGTAGTTGAACTATCCTCTTGACTGAATAATTCAAAGATATGTGTAAGTTTATCTTTCGCTATACCTATTCCCTCATCTTTTACAGATATGTTTAATAATTCTTCCTTGTATCCTATGTCTACAAATATATTTTTGCCATCCTTTGTAAATTTAACCGCATTACTTATTAAATTTGAGACTATTTGTTTTATTCTGAGTGGGTCTGTGTTGATATATTGAGGTAAATTATCATCAAAATTTAATGATAGAGAGATGTTTTTTTGCGAACATTTTGCTTCAAAAAGATAAGTTATTATTTCTAACTCTTTTTTTGTATTAAAATCAATTTTGTCAATATTTAATTTTCCACTTTCTATTTTAGAAAAATCTAAAATATCTTCTATAATTTGTATAAGATTTTTGCTTGAATCATCAATTATTTCTACATATTGCATAGATTTTCTACCGTGACTCTCCTCTTTTAATATATCTATAAAACCAACTATTGCATTAAGAGGTGTTCTTATTTCATGAGACATATTTGCTAAAAATTCACCTTTTGCTTTTATTGCTATATTAACAATTTTATTTTTCTCTTTAAGTTCTCTTGCTTTATCTTCTAGTTTCTTATTTATATTTTGTATCGTTGTTGTAATTTTCTTAGTAAAATAATAAGATGCAGTTATAGAAATTAACAATGCAATTATAGCAATTATTATAGATTCTATAATTTTAGTTTTAATATCCTTATCAATAAGTGTCTCTTTTTGTTTAATGAATTCTTCTAACTCATCAAAATAAAATCCAGAAGCAATTACCCAATTCCAGGGTTTGTAGTGATAAAAGTATGCTATTTTTTTACCTTCTTCATTGCTATTTGGTTTTTTATACCAATATTCAATAAAAGATTGCCCATCTTTTATTAGTTCATCTATCCATAGTTTATTTATATAAGTACCTTTTATATCTTTAGTTTCATCAGATATATATTGACCAACCATTTTTGGAATATTAGGCATTACAATCATTTTTGCTAATTTATTTCCCCCTGTGGGATTAAATTCATCCATCATTAAAATATAACTTTTTAAATCTTTTTGTATTGTATTTAATCTATCTGCTGTATATTGTTTTATTATTTTTTCATTATCTTCTAAATATTCACCTGTACCAATAATCCAATTAAATTCTTCAAATTTACTAATGTATACAAGTTTTTTAAATTGTTTATTTGGATATGCAGGTTTTTCAAAAAATAGTTCTTGGTAAGAGCTTTTTTTATTTTTTAATAGTTCTAGTTTTGTTTTGAAAGTATAAATGCCTTTTTTATTTTTATAATTTAAAAAACTTTTACCTTTAAAATTTCTGATATTATGAACCAAGGCTACACCCGTTTTCATATCATAAAGGAAATAATAATTATTTTTTCCTATCTCGTTTTGACTTTTTACTAATCTTAATAGTATTTCTTTAAGTTCTTTTTTTGTTTTGGTATTTTGATTGTATTTGTATTGTGCATCTAATGTTTTAATAAGAGAGTCAACTCTATTTTTTATTTTTGACTTTAAATTCTTTTGGTTATTTGATTTTAAGTATTCTATATCTGCTACTGCTTCATGTACTTTTGTTTTTATTTTTAGCTTATTTTGTTCTATAAACTCTTTCGTTGCGTTATCAATATTTATTTTTTTATATTTATATAAATCTGTTATATTAAATAATGTTATAGTAAATATTGTTAATATAATAATTATTATGGGAGTAAGTAGTGACTTTAAATATATTTTTTTATTCATTTTATTCCTTGGTTTTAAAAATATATCATATTTTGCCTTGTCTTAAATAAATTTCTAAATTTCTATATTTTTAAATTAAGATATGTTCAAAAGTGTCACTATACTATACTACTAATTATCAAGACAACTTTATAAAAATTTATTCTATAATTGTATTTATATAGTTTTATTTTGATAATTGTCACAAGACAAAGCTTAAATAACTATATTTCTAGTAGAGAATTAAAATTAAAATTAATGAGAAAATAAAATATGAAACTATATATAGATGGTGATGCTTTACCAAATCTACTAAAACCAATATTATTAAGAGCAATTGATAAGCAAAATATATCTACATATGTAGTATCAAATAAAAAAATATCAATAGGAAAATCATCAAATATAATTTACATCATAGTTGAAGCTGGAGCAGATGAAGCTGATAATAAAATTATAGAGATGCTGGAGCCATCTGATTTGGTAATAACTGCTGATATCCCATTAGCCGATAGAACAATAACAGTAAATGCTCATGCGATAGATCATAGAGGTGAACTATATACGAGAGATAACATAAAACACTACCTTGCAATGAGAGATTTAATGCAAAGCATAAGAGATAGTGGAGAAGTTACAAAAGGACCGGCACCTTTTAGTCAAAAAGACACACAAAACTTTGCAAACTCGTTTAATAAATTTTTACAAAGTATAAAATAAATAAGTATGTCACAAATATACTATATTACAAAAGAAAATATAGAAGATAAAAATATACTTTTTAATGTAATATATTCAAATAAAGAGATAAACTATTATTATAGTGATGATTTTAGCTGTGAATTTTATATACAACTTGCACGAGCTGGTTTCATAAGTGTATCATACACTGAAGATGATGTACAATATTTATTACCAGAGATGCAGTTTGAATATGCTGTTTTAGAATTTAAAGATTTACATATATCACAAAAAGTAAAGAAACTTTTAAAGCAAAAAGATTTATATAGCTTTTCTATAAACAAAGATTTTGAAGGAGTTTTAAAACAAATAGAGTTCTATCATCAAGATAATTGGATGGATAAAGATTATTTAAAACTTATAAAAGAATTGAAACATTACAAAGATACTAAAGCTGATTTTGAGATTATGTGCTGTGAACTGATTTGTAAAGAAACAAATGAAATAGTAGCGGGTGAAATAGGATATAAAATAAACTCAACATATACCAGTCTTAGTGGATTTAATATAAAAGAAAAAAGATATAATAATTGGGGAAAACTACAAATGACATTATTAGCACAATATTTAGATAAAAATAATTATAGCTTTTGGAATCTTGGTCATCCATATATGCAATATAAAATAGATTTAGGTGCCAAAATCTTATCCAGAAATGATTTCTTAATAAAATGGATCAAAGAGATAAACATATGATAAGCTAGACTTAACTATTACAAGGATTATAGACTTAATGAAAGATATGTAGTAATATATAGTATTATTGGCAATTAAATGACAATCAAAATTATAAAATTAATTAAATAACTGCTAAGATTAAATTAGGCACCCAAATTTTTCATGAGAGTGTAAAAACAACTGTGTAAATCCAAAAATATGATTATTTGATAAAATATCAAATATGAAAAATATTAAGGATTTACATAATGAATTTATTAAATACAGAAGAATTAAAAAAACAAATAGCTAACGGAACATTTACAGGATTAGATGATATTACCAATGAGTTTAAAAATATACTTAAAGAGGTAATACAAACAGCATCTCAGGAAGAACTAACCTCACACTTAGGTTATGATAAGCATCAAGAATCAACTAACTCAAATAATCGCAATGGATACAATAATAAAACAATAAAATCTAAGTATGGAAATATTGATGTATCTATTCCCAGAGATAGAGAATCTAGCTTTGAACCACAATTAGTAAAGAAACGAGAAATACTGCTAGATGGTAGTGAAGATTTAATATTATCACTTTATACCAAGGGAATGAGTGTAAGAGATATACAGCTTCATCTTGATGATCTGTATGGCTATGAGTTGTCAGCTCAAACAATTTCAAATATTACTGAAAAGATTATAGAAAAAGCCAATGAATGGCAAAGCCGTCCATTAGATTCTATTTATCCAATTATATTTATGGATGCAACAGTATTAAAAATTAGAGTAGATAGGGTAGTTAAAAATATAGCTGCATATATAATGCTAGGAGTTACATTAGAAGGTAAAAAAGAAATAATTGGTATTTGGATAGGAGAAAATGAAACTTCTAAATACTGGCTAACAGTTTTAAATGATATTCAAAAAAGAGGTATTCAAGATGTACTTATCTTTGCAATAGATGGTCTAAATGGTTTTAATGAAGCTATTAAAGCAGTTTATCCTAAAGCAGAGATACAAAGATGTATAGTTCATCAAATTAGAAGTTCTCTTAGATTTGTATCTTGGAAAGATAGAAAAGCTGTAGCTAAAGATTTAAAATCGGTTTATACTGCACTGAGTGAGGAAGATGGTCAATTTGCACTTACAGAATTTAATGACATATGGGGTAAAAAATATCCTAATATTACTATATCTTGGACTAATCACTGGAATGAATTGGCTACTTTTTTTAAATATCCACAATCAGTTAGAACATTAATTTATACAACAAACCCAATTGAATCTTTAAATGCAACCATAAAAAGAAAGACAAAATCTAAAGGCTCATTTCCAACTATTGAATCTGCTTTTAAATTATTATATCTATCAATTCAGCAACAACAATTAAAATGGGAGGCAATCAGAGTAAGAGGTTGGAGTGAAATTTATCCTCAACTTAGTATATTTTTCAGTGAAATTATGTCAAAATATATTAAGTAATTTGAGGGTAACTGGTAAATTTGAGCAGCTTACTTTACAAGTTCTACCAGTTGTCACCTTAAAAAGGAGGAGTGAGTATTGCACTCCTCTTTGCTAAAGTGATATTACATTTTATTTTTCACTATCTTTTTTTCAATTGATTTGTAAGAAACTCATCTTTACTTACTTTTCCATCATTATTTGTATCAATATTAGAAAATGATGTTGAGTTACCACTATATCTTAACATTTTACCCTGTTGAGCATTTTGTAACATCCTTTTATTTCTAGCTTTATTCATTTCTTTTTCAGTTAGATGTCCATCGTTATTTAGATCAAAGTTCTCAAAAGTTGGCATATTTCGTTGCATACTTTGTCTACTGCCTCTTTGACCTTTATTTATGCGACCTTGCTGTGTACCTTGCATTCCGCCTTTTTGACCTTTGTTCATACGACCTTTTTTTGAACCTTTATTTGTACGATTTTTTTGCATCTGTGTATTTTGACCTTCTAATAATTCCAATTTAGTTAGCTTACCATCATCATTAGAATCAAATAAACCAAACGCAGGAGCATTTCCTGCTTTTCTCATTGCTTTACCCTGATTTGCTTTTATAGACATTCTTTTTGCTCTGGTATCATAAAATTCATTTTCACTTACAAAACCATCTTTGTTTGTATCATATATACTAAAAGATATAGGTCCTTTTTGAGATAGTTCAGCACCATTTGCCAAACTTCCTAACAAACATAAAGTTCCAACTGTTAAAGTTGTCGTTTTAATTAATCTTTGTACTTTCATAATATTCTCCTTATGAATTTTTATTTTTCCTTCAGTATCACTTCTTTGTTAATAAAATTGTATACCATGATTGTTAATGAAATATTAATAAGATTTATAATTACTATTAGTAGCATAGATATAATATAACTGTAATAATAATGCCACCTACATGAATAATTAAATAAGAAAGTAGTACAATAAGACAATAAAAATCAAGGGAGTGTTAATGTTTAAAAATATGACAATTAAACAAATACTAATAAGTGTTGGAATTGTATTGGTATTAATAACAACAGTAAATGTAGTAAATAGCTATAAACTGTTAAGAAGTATTGAAAATACAGTAACAGAAAAAGAGCATGATATATTGCCTCATGCTTTTAGTTTTTTAAATCTTAAAATTGATATTATTCAAGTTCAACAATGGCTTACAGATATATCTGCTACTAGAGCTAAAGAGGGATTTGATGATGGTTTTGTAGAAGCGGAAGTACATTTTAAAAGTGGTAATAAAATAATAGATCATTTAATCACAGAACATGAAAGAATTAACGAACCTAAAATAGTACAAGAGTTAAAAAATTTTAAAAAAGATTTTGCTGATTTTTATCAAATTGGTATCAAAATGGCAAAAGTATATATTAAAGATGGAGCAGATGAAGGTAATAAAATGATGCTTCAACTTGATCCTTTTGCTGCTAAGTTAACTAAACATTTAGATCCATGGATAAAAGAACATATAGATGAAAATGATGCTAAAGCTCATGAAATCGAAGAGATGATAAGTTCAGATGAAAAAATTATTATGCTATTTGGACTTGTACTTATTGCTTTTACTATAGGTATGTTTATATTGTTATCTTCTAAAATTATGGCATCAATTAGAGTGTTAAATAACGGTATTTTAAATCTTGCTACTAAAAATGACACTTCTTCAAGGGTAGAAATCGTATCAAAAGATGAAATTGCAGAAGTATCTCAAAATTTTAATAATTATCTACAAACTATAGAAGATGGACTTGCACAAGATAATATTGTGATAAAAGAGATAGATGATGTTGTTACTAAAACACAAAATGGCTTTTTTGCACACAAAGTTAAAAGTAATGCAAATAATCAAAATATAAATGAAATCAAAAATAAGTTAAATGACTTATTAACTGATCTTTCATTAAAATTTGATACGATTGTTAAAACTTTAGTTGAGTATGGAAATGCAAATTTTGAACATAAAGTTGATTTGCAAGATGCAACTGGAAGTATAGGTTCAGTTTTATTAGGTGCTAGAGCAATAGGAAGTAATGTTTCAGAGCTGATTGCTACTATTATGTTAACAGGTGAAGAGTTAAAAAAAGAGATTGATATTTTATCTGATACTTCAGAATCCCTGTCAGCCTCATCAAATCAGCAAGCAGCAAATCTTGAAGAAACTGCAGCAGCACTTGAGGAAGTTACAAGTAATATTGTTAATAATAGTGAAAATGTAGTTAAAATGGCTTCTTATGCTAATGAGGTAACAAACTCAGTAAATAGTGGTCAAGAACTTGCAAATAAAACAGCATCATCAATGGAAGAGATAGACGTGGAAGTAAATGCTATTAGTGAAGCAATTTCAGTAATCGATCAAATAGCATTTCAAACAAATATTCTTTCTTTAAATGCTGCAGTTGAAGCAGCGACAGCAGGTGAGGCAGGAAAAGGATTTGCTGTTGTTGCACAAGAGGTGAGAAATCTAGCATCTCGTTCAGCAGAAGCTGCAAATGAGATTAAGACTTTAGTTGAATCTGCTACAAATAAAGCAAATGAAGGTAAGAATATAGCTACAGATATGATAGCAGGGTATAATAAATTAAATGAAAATATTAGCAATACAATAGAGTTAATAGATAATGTTGCAACTGCCTCTAAAGAGCAGCAGATTGGAATTGAGCAAATAAATGATGCTGTTACACAGCTAGATCAAGCTACTCAAGAAAATGCTGCTTCTGCTTCACAAATAAATGACCTATCTACTGAAGTTGATAATCTTTCGGGAAAACTACTTGATGTAGCCAACCATGCTAAATTTGACCATCAAGCAAAAGAGCAGGTATGTGATGTAGATATGTTCTTTGAATTAAATAGATTAAAGTTAGATCATATTAATTTTAAAGATACAAACTTTGCAAAAGTTGGTGAACATACAACTTGGAAAGTAAAAACTGATCATGAGTGTAATTTAGGTAAGTGGATAGATGAAGCTGAGAAAAATGGGAAAGAGTTTACTAAAAATTCAAACTGGAGTAAACTAAAAGATATACATGCAAAAGTTCATGGTGGTGTACAAGGCTATATTGATGCAAATGCTAATCATGCCAATAATAATGAGTTAAGTTCTATTGCAAAAGATATTGAAAATAATATTTCAGATGTATTTTGGTCAATTCAACAAGTTAAAATAGATAATTGTAATGCGCTAAAATAAGAATTTAAATAATCTTATTTTTAAATTTATACAGTTAAATTTACAGTCTTAATAGGCTGGTGATATAAGATGCCGAAAGAGATTTTAAATTTATTCGCAACTTAGTATATTTTTCAGTGAAATTATGTCAAAATATACTAAGTGATTTAAAAGAAATTGGTGGACTTACACAGTTTAGTTTACAGTCTCTTTTTCATTAAGCCTTTATAATTGGTTCTTTTATTTGATTTATTTTAGTAACAGTAGTTGCTTCTATATTTTACAATTATCCCTTTTGGTTTGCTGAATTGTCCAAAATACATCTGATATGGCTTTATCAACTTCTAATGTTTCATTTAATACTTTATCAATATTATTTGAAGCACAATTATCTACTATATTTTGAACTCCATTATGTACTTTGTGATGCACCTCTTTTAAATGTGTCCAATTATTGGTTTTAGTAAATTCTTTACCATTTCGTTCTTGTTCATCTATCCATTTTCCTAAATTACATTCATGGTCTGTTTTAACCTTCCATGTTGTTTTACTATCTAATTTTTTTAGGTTACTATCTTTAAAATTGATATGGTCAAGTTTTAATTTATTTAATGCAAACATCATATCTATATCACAAACTTGTTCTTTAGATGTTTTTGTATAAGTTGTATGATTTACTACATCTACAAGTTTTGCAGATAGTTGTTGTATGTGTTCACTTTGACTACTTATTTGAGCAGCAGCTGATGCATTCACTTGTGTAGTTTGGTCAAGATCAGTAACTGCATCATTAATTTGTTCAATTGCTTGCTTTTGTTCATCACTGGCTTTTGATACATCTTCAATTAATTCTATAGTATTACTAATATTATCATTTAGTGAATGATAGCCATCTATCATATTTGTAGCAATCTCTTTTCCTATTGCTGATTTTTCAGTAGCACTATGAACAAGGTCTTTAATCTCTTTTGCTGCTTCAGCACTTCTTGTTGCAAGATTTCTAACCTCTTGTGCAACTACTGCAAATCCTTTTCCAGCTTCTCCCGCAGTTGCTGCTTCAACTGCAGCATTAAGTGAAAGAATATTTGTTTGAAAAGCTATTTGGTCAATGACTGTAATGGCATCACTAATTGCGTTTACTTCTACATTAATACTTTCCATTGAATCTACTGTATCGTTTGCTAATTTCTCACCTTTTTTTACTGAACTGCTAACTACATGAGACAATTCTAACATTTGAGACGTATGTTCACTATTACTAATAATTGTACTTGTAACCTCCTCAAGAGCAGCCGCTGTTTCTTCAAGGCTTGCAGCTTGTGCATTTGAAGCAGATGATAATGAAGCTGAAGCTTTAGATAATTCAATCATTTCTAAATTTAACTCTTCTGATGTCATATCAAGTAACGCTAAAAGCTCAGATATGCTACTTCCTAAACTTCTTACACCTAATATAATTGAACCCATTTTACCACTTAAATTATCTGTACTTACTTCATATTCAAAATTTGCATTTCCATATTCTATAAGTGTATGTATTGCTTGGTCTGCAAATTTAGCATTAGATTCTAAAGCCTTATTTAAATTATCTCTAATTAAATTTAGTTTAGGATTTGAACTATCTTGTTTAGCTGTTACATCATATAAGCCTTTTTCAACTTTTAATAATACTTCATTAACCTCTTCAAGTAGCACATCTTCTCTATCTCGTCTAGCTTCATACTCTTCAACTTTAGCCTTTAGTTTAGCTATCTCTTCATCTTTTGCTCTAGTGTTGCAGAAAAACATAACACACCCTTTTTATAAATTATTGTGATAAGTGTAATATATAAATGTATCCATAATGTATTGATAAATGGATAAATTGACATTAAATATACACCTGTCATTTTATTGTAACATTTCAAAGTGTCAGATCAGTGTCAATTTAAAATATATTTAACAATTATTGATAAGATGTATCCAAAATTAATATACATATTACATTATATAATGAAGATATACTTTGGATTTCAAATATGTTAGGTCATACAGATTCTACAATGACATTATCAAAATATTCACGATATATTAAACGTGATAAAAAGGAAAGGGCAAGGTTTTTAGATAATTAATAGTCCAAAGTGTCACCAAATTGGCACCATATAATAAGAATTTTGTTTGGGGATATAAGTTTTTGTAATGGCTCCGGATGCTGGGATCGAACCAGCGACCAAATGATTAACAGTCATCTACTCTACCGCTGAGCTAATCCGGAATCTATTTTTTCTATAAAACTAAATAAAGTGGCTCCGGCACCTGGGATCGAACCAGGGACCAAATGATTAACAGTCATCTACTCTACCGCTGAGCTATGCCGGAATCTGTATCTTGTTTTAAGAGGAGGAATTATAGTAGAAAAATGTTATTTTGTCAAGTATATTTTTATTAATTTTGTTTAAATTATAAAAACTTTTGGAATTTATGATAATCTTATTGAATCCAGACTTTTAGAAGTAAAATCCTGATTGATTCTGTTAAATTCTTGCTTAAAAATTGGTTTATTTCATTTCCTCTAAATATATTTTTTAGGTATTGTTTTTCGTTTTCTTCGTTTTGTATTTTATTTTTTGGAAACGGTTGTAGATAAATTTTTTTATTTGTGTATATTTTGCAAAGAAACCAAAAGCTTAAAAAGTTCTCACTATATGTATTTAAAATATTTGAGCTAAAATCTTGAAAATCATTAAAATCACTATTGATAAATTCATCTATTACTATATCTATTAGATTATTCAGCTCTCTTAACGGTACTGCCCAATAAATCATTCTCCCAGCGGCTTTACCTGTTGAGTATTGCGCTCCTAAAAAGAATCTTACTGCTTGTTCTTTATTGCCATAAGCATTTGTTCTGATTGAGATAAGTCCTATATCACAAAATTGATGCCTTCCGCAACCTTTCAGGCATCCGCTATAGCCAATGTTGATATTGTGTTGTTCCAGCTTTTTTATATCTAAATTATATGCTTTGTCTTTTACATCAAATATAGAGAAAAAACAATATTTACCACCTGCGCAAGCTAAAATATTTGAACTTCCTTGGTTGTTTTCAAATGGTGTATTACTATTTTTTAAACCAATTAAATAGATGTTTTGATCGTTTCCAAGCTTTATTTGTAGATTTTCTTTTTTTGCAAATTTTATTATTGTGTTTAATTCTAAACTTTCCAATTCTCCAAAATTTGTTTGGTATCTAAAACAATATTTATTATTTCTAATTGGAATAAAATCTTTATAATCCTCTTTTGTTATTAGTGTGTCGCCCGCTTCACACAGAGTAGCGGTATAAAATTCTAAAATACATTTTTTAAACTCTAATAATCCTATCTTTTCTATTAGACTAAAAAGTCTTGTTTTGTTTCTTTTTTCTCTTAATCCGTATTTGTTGTATGCTTTAAGTATAGCTTCACATATATTTTTTACATTTTCTTTTTCTACAAATATATTTGCACATTTTGCTATTTTGTTATTTTTTCCGCCAAGATATATGTTAAATCCATATTCTTCATCTTTTTTGGCTATTGCAAAATAAAGGTCATTACTAAAAAAAGATGTTATATTTGAGGTGTTTCCGCTGATTGCAATATTAAATTTTCTAGGCAGCATACTTGAAAATTCATCTTTTTTTAAAAAAATATCTTCAATCTCTTTTACAATAGGAAAAACCTCTATTTTTGAAGACAATCCAACGCCGTCAAGTGGATCACTTGTGATGTTTCTTATATTATCGCCTAAGGTTAGATAACTGCCAAGTTGGGTTAAATTTATCTCTTCATATATGTCAAATATATCTTTATTTAAAATCTGATGAAATTCTATTTGTGCCCTTGCTGTCAGGATTAATTTGGTATTGTATCTCTTTGAAATTTCTGAAATATGTTCAAACTGTTTAATTGAAATATGCCCGGCACTAATTCGCACTCGTATCATACAAACTTCCGGAGTCATTTTAAAATTGTAAATACCGACACTTTTTAAGTAAAATCTAGATTCTTCGTCTAAATTATTAAAGTCACAATTTTTAAAGTTTTTTAGAAAATGTGACGGATGCTGTTTATTTTTTAGTTTTTCTATACTATTTAGATTCATAAAATTCAACGCTTGCTATAGTGTTTTTAATAATTAAACCTTTTTTTACCAGCTCCTTGAATATATTTTGAGAAGTTTCATCAAAAAGATTTTCTATATCCAAAAGAGTAAGCGGTCTCATTTTGAGTGTTTGTATGATTTCATCTTTAGTAAAGAATTGTTGTTTTATTTTTTGACTGGTTCTTGCTGTAATATTTATTGGCAATTTGCCTAAGTCATTTTGTATCTGTCTTAATTTTTCATAACTAATTGGCATCACATCGTAAGCTGGCGGTCTATCAATCGTCCCTAAGTCAATTCTGTCCGGTTTTATTTTATCAAGTGCAGCTTTTAATGCTTTGATATCATCTATTTTATCGTTTACATCCTTAACCAAAAGTACTTCGATTACAAATTCACCTTTATAGATTTTTTTAAATTCAACCATTCCGTTTATAATGTCAGCAATATCAATATCGCCAAATGCTCTGTCAATTTTACGAAAACCTTTAGGATTTGCACAGTCAAGAGAAAGTTTAACTATATCAATTTTGGATAGTGTATTTTGAATATTTTTATCGTTAATATTTGCACCATTTGAAAGTATAAGGGTTTTTACATCTCCTTTTATCTTGTCTATTTCATCTATGAGTTCATCAAGATATGGATAAAGAGTTGGTTCACCGTTTGCCGTAAGAGTTATAACATCCAAATTTTTATGTTTTAAAAGTGAAGTTTTGAGTTCAGTTATAATTGTATCAATCGGCACAATTTTATCTTGATGGTCTGTTGTTTGTGCCGGTGCTAATTCACAATACAAGCAGTCAAAATTGCATTGTTTTTGATAAGGGCTTAAATCTACACCCAAGCTCATCCCAAAACGTCGAGATGGAACGGGACCGAAAGTTAATTTCAAATTATAAATTAAAGTTAGTGCTTTGCACTAACTCTCTGACACTCACTTACGAAGTGTATTGCATTTTCAACCGGTACATCCGGAAGTATTCCATGACCTAGATTAAAGATATGACGGCTAGTTCCCATAATATCTTGTATAGCTTCTACACTAGCCGTTGTCATCTCTTTATCATATAATCTACATGGCTCCATATTTCCTTGAAGTACATATTTATCACCTAATTTCTCTTTTGCCAAGCTCATTGGAGTTGACCAATCTACACCAAATACATCAAAGTTACCATAAACTTTATCTAAAAATGCAGGAATACCTTTTGGGAACATGATAATAGGAATATGTGGATATTTTTCTTTTAAATATTCAGCAATCTCTACCATATATTTCCAAGAAAATTCATCATATAAATCAGGCTCAATAGCTGCCGCCCAAGAATCAAAGATTTGAACTACATCAATACCGGCTTCAATTTGTTTTTCCATATAAAGTTTTACAACTTCAGTTACTTTTGCCAAGATATTATGTAAAAGTTCAGGATTTGAATACATCATTTTTTTACAAATATTGTATGTTTTTGTACCTTGTCCCTCAATCATATAAGTTGCAAGTGTCCAAGGAGCACCAGTAAAACCAATAAGTGCTATATCATCTCCTCTTTCATCTAATTGCTCTCTTAATAGCTTAATAGTATCAAATACATATGTTAATTTACTAGCAGCTTCATCTCCACCTATAAGTCTATCTAGGTCAGCTTGAGTTTCTAAAGGATCACTAAATTTTGGACCTTCACCTTTAACAAAAGATAAATCCATACCCATCTCATCTGGAATTACTAAAATATCACTAAACAAAATAGCTGCATCAACACCAACGATATCTAAAGGCTGAATAGTAACTTCAGCAGCTTTTTTTGGATCATGACAAAGATTTAAAAAATTTCCAGCTTCTGCTCTAACTGCCATATATTCAGGAAGGTATCTCCCCGCTTGTCTCATCATCCATACTGGTGTATAAGGTGTCTCTTTTCCAAAACATGCATCTACAAAAATTTTTCCCATTTTATTTTTTCCTTTTATTATTTTTAATTTAATGTTTATATGCGTTCCCACTCAAAGAGTGGGAACGAGTGTGTTCCAAGTTATTTTATTTTTTTCCAACTTTACCCAAAAAGTAAAGTCCTACAGCCAATGCTGCAATTGATAATGCAAAATATAGCATTTCTAAAGCTGTTATGAATTCTGTATGTAAAACTCTTTGGAAAAAGTTTACAACTAGAACCATTACAATAACTTTTGCAATTTTATCTTTTAGTTGGTCAAGTGAATGGATAGCGAGTATTTTACTACCGGCTTTTTCGTTACTTGCTTCATCAATTTCAGAGATAAAAAGTTCATATATACCAAAAGAAAATATAAACATAACAACTGCTATTAAGTATAAATCAACTGCTCCAATAATTCCCGCTACTATATCTTCATGAAATTTTTCAGGATGTGCTCCGGTTATTATTGTATTAAATGTATAAACAGCAACTCCCCAAATATCCATGGAAGCTACGATAAAAAGTACAAAGGCACCAATTAATCCGAAAATTACAGCAAGTATAACTATAAATCTACTTCGCCAAATCATACCTTCAAATAATTTCTCTAGCATAGTTCATCTTTCATAAGCTCAATCCATTTAAGTCCAATTCTTACTGAATTGGTTGCAGCTCCTACTCTTACTTGATCTGCAACATTAAAAAAGTGTAAGATATTTTTTGCATAAATGTCTTTTCTAATTCTTCCTACTAAAGTAATATCAGTATCAGTAGATAAAATTGGCATAGGATAAATTCCCTCTTCAAGATTATCCATAACTTCTACATTTTCAAAATCATTGATAACTTTTCTACACTCATCTACATCTACATCAACATCTTCACCAAATGTAACGGTAATAGATTCACTATGACTTCTTAAAACTGGAACTCTAACACAAGTAGCAGCTACTTGGATATCTTTGTGAAGAATTTTTTGAGTTTCATAAACCATTTTTTCTTCCTCTTTTGTAAATCCACTTTCCATTGCCTTATCAACTTGTGGGATTACATTTAAAGCAATTTGATGACTAAAAGCTTCTTTTTGAGCTTCATTTAGAGAGAAGTTGAAAAAAGCTTGCATTTGCATCACAAGCTCTTCCATACCGGCTTTTCCAGCTCCTGAAGTTGCTTGATAAGTTGATACATCAACTCTTTTAATCCCACCACTTTGGGCATAGAGGTCATCTAAAGGTTTAAGTGCCTGAACCATTTGAATTGTTGAACAATTTGGATTTGCAATAATTCCAGTTTCTTTCCATAGTTGTATATCTTCAGGATTAACTTCAGGCACAACTAAAGGGATATTTGGCTCCATTCTAAAATGACTTGTATTATCAATTACAACTGCACCACTTTCAACTGCATATTTTGCAAATTTTGCTGATATACTTCCACCTGCACTAAAAAATGCGATATGAACTTCATGTTCTTCAAACACAGTATCAGTTAATTCTACTACAGGATATTCTTTACCATTATATTCTATATTTTTACCCAAGCTATTAGCACTTGCCAGAGGTAATAGTTCTCCAACAGGAAAATTCAGATCACGCATTACTCTAAATAACTCTTCCCCAACAGCACCAGTAGCTCCAACTACTGCTACATTATATTTTATACTCATTATTTTTCTTCACCTTCTGTATTATCTAATAATGAAGTTGGCTGCTCTGCTGATTCAGTTATATGTACATCAGTTACTTCAGTTGTAGTTGTTTCATCATCTTCATTTACAACTTTGATTGGATTACCCTCATCATCTAGTTCTATCTCTTCATTTTCTTTTGGACACATAGCAATACTTACTACTTTATCACCTTTATCAACATTTACAATTGTTACTCCACTTGTATTTCTACCTGCTTTTCTAATAGTACCCATATCAACTCTAATCATCTTACCAATTGATGTCAATGCCATAAGATCTTGAGTTGGATCTACCAATACATTTCCAATAACTTTTTTACCGGTTTTTGGAGATAATTTCATAGCTATCACTCCGCTTCCTGCTCTATTGGTTAATCTATAAGCTTCAACTTCTGTTCTTTTACCAACACCATTTTCACTTACCGTTAAAAGTTCTTGTTGTTCATGCTCAATTACATCAGCATCTACAACATAATCACCATCAAGTTTAAACTTAATACCTCTTACACCTCTTGTCGTTCTACCTTGAAGTTTAACACCAGATGTTTTAATTTTATATTTATATATTGCATTATTGTCATCATCTAGTATTTTATTTCCATTTTCATCTAATTCAAATATATCATTATCATTTTCATCTTTTTCAATGATTTTATTACCATTTTCATCTAATACAATAGTTTGCTTCCATAAATCAAATCTAATAACTTGTCCAAGGGCAGAGAATATCATTAGGTATTTAGAATTTTTATTAGCAATTGCAGCTGTTACAATTTCATCTTCTTCATCTAAAACAATCGCTCTTACACCATTACTTCTAATATTTGAGAAGTCACTTAATGCTGTTCTTTTAACAACACCATTTTTAGTAAAGAATGCTAAAGATTTATTTTCATTAAAATCAGTAGTTGGAATAATTGCCATAATTGTTTCATCAGGTTTAAGATTGATAAGATTAACTACTGCTTTACCTTTTGCAGTTCTTCCAGCTTCAGGGATTCTATAAACTTTTAACCAGTATAGTTGACCAAAGTTTGTAACAAATAGAAGTGTATCATGAGTATTGGATACAAAGAATCTTTCAATAAAGTCATCATCATGAGTTGTAACTGCTATTTTACCTTTACCACCACGTTTTTGTTTTTCATAAGATTTGATTGGAACTCTTTTTACATATCCATTATGAGTAATAGTTACTACCATTGGCTCATTTGGTATTAAATCTTCCATATCAATATCATCATAACTATCTTCTATTTCAGTTCGTCTGTCTTGTCCATACTTTTCTTTAGATTCAACTAGCTCTTCTTTAATAATCTCATTTAATCTATTCTCGGATTTTAAGATTAATTCTAGGTAAGCAATCAGTTCCATAAGTTCTGCTAATTCAGCTTCTAACTTTTCTCTTTGTAACCCTGTAAGTCTTCCCAGTCTCATATCTAAGATAGCTTTTGCTTGAATTTCAGATAAAGAGAAAGTTTCTTGTAGTCTTTGACTAGCTTCTGCATCATTTGCACTAGCTCGAATTATTTTAACTACTTCATCAATATTATCTAAAGCAACTTTTAGACCTTCAAGTATATGTGCTCTAGCTTTTGCTTTTTCTAAATCAAAAATTGTTCTTCTAATAATTACTGTTTTTCTATGATTTAAGAAAATATTTAATACTTCATTTAGTCTAAATATTTTTGGCTCTTTATTATAAACGGCAAGCATAATTGTACCAAAAGTGATTTCTAATTGAGTTTGTTTATAAAGATTATTCATAACAATTTCAGCCATTGCATCCTTTTTAAGTTCAATAACAACTCTCATACCATCTCTATCAGATTCATCACGAATGACACTAATACCCTCTATACTTTTTTCTCTAGCTAAGTCAGCGATAGCTTCTACAAGTCTTGATTTGTTTACTTGATATGGTAATTCGTCAATTACAATAATCTCTTTATGACCTTTTGTTTCAATATGATGTTTAGATCTAACTTTAACTCTACCTCGACCAGTAGTATAAGCATCTACGATACCTTTTCTACCAAAAATAGTACCACCAGTTGGGAAATCAGGACCAGTAATAAATGTCATTAATTCTTCAGGAGTAGCTTTTGGATTATCAATAATATGTAATAAAGCATTAAATACTTCAGTGGGATTATGTGGTGGAATTTTTGTGGCCATACCAACAGCAATACCTTCACTACCATTTATAAGTAATGCAGGGATTCTTGTAGGCATTACTGATGGTTCTTTCATAGTGTCATCATAGTTTGGTGTATAGTTTACAGTATCTTTATCAATATCTTTTAATACATCTTCACTTATCTTAGTCATTCTTGACTCTGTATATCTCATAGCAGCTGCACTATCGCCATCAACAGAACCAAAGTTTCCTTGACCATCAACAAGTGGCATTCTCATAGAAAATGGCTGTGCCATTCTTACAAGTGCATCATAAACAGAATTGTCACCATGCGGGTGATACTTACCAATAACATCACCAACAATACGAGCAGATTTTTTATACCCTGCTTTACTACTTAAATTTAAGTCATGCATAGCATATAAAATTCTTCTATGTACTGGCTTAAGTCCATCTCTAGCATCTGGTAATGCCCGACCAATAATAACACTCATCGAGTAGTCTAAATAAGAAGCCTTTACCGAGTCTTCTATTCTAATATCTACTATATCTTGTGATTCAAAAAGATTTTCCATATTGTATAAGTTACCTTTATTTAAAATTGCATTAGTATATCCAAAAATGGCTTAAAAAGTGTGGTTAATACGCGGTAAGTGCGTAAAAAAAGGCTAAGAATTTAATCTTAACCTTTTTAGTAGTTGAGCAATTAAGAAATATTATGAATTAGCTTTTTTATAATCCATAATCATTGCATAAGCTTCATCTTTAAGCTTTAATTTTTCTTTTTTCATTTTTTCAATTTCTACTGGATCAATATGGTCAACTCCACCATCTTCAGTTCTATCAATTTTATCATGTAAATCATTATGTTTATCAAATACTTTTTTAAAGTGTGCATTTTCAGTTTTAAGTACTGTAACTATATCTCTATGTTCATGAAACATTTGTGATCCTTTTTGTTGTTATGTTATTTTTCGTATTATATCTAATATTTGCTTAATCTATGTTCTATAATCAGCATTGATTTTAACATATTCGTACCCTAAGTCACATCCGTATGCCGTAAAATTACCATCACCTAATCCAATATCACAACTAATTTTAAAACTTTTTCCTTGAAGTACTTTGGAGGCTTTCTCTTCCGTTTCTTTATCAAAATATATTTCACCTTTATTGTATACTAAAATATTTCCAAAGCTGATAGTTAAAGTATCTTCATTACAGTTGGCTCCAGATGCTCCAACAGTAGATGCAATTCTTCCCCAGTTTGGATCTTCTCCAAAAAGTGCAGTTTTTACTAAAAGTGAATTAGATAAAGCTTTTGCAATAAGTTGGGCTTCATCATTATTTTTAGCTCCGGTTATTTCAAAGGCAACAGCTTTTTTAGCCCCTTCACCATCAGCGACCATCATCATTGCCATATCATCCATAACTAACCGTAGAGCCTCTTTAAAAGCTTCTTTGTCATAAGCTTGCGTTTGATTGCTAAGCAGCATTACTGTGTCATTTGTAGAAGTATCGCCATCTACACTAATCGCATTAAAAGTTGTTGTTGAGTTGTTTAATAATAACTCTTTCATATCTTGTTTAGGGATATTTGCATCAGTGCATATAAAACAAAGCATGGTAGCTAGATTTGGATTTATCATACCTGCACCTTTTGCAATGGCACCAATTTTAAAAGATTTTCCATTTTCAAGTTTAACTTCATAAAAACAATTTTTAGGATAACTGTCTGTCGTCATAATTGCATTAGAAAGTAAAGTTCCATTTTTAACTGTTAAATCGAACTTAACAGCACTTTCTAAAATTTTATCTTTAGGAAGCGGCACACCGATTACACCAGTGCTGCTCATTATTGGATTTTCTATATTTGTATGAACTTCTTTTAATTCTTTAAATATTTCATTAATATCATCTATTCCAGCTTGACCTGTCATAGCATTTGCATTTTTAGAATTTATAAGTATAAAATTTGTTTTAAAATCTTTATTTAATGAAAGATAATGTTTAAGCGGTGCTGCTTGAAATTTATTTTCTGTAAAAATTGATTCAATTTCACATAAAGTATCTGAATAAATAAATCCAATATCTAATGCGCCCTTTGGTTTAAGCCCGGCACTGACACCATCACAATAAAATCCGTTAATATCGCCAATAGTACCTTTAATCGGAAAAATACTAAACATTTGGCCGCTCAGTTAAATTGATCATTATTCTAGCTTTTCCTATACCTATTTGATTACCTACGACCAAAAGTTTACAACCACCATCTATATGTGTACTACCCTTAGGCATTTGTATAAATTTTCCATCATTTTTAGTGATACCGATAATACTTACTTTTAATTTGTCTCGTAAGTGAGCTTCTTTTAGTCTATGACCGATAAGCCAACTGTCTTCATTAATTGTAATTTCTTCCATATCTATAGGTGTGTCTTTTTTATATAAAAATTCTTCAAGTACATTTTCCATATCAGGACGAATTGCCATGGCGCTAACTCTTTTTGCCATAAGAGCAGGGGGCGCAACAACTTTATCCGCACCCAATTTTTTAAGTCTGTTTACGTCATGTTGAGTTTCTGCATTACAAATTACCAAAAAGGGATGATTTCTACCAAGCTCTTTTTCATATAATCGAACAGAAGCTATAATAGTAATATTATCAGCAATATGTTTAGATAAGGATATTACACCTTTTGCACTTGACAGATGTGATTTAAGAAAAGCATTTTCAGAGTATGTCTCCTCTTTAACATAGTATGGATAGTTGTTGTTTTTAGCAATCTCCTCAAGATCATCTCTTGGATCAACCACTACAAAAGGGATGTGGTTTTCTCGAAATTGTTTTGCCAATTGTATAGAATATTCATTATGATTAAAAATAACAAAATGATTTCTAAGCCGTGCTATTTTATAAAGCATGTCTCGCTCCTTGTAAAGATCTAAAAATTTACCTTTAACTAATACTTGAATTAAAGCAGTAATTGATAATGTAAATATTAAAAACCCAAATATAATTAAAGTGATAGTAAATAGTCTTCCTGCTGGAGAAATATTAGAAATTTCACCAAATCCAACAGTAGTAAAAGTAATACCTGTTTGATAAATTGCATCTAAAATTGAGAAGTCATCAATAATCATGTACCCTAAAGTACCAATCATCATAATAGTTTGCAATAAAATTAGAGGAAGTCTAAAATGTCTAAATTGAGAGTATATCTCTCTGTCTAAGTCAAACTCTGGTTTGGTGTTTCGATACTCCCAACCCAAAGCTTTTTTGATGTTTCTACGTAAGCTCATAAAACACCATATTGGTTAAAGGACTATGAATTCTTTTTAAGAGTTCGAAGTTCCGAAGCAGAAATTTTAATTTTTCTTGTTGTACCATCTTCTAAACTGATTCTAACAGTTCTTAAATTTGGTAAAAATCTTCTTTTTGTTCTATTTTTTGCGTGACTTACATTGTTCCCGCTCATTGGTCCTTTTCCAGATAGCATACATCTTCTTGCCATAATTATTCCTTGAATATATAAATTTTTGTGAATTATATCTAATTTTTCTTAAATTTATCTTTGTAAGAACATTTTTTACATAACTCTTCTACTGCAATATCTTTTTTGAAGCCATTTATTATATTTTTAGTTCTTTCTTGTGATAAAATATCTTCCAATTTATTATCATGTAAGTTTCCCAAATTTATTTTGCCTTCACTGTCTAAACAGCAAGGGATAACAATGCCTGAACTTAAGATTCCAAAGTGAGAGCTTAAACCTTGGCAATACCCTTGACTATAATGATCTGATTCTAAACTCGGCCATTGAAAGTAGCTGTCAAAATGTAATTTAATTTGATTTTCTAATCTTATTGAGTCTTTATTATTAGAAGATGATAAATCAATATTAAATTGTTTTTCCAATAACTCAAAGATTTCATTATTAAAATTTTCTTCACTATTTTGACTATTCATATTCCAAAGTCGGAAATTTATAAAATTATGAACTTTATTGTCTAATTTTAGTTTGCATAAATCAAACATAGGTTTTAGATATTGTTGTAATGATATTTGGATATCATTTTTATTGAAACTATTAAGTGAAAAATTTATTTGTTTTATTGCAGGATGTAAGAATAAATTTAAATCAAAATTATTTAGATAATACCCTGTAGTTGTAATATGAACTTTAAAATTGTGCTTGTGTGAAATATCTAAATACTTATTTAGATTTGATAATGTGAGAGGGTCTCCAAATACATGGTATGCAATCTCTTTAGTAAATGGTCTTAATTGAATTAAAATATCTTCAAAAAACTTTAAATTCATGGTAGTTGTCGCTAAACTTTTAGTAGGGCAGAAGCTGCAAGATAGACCACAAATATTTGTAAGTTCTATAAATACTTTGTTAAATTTATGCATAGCAATCTCTTTTGGTCATCATACATCTATTTTATCATAGTTTATTTAAATAAACTTACATTAATCAAATATATAATTGATGCTTGAAGCTAATTGTAAAATGTAATTTAATATAATACGTACAAAATAAGAGTAAAGAGACAAATAATGTTACATGAAATGGCACAGTGGATTACAGATACAATTTTTGATATGGGATACTTTGGAATCTTTTTACTTATGTGTATAGAAAGTTCTTTTATCCCTTTCCCTAGTGAAATAGTACTAATACCAGCTGGTTATTTGGCATCTAAAGGGGAAATGAATATAACTCTTATTATGTTTTCATCTTTAATGGGTTCTATTTTAGGAGCACTAATAAATTATTTTGGTGCTTTATATGTAGGTAGAAAGTTTTTATTAAAATATGGTAAGTATATTTTAGTTTCTCATGAGACATTAGAAAAAATGGAAACTTTCTTTAAAAAACATGGTGCAATATCTACTTTTAATGGAAGGTTAATCCCTGGCGTTAGACAGCTTATATCTATACCTGCTGGACTTTCACGGATGAATTTAAAAATATTTATTATATATACTTCACTTGGTGCTTTAATTTGGAGTGCTGTTTTGGTGGTCCTAGGATATATAATAGGTGAAAATCAAGCTTTAATCAGTGAGTATTTATCTCAAATTATTACTGTAACATTGGCATTTGTAGGTATTTTGATATCTTTATATATATTTAGACATAAAAAAAGAAATACTACTTAATTGTTTTAAGATATAGTTTCTCAACTTTTGTTCTAGCCCATTGTGTTTTTCGTAAAAATTTTAAACTGGATTTTACAGATGGGTCAAGATTAAAACATCTTATGTTTATCAATTGACCTAACTCTTCCCAACCGTAATGCTCAACAAGAGTATTAATAATTTTTTCTAAAGTAATTCCATGTAAAGGATTGTTTGGTTGTTCATTCATATTTTATATTCTTTCTTTTAATACTGATACATATGATATTTTTTATTTTCATTTGACTGCTGTTTTTCTAATTCTTTGTAAGAATCTATAGCTTTTTGTTTCTCATCTTCATCTATATCGTTACCTAGAACTTCATCTATACAAATATCTAAAATCAAAAGATACACTTGACAATTCATCTTTAACGCCTCATCATCTCTCATAAGCTTCGCCATATCTACAGCATTTACAGCTTCACTAAATGTATAATATAGTCTTTGTTCAGGGTTTTGCAATCTATAAGCATATCCTCGTATATGTAAGTAAGTATCATAAAACTCTTCAAAAGCATCACTTTGCCTTACATGATTTGCAAACTCTTTTATTGTATCTTTGTGTTGTACAATCTCTTCTACTTCTGGATTTTGATTTTTAAAATTTAATAAAAATGCTATTTTTGATTCGATGGTGTTACCTTTATTATTTTTAGTGTCACATTATATCTAAAGTAAATAAATAAACGAATAATGTTAATCTATATTGTGCTAAACTAATTGTACAAAAATCAAGGGTTTATCATGATTAAAATTATATTGGCTTTATTTTTCTGTTTTTATTTTAGTTATGCTGACGAGACATATCATTCAATTAAAGGAGGGATACTCTCTCACAGTACCGGTCCTATATCCTCTGGCAGAGAAAATGGTATTGACCTGCATGGTGAACTTCAATTTAAAGAAAAAATATTAAAAGGACATTTTGCTGTTGGGGCAGATATAAATACTAACGGTGATACAAGCTTTATCTTTGGTGGTTTAGCGTGGGAAGATAGATTTTTTGATAATTTACTTTTAGGTGCTTTTTTTGGTTTTGCTACACATGACGGGGAACTAAATAATGGAAACAGTGATAAAAGACAATTAGGTACACGCCTCCTTTTTAGAGAAGCGATTGATATAGGTTTTTATATAAAAGAAGATATATCTATAAGCCTTATATATGATCACTATTCAAATGTTGGCTTAAATGATATGAGAAACCAAGGTAATGACAATCTTGGTATTAGATTGGGTTATTACTTTTAATTGCCCTTTTTTAAAGTAATTATATCCAATAACTAAGATAAATTTTTAAGTAAACTTTAATGCAAATTGGAGTCTAATATGGGTATCTAAACAATATGGAGGTACATTGATGAGGATTTCACATATTTAGCATTGTTAAAAGTTAATTATAAAATTAATTCACTACAAAGTGATAGCTTAGATGAAAGGTTTTATTTAAGCTTTATTAAATAAAAAGAGAGGTTCGATTTTGAACTTCTCTTTTTTTATATCTAAATTTGACTATAATTCCAAAATGACAAGTAAAGAAAATGATATAAGACAAATATGCTACAATTGTTATAGACCAAAGAGCAGTTGTATGTGTTCATATATTAAACAAATCAACACTAAAACTAAGTTTGTAATTTTAATGCATCCAAAAGAGTTTAGAAAAACTAAAAATGGAACAGGACACTTTACTAATATTTCATTAAAAAATTGTGAACTTTATGTTGGTATTGATTTTACAAATCATGACAAAATTAATTCCTTGCTCAATGATACAGCTAACAATTGTTATATTTTATATCCAAGTGATAATAGTATCAATTTAAATACTTCTAGTATTCAAGAGCAAAATAAGACAAATGTGATATTTATCATTGATTCTACCTGGCCTTGCTCTAAAAAGATTTTAGCTGTTAGTAAAAATTTGCACAATCTTTCAAGGATAAGCTTTGAACATACAAAAACATCGCAGTTTAAGATAAAAACTCAACCAAATTCTTATTGTTTATCTACTATTGAATCAACTCTTTGTGTTTTAGAACTTTTAAATCAACAAAAAATAGAAAATATAGAAGATAAATCTCTTGAAAATTTTTTAAAACCATTTGAAAAAATGGTTGAATATCAAGTAGGGTGTGTTATGAATGAATATGGAAATGTAAGATATAAAAAACCTTATAAAAGAAAATAGGAAACTAAAATGAATGTAAAAGATTTTGATTATATAAATGCAAAAGATAAAGAATTAACGCAGCTTTTTATCTCATCAAGTACAACAAAAAAATATATTTTAGGGATAAACAAATTAACAAAAAGTGTTTTAAAGCATATTGAAGTTGATGGGATAATAGATGATTTTACAAGAATTCAATCTTCACGAAAGAAAAAAGAAGTTTTAAAAATAGAAGATGTTCCAAAAGACTCTATTATTTTGTCAGTTTCTACAGGTAGTCCGCTTGAAGTTAAAAATACTTTAGATAAAAAAGGTTTTGTTAATTTTAATTATCTTTCTTTTTATAGATACTCTGATTTTGATTTAGCAGCTCCACCTTTTATACTTGATTTTGAAGATGATTTTAAACAAAACAAAGATGAATACAATGATATTTATAATTTATTAGCTGATGATAAATCAAAAGAAGTTTTTCAAAAAGTGATAAATTTTAAAATAACATTTGATTTGGATTTTATGGAAGGATTTACAAACAATCATAAAGAACAATATTTTGATAAGCAGTTATTACCTGATATTAAAAATATTAGTTTTTTAGATGGTGGTGGATATATTGGAGATACGATACCTCAAATTATAGATAACTTCCCAGATTTTAAAAGAATATATGTAGTTGAACCAAGTAAATTACATATAAATATAGCAAAAAAAGAGTTTGGTCATATAGAAAATATTGAATTTATAAACTGCGGTTTGGGTTCTAAAAAAACAGAGTATTTAGAAGAACAAATTGTACAATCTAACTGTAACCATAATTTTCAAGCAACAAATATAGATACGATTGATAACCTCATAGCTGATAAAATAGATTTTATAAAATTAGATATAGAGGGTGCTGAACAAGATGCCATAGATGGGGCTGTAAATACAATCAAGAAGTATAAACCAATTTTAGCTATTTGTATCTATCATAAGTCAAAAGATTGGTATAAGATACCTCAAAAAGTATTGGCAATAAACAGTGAGTATAAAATTTACCTTCGTCACTATATGGAAGGAATTTTTGAAACTGTTATGTATTTTATTCCGAAGAATTATAACTAATTAGATATAATCACAATAATAAATAAATAAAGGTAAATAAATGCTTGTAGCTCCTTCGATTTTAAGTGCGGATTTTGGAAAATTAAACGATGAGATAATTGCTATTTGTGATGGTGGTTGTGATTTAGTTCATGTTGATGTGATGGACGGTCATTTTGTACCAAATATGACTATTGGTCCTGTTGTTGTAAATGCTGTTGCCAAAGTGGCTTCCAAGCCACTTGATGTGCATTTAATGGTTGAGGACAACAATTTCTTTATTGATCTTTTTGCTCCTTTGAAACCTGAATATATCTCTTTTCATATTGAAAGTGAAAAGCATCCGCATAGAGTGATTCAAAAATTAAGAAGTTTGGATATAAAGCCGGCTATTGTTTTAAATCCGCATAGTTCGCCCCAAGCGATTGAATATTTACTTGAAGATTTAGATATGGTTTTACTTATGAGTGTAAATCCTGGTTTTGGCGGGCAAAAGTTTATCACTTCAGTTGTCAAAAAAGCAAAAGAGTTAAAAGAGTTAATCAATAAACACAATCCTAATTGTTTGATTCAAGTAGATGGCGGAGTAAATGATAAAAATATCCAAGAGTTAAAAGATGCCGGGGTTGATGTGGTTGTTGCAGGAAGTTATGTTTATGGAGCTTCAAATTACGGTCAAGCTATAAAAAGTTTACAAATTTAAGGCTAAATAAGTGCAAACTAAAATAAAAATATGCGGGATTACAAATTTAAAAGATGCAATTGATGCTATTAATGCGGGGGCAAATGCTTTAGGATTTGTTTTTTATCATAAAAGTCCTAGATATATTGAACCGTTTGAAGCTAGAAAAATTATTGAACAGCTTCCCCCTTTTATTCAAAGTGTTGGACTTTTTGTGGAGGAATCAGCTCAAAATATCAATCATATATCAAAAATTGCAAAAATAGATTTAGCTCAAATACATTTTGAAGCTAATGATGAGCTTTATAATAATTTAGAAGTAAAATATATTAAAGTTTTAAGAGCTCAAAGCAGGGCGGACATTTTAAAATATCAAGATAACTATATACTTGTAGATGCATTCGTTGAGAGCTATGGTGGAGAGGGTAAACGACTTAACTTAGAATGGTTTAAAGATGTAAATTGCTCTAAAATGATACTTGCAGGTGGACTTCAAGGAGAAAATTTACAAGAGTTAAATGGCTTTGGTTTTTATGGCGTTGATGTAAGCAGCGGTGTTGAGGCTTCCAAAGGAAAGAAAGATAAACAAAAGATGATTAAATTTTGTAAAGAAGCAAATGAAATATCTTGATAAAATAACCCACAAATTATTAAAATCACCCTTAAAGATAAATACATTTAAGGCAATGCTTGGAAATACCAAGACTTTTTTTAATGATGTTGATTTAGAGATTGAACTTTTGATTTCAAATGGTTATCCTATTGAATTTAAAGATAATAAAGTGTATTTAAAAACAGCAACAACACCTATATCAAAACAAACTTTTTGTATAGTAGATATTGAAACAACAGCGGGAAAAGCAAGTCTGGGACAGGTTATTGAAATAGGTGCTGTTAAGTATAAAAATGGTCAAATTATTGATAAATATGAAAGCTTAGTCAATGCTAATGAAATATCAAAACATGTTCAAGAACTTACCGGTATCACACTTGATATGGTTAAAGATGCACCATCTTTACAAAGTGTTATGGAGGAGTTTAAAATATTTCTAGAAGATGATGTTTTTGTAGCTCATGCTATTAGTTTTGATTATAAATTTATAAGCCAGACTATGGAGCAGTTTGATTTAGGAAAACTTTGTAATAGAAAGCTTTGTACTATTGACCTGGCTAAAAGGGTAATAGCAAATGAAAAATATGGATTACAGTTTTTAAGAGAACTTTTACAAATTAATGTTGGTAGTCATCATAGAGCTTATGATGATGCCTTAAGTACTTGTATAGTTTTACAAAAATGTTTTGATGATATGCCAAAAGATATTAAAACAGCAGAAGATTTGATAAAGTACAGTAAATCAGATAATTTAAAAGTTATACCAAAAAAGAAGGATAAAGTATGAAGAGATGTGAACAAAGATTACAAGAGTTAATTGAAGATGTAGTTATGCCGGACATTGAAGATCATATTGATGATATATTTGAAAGTATAGCAAATGATAAAAATGCAAGTGATGAGGCTAAAGCTGAATTAGATGAGATGCATGAGATGAGAGCTGAATTTAGTGAGATATTAAAAGATATTAAAAACAAAGAGTTAGACAAAGATGAATGCGCTGAACTTTATGAAGAGATTAAGCAGATGATTGATGGGAATTCTGAGGATGATGAAGAGTAACGCTTAACAATACTCTTCCTTAAACTTTACATAACGACCTGCATGTTCAATTAAATTTTGAACCTCTTCATCGTTTAAAGTTTTTACAACCTTTGCAGGGCTTCCCATAATCAAGCTATGTGGTGGAAATACTTTATTTTGTGTTACAAGAGAATGAGCACCTACAATACTGCCTTCTCCTATAACAGCACCATCTAAAATAGTTGCGCTCATACCTATTAAGCAACCATTTTCAATGGTACAGCCATGAAGCATAACTTTATGTCCGATTGTTACATCGTCGCCTATGATTGTTGGATTTCCATCACTCCTATCTTTATTTTTATAATGTGTTACATGAACCATAGACAAATCTTGGATAGAAGTTCTTTTTCCTATTCTAATTTTATGTACATCACCGCGAACAACAGTTCCAAACCAAATAGAACTGTCTTTCCCTATTTTTACATTTCCAATTATATCTGCACTTGGAGCTACCCAAGCACTTTTTTTAATTTTAGGAAACCATTTTTTAAATTTTAATAACATCTTCACTCTTTATATTTTTATTTATTATCATATCCAAAAATAGCCAATTTCTCAATTAGTAACAGCAATGATACTTTTATTCTTTTATTAATAATCTTTTTAGTCTCTATGTAGTCTCAAATACTTGTCAATTTTATAAAATAATAATTATTTTATCTTTTAAATTCAATTTTAAGTAAATACTTAGGAGTGGGTGACTAAAATGTGACAAAATAATAATAGCGGAATAATACATGACAAATTTAGACTGTAATATGTCTTTTAACTTCAAATTTAAACCCTCAAACTATAATATATTAATAATTGAGGATTCTAAATCAGTAAATAAAATATTAACAAAAACTTTTACAGACCTTGGCTATAATTGTTTTAGTGCAGTAACACTTCAGGAGGGGAAAGACTTTCTAAAAGATAATGAAATTCACTACCTTATGCTTGATATAAATTTACCGGATGGCAGCGGTTATGAACTTATCACAAAACTTGAAAATACATCTGAAAAGATATTCGTTCTTACTACTGAAACCGATAAACAATTTAGAGATATATCTTATCAAAAAGGTGTAATTGATTTTATAGTAAAAGATAAAGATTTTTTCCATAAGATACACCAAATTACAACAACAATAGAACAACTGGAAAAAAACAGATTTAAAACAATTTTAATAATAGATGATTCACTTGTTATACAAGAGCAGCTGAAGGATATATTTAAAAATAGACATTATCATGTCGAAATCGCATCTGATACCGCAACAGCCTTAGATATTATAAATACCAAACAAGTAGACTTAATACTTTTGGATGTTCAATTAAAAGATACAAACGGTATAGAGTTTTTACAAAAGAATAAAATTGAAATAGTAAATAAAAGAAAAATACCTGTTATGATAATCTCGGGAAATATTGAATCAGCAACTATAAGAGATGGGCTTAAAGCAGGGGCTGTTGATATCATAAAAAAACCTTATATTATTGAAGAGATAGTTTTAAAAGTTGATTTGTGGATTGATTATAAAAGAAAAGAGGATGAAGTTACTTGTTCTGTTCAGCTTTTAAATCAATATAAAGAAACTGTAGATGAAAGTGCTATTGTGTCAAAAACAGATCCAAAAGGGATAATCACTTATATAAATGAAGAGTTTTGTAGTATTTCAGGATATACAAAAGAGGAACTTTTAGGTAAAAATCATAATATAGTAAGACATGAAGATATGCCGTCTTTGGCATTTAAAGATCTATGGCATACAATAAAAGAACTAAAACAAACTTGGAAAGGTACTGTTAAAAATAGAAAAAAAGATGGTAGTGCTTATTGGGTGAAAGCTATCATAAAACCAATATTAGATATCAATGGTGATGTTATAGAATATATTGGTATAAGAACTGATATCACAGAACATGAACAGGTAAAAGAATACTTTAAACATAAACTAAACAGTTCAATAAGCAATTTAGACAGTGCAATGAAATTGTCAAAAGAATATGAGATGGCTATAAATGAAAGCAATATAGTCTCTCGAAGTAATTTAGCAGGGAAGATAACTTATGTAAATGATAAATTCACAGAAGTTTCAGGATATACAAAAGAAGAAGTGATAGGAAAAAATCATAATATGGTAAGGCATGAAGATACTCCAAAAGAGATTTTTTATGAACTTTGGGAAACTATAAAAAGTGGGAAACCTTGGAGTGGTATTATCAAAAACAAAGCTAAATCAGGTGAACCGTACTGGGTAGATACAACAATAGTGCCAATTAAAGATGAAAATAATAAAATCATAGAATATATGGCTATTAGACATGATTTAACAGAACTCTTTAATCTTCATAAAGAGATAGAAGATACACAAAAAGAGATAGTTTACAAGATGGGTGAAATAGGGGAGTCAAGAAGTAAAGAGACTGGAAATCATGTAAAAAGAGTTGCTGAATATTCAAAAATATTAGCACATTTATATGGTTTAAGTGAGCATGACTCAGATATATTATTTACAGCAAGTCCAATGCACGATATAGGAAAAGTCGGTATCCCTGACAGCATCTTGAAAAAACCCGGAAAACTTACAGATGAAGAATTTGATCTGATGAAAACTCATACAGATATAGGATACAGTATTTTAAAGGGCTCAAAAAGAGAAGTATTGAAAGCTGCCTCAATAGTATCAAATGAACATCACGAAAAATGGAATGGTCGGGGATATCCACAAGGTTTAAAAGGTGAAGATATACATATTTATGGAAGAATAACAGCAGTTGCAGATGTATTTGATGCATTGGGAAGTGACAGATGTTATAAAAAAGCTTGGGATGATAAAAAGATATTTAAACTTTTTGAAGAGGAAAAGGGTGAACAGTTTGATCCTAAACTAATAGATTTGTTTTTTGAAAATAAAGATATGTTTTTGGAGATTAGGGAAAAATATAAGGATTAGGGGAAAATAAAATGTTTTTTGGAAAAAGTAAAGAAAAAGATAAAGAGATAGCAAGGCTTAAGGCTAGAATAGAAGAGTTAGAATCAAATCAAAATGATGAAGCAGAATTTGTACAAGATGTTCACTCTGTAATGACCAGAGTTGAAAATGGCTGGTTTTCTCAGAGAATTGAAGCTAATACAACTAATTTAGCATTAGTTCAGTTAAAAGATACAATAAATCATGCATTAGACAACTTAAAGAATAACTTTATAATTATTAATGGTAGATTAGAGGAATACTCTAACTATAACTATACGAAAGAGTTGCATTTAGATAATATTGAAAAAGGGGGAGTTTTTGAACATCTAATTACTGATGTGAATAGTTTAAGAAAAGCTATTAATGAAATGTTGGTTGAAAATAAATCAAATGGTTTAACTCTTGATAAAAGTTCAGATATATTACTTGAAAATGTAGATATTTTAAATAAAAATTCAAACTCAGCAGCAGCATCTTTGGAAGAAACAGCAGCAGCTCTTGAAGAGATTACGAGTAATATTTCATACAATACTGAAAATGTAGTTAAAATGTCTCAATTTGCTTCAGAAGTTACAATATCTGCAAATGAGGGGCAAGAACTTGCACATCAAACGACAACTGCTATGAATGAAATAGATGAGCAGGTAAATGCTATTAATGATGCAATTTCAGTAATTGACCAAATAGCATTTCAAACAAATATTCTTTCTTTAAATGCAGCCGTTGAAGCGGCAACAGCGGGAGAAGCGGGAAAAGGTTTTGCAGTAGTTGCTCAAGAGGTTAGGAATTTGGCATCAAGAAGTGCAGAGGCAGCAAAAGAGATTAAAACACTTGTAGAAAATGCAACCACAAAAGCAAATGATGGGAAAGTAATATCTGATAAAATGATAGAGGGATATACTGGACTTAACGATAATATATCTAAAACTATTGAACTGATTTCTGATGTTGAAATGGCAAGTAAAGAGCAGCGGTTGGCAATTGAACAAATAAATGATGCAGTAACCCAACTTGACCAACAAACTCAACAAAATGCTTCTATTGCCTCGCAAACTTATGAAGTAGCTGTTCAAACAGATACTATAGCAAAATTGGTTGTATCAAATGCAAATGAAAAAGAGTTTATAGGTAAAGACGGTGTAAATGCCAAGGATATGGGAACAACACATATTGCAAAGCAATCTACAAAAAAAGTTTCACAAATACCACAGTCAAAAGCCGTTTTGGTAGAACAAATTAAATCTAATAATGATAAAGATGAATGGGAGAGTTTTTAACACTCCCTAAAACTCTTCTATAAAGGGTTATAAAGTAAACTGTATTTTGAAAACCGCACCATTGCCTTCGTTATAAGCATCTATAGAAGCATTGCCCTGATCTGCAATTATCTTTTTAGCAATACTTAAACCTACTCCCATACCCGAAGATTCTTTTTTGCCTTTAAATGGTTCAAACAGGTGATCAAAAATATCATCATGTATACCGCCTGCGTTATCTCTAAAGATAACATTTATATGAGTTTCATCTGATGAAATATTGATATCCAGTCTTCTGTCATTAAAATCTTTTATTTTCATCAATTCATCCATCGCGTTATTTATAATAATTACCCAAACCTGTTCAATTCTTTGTTTTTGAATATCTACCATATAAGTTTGAGATTCTTTATCCATATCTAAACTAAAATGTTCATCATTTATATAGACATTAGATATATGTTTGATTTTATTATATGCTAAAATTGCTGATATAACTACAGTAGAATATATATTGGAACTTTCTTTTTCCATTTTTGATTGCTGAGACATCTCTTTCATAGATCCAACTATATTTTCGATACGAAATAAACCGTCTTTTATCCTTGATATATTTTTTACTATCTCATCTTTAGTTTTTGAATCTGGCAAATCTTCTATATCATATCCCATCATCTCAAAACTTGCTTTTATATAAGTAAGCGGAGTATTTATTTCATGCGTAATACCGGCAGCCAGTTGTCCAATAGCTGAGAATTTTGCAGTTCTTAATCTCTCTTCTTGATGTTGTTCTAATTGTTTATCAAGTTTTCGTTGCAGTAAAATAGGTTCTATATTCTTTTTAAGACTGTTTAAAAGTACTTCCATATTCATAGGTTTTGTTACAAAATCTGAAATACCAACTTTGATAGCTCTATGTAGAAAATCCTTATCATTATGAGCAGTTGTGATAATGATCGGGACAGATGTATTTATTTTTCTAATCTCTTCACACATCTCTAAGCCATTCATTTTAGGCATATTTATATCTGTAATAATGATATCTATCTCATCTTTGAGTTGATTAAATTGATCCAAACCCTCTTTACCGTCCGCTGCAACTATTATTCTAGCAAATAAATTACCAAATAAAGAACTGACTATATTCTTTATTTGCTCTTCATCTTCAACATACAAAGCGGTAATAGTTTTAAACATAAGTATATTCCTATAATCCTAATTGGTCTAAAACTTTATTTTCAACATCCCTTAAACTAACAAACGGTTTAGTTACATAATCATCCGCACCAATCTTTTCACAATCTATCATTCTGTCTTGCGTAGAATATGCTGTCATCATTACAACTTTTGTATTTATAGATGAGTTTTTAACCTCTTTTAAAAAGTCTATCCCATCCATCTGAGGCATCATAATATCTAAAAGTACCAAGTCGTATATGCCACTTTTTACCTTGCTAAGCGCAGTTTGAGGATTTGAAAAAATTTCTATATCAAACTTTTCACTTCTACTTAAAAATCTCTCCAAGATATCTAAAATATCTTGTTCATCATCTATAATTGCTATTTTCTTATTCATAATTTTATTTCCTTTTTAGTAAATCAAATCGCTATTGCGATGTGTGTTTTAATGTTTGACAGTTTTCTTTTTTTACTGTATTTAATGCTGTAAATACTCTGCCTGTTGCTTTTTCTATATCATTACCTATACTAAGAAGATGATTATGTGAATCATTCTGGGCATTTTGGTCAATATATTTTTGTACACCTTGATGTACTAAAGCATGTGCTTCATTCAGCTCTTTCCAGTTTTGTGTTTGTGTAAATGACTTTTGATTTGCCTCTTGTTCTTTAATCCACTTAGCTAATCCACATTCTTTCTCTGTTGCAACTTTAAAATGAGTTCTTTCATTTAGTTTTGCAAAGTTGGTTGTTTTAAATTTTAAGTGGTCTAATTTTAATTTATTTAATCCATAAACCATATCTATATCACACACTTGTTCTCGTGATTCTTCTCTATATTGAGCATGATGTGCTATACTTAATAATCTTTGAGACAATACTCCCACTTCTTTAGCTAATTCATCGATACTAGAAGCATCTGCCGCATTTTCTTGAGTATTAGTATCTAAAATTGCAATTGCATCATTTATTTGTGCGATACCTTTTGATTGTTCTTGAGATGCTGAAGATACCATATCAATCATCTCTTTATTTTGACCAATTTTATCATTTAATTCATTGTATCCGGCTATCATCTCATCTGCAATCTTTTTACCGGAATTTGCTTTTACATTTGCAGACTCTACAAGTGTCTTAATCTCATTTGCAGCTTCTGCACTTCTTGATGCCAGATTTCTAACCTCTTGAGCAACAACTGCAAAACCTTTTCCCGCTTCTCCCGCTGTTGCAGCTTCAACTGCTGCATTTAAAGAAAGGATATTTGTTTGAAATGCAATTTGATCAATAATACCAATAGCTTCACTAATGGCAGTGACTTCTTTATTTATATCATCCATTGAAGTTGCTGTTTGAGATGCAAGCTCTTGCCCGGAAGTTGCAGATGATGTTACTTCAGCTGATAAAACTGACATTTTTTCAACATTTTGGGAACTGCTTTGGATATTACTGCTTATCTCTTCAACTGCTGCCGCTGTTTCTTCCAATGATGCCGCTTGTGCATTTGCAGATCTTGATAAAGAGTTTGCAGAAGTAGATAATACATCAATATTATGTGAAAGTTGTTCCCCACTCATCATAATAGTCGCAAGAAGCTCAGATATATTACTACCAATTGCTCTTGTACCAAATACAATAGAACCAATTGTACCACTTACATCGTCTACATTAAATTTATAATCAAATTTAGCATTGCCGTATTGAATAAGTGCATTATCTATCGCACTAAATTTTGTACCTAAATCTTTTATCATATCATTTACTGAATTTTTAAGATCATTTGTTGATCTATTGTCAGTTTGAGCCTCTATGGTATATACAAAGAAGCCGGCTCTTGCCATTTGAATCGCCTTATCAACTTCTTCAACTACCTGCTGATCTTTTGCCATAGTATCTCTGAGGCTTTGCATATATTCATTAAAGTGACCTGCTAATTCACCTATCTCATCATTACTTTTGATCTCTATTAATTGATTTGCACTTGAAAATTTCATCATTGCTATAACTGAATCTGTTAGAGTTCCCAAAGGTTCTAAAATAGTTTTTTTAAGATTAATCAGTGTTGAAACCAATAATATAACAGAAAGCAGAACCAATAATATAAGTGCAACATTTATAAGTAACGCTGCTTCTTCAACGGAATGTTCAACTACACTTAAAGGTCGACCAACTAAATAAATTCCTAACTTCTTATCTTGAAAATCTTTTACATAAGAGTATGTAAAAAAGTATTTCTTACCACTGAAACTGCCGCTGGATAAAAGCTTTTGTATATTAATAGTTTTTGCATCTGCTAAGAATTCTTTATTAATAAACTTTTGAGAGATAATATAGTCTTTAAATCTAGAACTTTTATCAAATGTTTTTACGGTTGAAACTTTTGTATCCATTAGAAGTAAAAATCCATCTTTAGATTTATTAAATAATTTAGCAACTGAGTTTAAGCCTTGCATAAACTCTAAAGAACCCAAATGTGTACCGTCATCATCTGTAACCGGTACAACTGACCTTAAACTTAATCCGGCTTTTCCTAATTCAAAAGTATTTACAGCTTTTTTAGATGAGTTTACTTTTACAACACTTGCTCTAAAAGAACTTAAATCATCACCAAATTTTTTAAGCTTCCAGGCTCGTACAAAGGAATGGTTATTTTTAGTGTGTACATGAACTTTAATATTTTTAAAAGGGGTGCTTTCTTTCATTTTATCGTGTATAAAACCTAAAGTAAGTATTGCCCATTTCCTATCATTTGTTCGTAAAGCTTTTTTAATCCTACCATCATTTGCAATTGAAACTGCATTAGAGATACCAACAGCTTTTTTAGAAGCTATTCTGTCTTCTACTAGAAGATTCAAGTCATATTTCGTTTTATTATAAACTTCTGCTTCCGTTTTACTCTTGTATGTATTTAAAAACAGATAACTTGCCAACAACACTACTACTGTAATCGTAATAGCTATTACAGTAAACTTCTTTTGTATGGATGCATCTTTTAACATTCTTAGACTCCTTTGATTTATTACTTATGATTATAATGAATCAATTTTATTATAAAGTAACTTAAAACAAATAATAAATTAGGTAATTATCCGAGATTTATAACTTATTTAGTTACATGTTTAATTACAAGTGGTTCACTATAGTTTGGAACATTGTCATAAGTAAATACAGCATAATATTTATCTATATTTATACTACCGAAGTCATCGTAAGTATAGTTGTCATTTCCTGCATAAATTTTATCTCCATCAAGATGATTTTTTGGTGGATGAAATCTGTTCCTAACTACATATACTCCTTTAAAATCTTCGCAAACTGGATTGTTCCAGGTTAATTTTATTTTGTTGTTATCTATAATTATTTTTAAATTATCAATTTCTTCAACAGGTTCTTTTCTTCTATTGATATATTTAACTACAAGTTTTACACTATTTTTGGTCTCTTTGCTATACCAATCCACTATGTGATTTTTGATATCTGATGATGTAGGTTTGATGATAAATTTAGCATTTTTATTTTCTTTATGAACATTTTCCAATGCAAGGCGAGAATAATAATCAAAAATAAACTTATGTGTCTTATTTTTTTGTAAATCACTTCTGCTTACTTCATAACCAATAAATTCAATTCTGTCTCTATTTTGAATACTTTCATAATCAATACTCTCAATATCTATAAATTCTACATTGTATCTTATATCTTGCTTTGTTTTTGTGGCACTTTTATTTTTTATTTGAATATAGCTATCGGTTATAATTGTTTGTTTAGCATCCGGTAGAGTATCAAGGTTGAACTCCATAAGTCCATATATCTTATTATTGTTTTTATCAAAACCGCAAATTAAGTTTTTATAGTTTTTTTCATCTTTACAAATAGATATAACATTAGAAGCTTCAATAATAATTTCTTTACTGGGAATTGTATATTTAATATCAATATTTGGTCGATAGTGCATACCTCCGCCATAGTTTCCATAGCCTAAGTCAAACATCATCATTTGACTGTCTCGACCTTCAGGTAAAACAGTCGGTCCTGAAATTTTAAATAGTAATTTTCCATTTTTTAAGTTCTTTTGTAAAACATTTTTTTCTGTTTCATTAAAATTCCAGTGACTCCATATCCCTTGTGTTAATTTTTCTGATGGTATTGTTTGCCCTAGAGTTTCGATTATTTTTGCATTATCAATTTGATCATAATCATAAAGTTCAGATACACTTTGTGTATCAATAACGGATATACTCCACTCTCCAAATTTTTCAATTTTTGCATTTACCCGATTTAAAGGATATAGAGATATCCTGACATCTTTTATAATAGCATTATTAGGTATATTATCAAGATTAAATTGCATAACACCATAGCTGGTACCCTTTGTCTCATTAACACCGATAAAAAGTGAATTTGTACCAAAATGTTTTCTATTGGTTTCAATTAATTTACTTGCAACATATCCAACTTCTTTAGGAGAGGGGAAAATGGTTTTACTAAACTCATCTGCTTCAAGTAAAGTTTTTATTTTTGTTTTTGGGGCAAATGGTGATTTTATACGAGTTAAATTATTTACAGCCCTTATATAATAATAATATGCTGTACCGCTTTGTAGTTGAATATCGGTAAAAGTATTATTATAAGTTTCACAAATGAGATTTGATTCATTACAAGCCTCTTTATTTTCAGTATTTCTGAAAATTTGAAAATATATATTTTTATTACATTCATAATCCCAAGATAAAGTTACTTCATTTGAAGTAAAAGTTTCTATATGAAAATTATTTACCCTTTTTGGGGCATTTTTAGAATAGTTTTGTGACTCACCCAATGTTTTTAAAAGTGCAGGGATATTTTCATCAATACTCTCTTTCATATTTTGCATAAAATCCGGAATGTTACGAGTTCCAACTTCAACAACAGCTGCAATTATCCCTTTAGAATAATAATATTCTCTCCCGCTTCCTGAAATTAATTTTGTAGGTGGTTTACCTCTGTGAATACCATACTTTCTACCTGTAACTTTATGTATCTCATAGTTCATATTTGCACATATAGTATTAAGGTCAGTTCCCTCTATTTCACTTTCGTGATTAAATTTATGAGCAGGAAAAAATACATTTCCTTGAGAATGATAATCCAACGCTATGGTTATATTGTCTTTTCCATCTACAAAAGCTTTCATAGCAGATGTCTCAGGTTCACTAAATGGTTGTGGACCGCTATAAACATTTGAAGCTGTATCTTTTGATTTTTGATAACCAACACTGAAGTTTCTATTTAAATCAACTCCAAATGTACCATCTTTATTGTTTCTTCTATTTTTTCTCCAAAAAGAAAAATGGGTTCTGCTATATTCAAATCCATCTGGATTAAGGCATGGAACTATATATAAAGTATTTTTAGTTAAAGTTTTTAAAACTTTTGGATTAGAACTGTAGTTTGAAAGCAGATAATCAATAAATGATACAGCCAATTCATTTCCTATCCATTCTCGTGCGTGAATTGTACCTGTATAAAGCATAGCAGGTTTTAAATCTGCATTTTCAACATTAAGTGAAATGGTAGCAACTAAGATATCTCTATCTTCCCAGGTTTTACCGATACTTTTTACGCTGATAATATCAGGGTAATTTTTTACGCAATTTTTTAAAAAATCACAAGTTTGTTGATATGATTTATATTGTTGTTTCAATGCTTAATTTTTCCCTTTAAATTCAAACCACTTTTGAGTAATTTTTTCAACTAACTTTTTTGTTATACCTTTAATATTTAATAAAATTGACGGACTTTGTTCCAAAACACCAACCACTTCGTGAGTACTTCCCATTTCACTAATAATTCTTCCAAATTTCTTTTTACTGATACCATCAACTGATGTTAAAATCTTTTTTAATTCTTTTTTTGTAACTTTTTGCAATTGTTGAGATTCATTTGCTTCATCGGGGCTTGGTATATCTTGAGTTTTTAAATTTTGTACTTTCATACTTTTTAAGTTTTTAAGTGCAAATCTGTCTTGGTAATTATAAATCTCACTTGGCCACTCTTCACTCCATCTTCTTTTTACATCATAAACTTTATATTTATCATCCAATTCATGTAAATAAACTTCACCTTCTCCATATATTTTCTTTTTCTTACCAAAGTATGCACCATCATAAGATGAATTATATGCACCAAAAGTTATATGTCTCATAGTTCTTAATAGTGAAGCATCTATCTTACTTAACTCTTCCCAGTTAAACATTGGCATATGTGGTTTTCTAAATCTACCTTCACTTAAACTCCACATAATATATTGACCAATCCAATCTCTAATATAAGGGAATGCTGCAAATGCTGTAGCACACTCTAAAATTCTAATTTTCCCATCTTTTCCATATGCAATATCACAAGCCCAATACTCTGCTTTTGCAGCTTTAGAAACTTTAACAGCCAAATCAAGTACATTTTTAGGAACATCCATATAATCCATACTTCCACCTTGACTCGTATTGGTGAGCCATTCACCCTCAGGAG
>JAGLOP010000012.1 GCA_023138835.1 Arcobacteraceae bacterium
GGCTTAAATTTTGGAATTCTTTTTTTTATACTCTTTTTACATATAAAGGATACAATTACTCTACTTTCTTATAATTTAAAAGTTAATTTTAGTTCTTAAAGATATATTTAAGATAATAATAATAAACTTCATCTAATTTAAAACAAGGAAATATTTATTATGTACAATAGAGACTATTTATCTCATAACAATACTCAAGGCGAAAAGTATTCACAAGATGAAGCATATGCTTCATCTTCGCACGTAGGAACCAGAGCTGATTTAATGACTTTTTTAAAGTCAACTTATCAACTTTTTGCTAGTTCTCTTTTAGCTGCAACTGCTGGTGCATATATAGGACTAGATATGGTTAGCACCATTACAAGTTGGTACTGGGGATTAGTAATACTTGAGTTTGTATTTTTATTTGGGCTTTATGCCGTAAAAGATAAGCCGGGAATTAATTTGGCTGTTTTGTTTGGATTTACTTTCTTAAGCGGACTTACAATTACTCCTTTATTAAGTAGTGTTTTTAATATGCCGGGTGGTGCATCTATTGTGGCTCAGGCATTTTTAATGACTTCAGTTGCTTTTGGCGGTATTTCAATGTTCGCTATGACTACTAAAAGAGATTTTAGTGGTATGGGTAAAATGTTGTTTATTGCTCTTATCATTTTAATAGTAGGTTCTGTAAGTAATATCTTTATAGGTTCATCTATACTTCAACTTGGTATTGCAATGGTTGGTGCTTTAGTATTTAGTGCATTCATACTATACGATACACAACAAATTATCAAAGGTGGATTCAGTACTCCAATTGAAGCTGCAATTGCTTTATATATTGACTTCTTAAACTTATTTATCTCATTACTTCAAATCTTAGCTGCATTTAATAGTAGTGATGACTAAACCAAATCTACGACTACTTGATGCCAATCTAAATAGACTTAGAGAAGGCATCAGAGTTGTAGAAGATATATTTCGATATATCTATAATGACAAACAAACCGCTTCAAAACTTAAAAGTTTGCGACATTTATCAAGACTGAAAAACTATACTGAGTTACTTAATAGCAGGGATATAAAAAATGATGTCCTTAAAAAATCAACTTTTAGTGAACAATCAAGGGATGATTTGTCATCTATATTAATAGCTAATTTTAAAAGAGCTCAGGAAAGCAGCAGAGTACTTGAAGAGTTTACAAAGTTAATTTCAATTGAAGATAGTGAAAATTTTAAATATATAAGGTATGAACTTTATGATTTAGAAAAAGCTTTAATAAATATAACTTCAAACTCTAAATAATTTAAATCATATTCTTTATATAGTTGCTTTGCTTCTTTATATGATAATATAGATTTACCACTTACTCCTGAGTTTTTAATATAATTAAACATCTCTTTTTTATTAGAAAATTCTAAATTATAATTAAATACTTCAAAATCACAAACTAAATATTCACTAAAACTTTTCTTTATAGTTTCCAGATTTAATATTGGTGAGTTTTGTTTAGTAATATCTTGAATTGATTTAAAAGTATTTGATGTAAATAATACTACATTAATCTCTTTTGTTACAGATATCAGTCTTTGAATTAATTTATCAATATCTTTTGACCATTGAAGTGCTGATGAAGATAATACAATATCATATCTGTCATTTTTAATCTCATCATAAAAATCATCACTGTCAAAATCTTGACAACAAACTTCTAGGTTAGTTGCTTTTGGATGAATTTTACACATATCTTTTGAGCCGTCTATTGCTTTATAAAAATCAAATTCCCAATCAATATATTTAAAAACCTGCCCTGAACCACAACCAAGTTCTAAAATTTTTTTTGGCTTTCCAACTATATCACGCACTAATGCTTTTGAAACAATTTGTTGAATTATATTATTGTTTCCATACTCTTGAGCATATTTTGAAAATTGATTTTGAATAGAATTTGTAGACATAAAGTTCATTTTATCTTTATATTAGTAAAAATTAGATAAAATTCAAGCCATTTAGAATAATAGGAAAATAATATGACATCAACTTTATTAATAGTTCAATTTGTTTTAGCAATTTTAATTACAATTGTAATATTGCTTCAAAAGAGTTCAAGTATGGGATTAGGAGCTTACAGTGGAAGCAATGATTCAATGTTTGGGGCAAAAGGACCTGCTAATTTTTTAACTAAATTAACATTTATATTAGGTGTTGTACTTGTAATAAATACAATCACTTTGGGATGGTTTTACAATCAAGAAAAGCAAAAAAGTGCGGTAGATAATGTAGAGATAAATACTCTTATACCACAGACTCCAGCATCTATTTTACCAAAAGCTTCTTCTGCTCCCCAAGCACCGACTACAAAATAATATTTAACTTTTAATATGAGATACCTACTTTTTTTAGTTATCTCATATTCATATATATTTGCAAATGCACATATATTTGTATATCATAGATTTGGTGATAACAATCATCAAAGTACAAATACTACAATCAAAGAATTAGAAAAAGAATTTGAATACTTTAAACAAAATAACTATACAGTCGTTCCTCTAAAAGATATTATACAAAAAATAAACAATAAAGAAGAAGTTCCAGAGAAATGGATAGCTCTTACAATAGATGATGCTTATAAAAGCTTTTATACCTACGGCTTAGAGGTCTTTAAAAAATACAATTATCCTTTTACTTTATATGTATATGTTGAAGCAACGAATAAAAAATATGGTGACTTTATGACATGGGAAGAACTGAAAGTTGCATCAAAATATGGTTCGATTGGTCTCCACTCATACGGTCACCCTCACCTTACTCATTTAACAAATGAAGAAATTTATCAAGACACAAAAAAAGCTCTTGATATTTTTACAAAAAAGATGGGTTATTCCCCTACAACTTATGCCTATCCTTATGGAGAATATAATGAAAGAGTTCAAACTCAATTAAAGAAATTCAATTTTAATGCAATTTTAAACCAAAGTACCGGCTCTATTACAAAAGATACCGATACTCAAGATATACATAGATTGGCACTTGTAGGTGTTGTAAATATTGAACAAAAATTACGATATAAAACTTTTGATGTTCAATGGATAGCCCCATTTGAATTCCCAAAAGATGGTATTTTAAAACAAATCAAAGCAAAAGTAGATCCAAAATACAAAAAACTAAAACTTTATATTACGGGTGAGGGATGGAGAGATATAAAAGTAAATAATGGTATAATCGACATAAAATTAAATATCTATCTGAAAAAAGCACGAACTAGGGTTATGCTTGGTTCAAATGTATTTAATATCTCAAATAATATAATTATAAAACAAAGGAAAACTAATGGTAAATGAAATTTATGCTCAGACAAAAGAATCAATGGATAAGTCTTTAGAGGCTTTAAAAAGAGACTATGGAACACTTAGAACAGGTAAAGTAAACCCTGCTATTTTAGATAATATCACAATTGATTATTATGGAACACAAACAGCACTTTCACAAGTAGCAACTATTCTTTCTCCAGATGCAACAACAATCAATATCTCTCCTTGGGAAAAGAACCTTGTAAAAGATATTGAACAAGCAATTGCCGCTGCTAATATTGGCGTTAATCCAAATAACAATGGAGAATCTGTGCAACTATTCTTTCCACCTATGACAGTTGATCAAAGAAAAGAGAGTGCTAAAGGTGCTAAAGGTATGACTGACAATGCAAAAGTTGCTATTAGAAATATTAGAAAAAGTGCAAATGACAAAATCAAAAAACTTAACAAAGATAAAGAGATAAATGATGATGAAAGTAAAACTGCACAAGATGAAATTCAAAAAATTACAGATTCATATGGGCTAAAAGCTGACGATACTTTTAAAGCAAAAGAAGCTGAGATATTAAAGGTATAATTCAATGATGAAACAAAGTGAAATTAACAATGTAGAACAAATTTATAAAGACTCATCTGCTTTGCTTGAAGGGCATTTTAAATTAAGCAGTGGAAATCATTCACAATTTTATTTACAAAGTGCAAAAGTTTTAGAAGATCCTAAAACTGCAAAGTTATTAGCTGAAGAATTAGCAAAACAAATTAAAGAAAGTGGAATCCAAGTTGATGCAATTTGTTCTCCTGCTTTAGGTGGTTTAATCGCAGGGTTTGCACTGGCAACTGCACTTGATGTAAGATTTATTTTTGCAGAGAGAGTCGATGGTGTGATGTCAATCAGAAGAGGTTTTGAAGTACAAGAAGGTGAAAAGTATATAATCTGTGAAGATATTATTACAACTGCAGGAAGTGCTTTAGAAGCAGCAAAACAAGTCGAAAAAGATGGTGGAGAGATTGTTGCATTTGCAGCACTTGCAAATCGAGGATTTTGTTCAAGAGTTGGTAGCAACAGTGAACAAAAAGAAAATTGTAAGTTGCCAAAAGATATGCCGCTTTTTGCTTTAGATGATTTTACATTTGAAATGTATGACCCTGATAATTGTCCATTATGTAAAGATGGTTCAATTGCATATAAACCAGGTAGCCGAGGTAACTAACTAAATGGCTAGATGGAGAGATGTAAAAAAAGGCAATATTAAAGACCCAGAACCCAGAAATAATCAAACTACCCATGAAAATGGAGACTTCAAGATAAATGCAACTACTTTCACCCAAATTAAAGCTGTTATTACAGATTTATTTATGATAATAACTCCACTTATGTATATCTCAATATATTTACTTCTTGGAGGGAGAGAGGAATTTTCCCAAAATATGTTAACAGGCTGGGGTTATATTATAATACCATATTTTATTATTACCGTATTGTTTCTCGCAATAAAAGGGCAAACACCGGGTCTAAAAGCGTATGAAATTAAACTTGTCAATACAAAAGACCATGGTGATATTAAAATATTTCAAGTTATCGTACGACAATTAGTATCTATATTTACCACAATGAGTATTATTGGATTATTGTTGCCATTTTTCAGAAAAGACCACAGAACAATTCATGATATGCTTGCTTCAACAACTATTATTAAATTTCCAAATAAATAGCTAATATACAACCATAAATGCTATTTTTTAAATTAAGCGCATTTTATTTTTTTTATTTTGCTGCTGTCGGTGTATATGTAATATTCTTACCCAAAGTTTTACATGATATTGGATATTTGGCATCTGAGATTGGAATAGTTTTTGCCATTGCTCCACTTATGAGATTTGCAACTCCTTTTTTATTTTTAAAGCATGTTAAATTAGACCAAAAACTTTTTAAGATTATATTATTATTTTCTGTTATTTCATCTGCATCTTTTTATATTACAATCACTGATTTTTATGCTTTTATGATAAACAATGCTATTTTAGGGGTATGTCTTAGTGTACTTTTACCATATATAGAGATAATTGCATTAAAAGAATTAGGAAAGCAAAGGTATGGAAAGTCAAGACTTTTCGGCTCTATAGGATTTATGCTTATTGGATTAATTCTTGCAAAATTCTTAACAGTCCCGCAGATTGCACTTAATTATTATTTAGCAGCTACAATCTTCACTGTAATCTTTTCATACTCTCTTTTGAAATATGATACAACTACTCATGATAACTTAAAAGAAGACAATAGTTTTTCTATTTTTAAATACTGGCCATTCTGGTTAAGTTTATTTTTAATGCAAGTCAGTTTTGGTGGATTTTATAACTTCTTTACCATATATGAAACAGCACATGGAATTAGTTTAGAAACTACCAGTTATTTATGGGCATTTGGTGTTATATGTGAAATAGTTATGCTTTATTCTCAAGGTATTATTTTACAAAAAAATTTAATCAATATTATTAAATTCTCAATATTTGTCACGGCTATTAGATGGCTGCTATTATTCACATTTCCCGATAGTTTAACTATTGCTTTTATTTCACAGGGTATTCATGCTTTTAGTTTTGGTTTATATCATAGTGCTGTGATAATTTATCTTTACTCTTTATATAAAAATAAACAGATAGCTCAACAATTTATGTTTGGTATTGCTTATGGTTTAGGAGGATTTATCGGTGCGCTGATTGCCGGATGGACGTATGGAGAGTATCTCTTCCTTTATTCTGCTTTAATTACACTATTAGCATTACTTAGTTTATATAAATTAAAATAGATACTACTTTTTAGTTTTTAATTGCTCTTCTCTATGCGCTATCACATCTTTAAGATCTGCAATTATTTTGGTTTGTTTTGTTAACATTTCATTTATTCGCTCAATCTCTTTTCCTTTAGACATAATTTCTAATTGTAATGTAGTTATTGTATTCCTATATTCAGAAGACAAACTCTTGTTTTTTTTATTTTCGTCTGCTAAAGTCACTAATTTCTTTTGTGATTCTTGAAACATTTTTTGGTTTTTATCTTTTTCATATTTTAATTCATTTTCATAATGTGAAATCTGACTTTTTGCTTTTACCATTCTTTGTTTTTCCAAAGATAAAGAATCTCTCATTAATGATATATTTGAATAATCTGTAGATTTTAATTGTTGCTCAAGTTCCTTAATAGTATTTTGTAAATCCTGCTCTTTTTTTCGCTGCTCTTGAATACTGCTAATAACTTTTTGATGAAATTGCCTCTTTTTATTCTCTTCCTCTGTAATCAAAAATCTTACTGCCATATATTCAATTACATTTTCTCCAGATTCGTCAAATACAGGAAATATATGTGCATTTACAACATAAGAGCTTCCATCTTTTGCTTGATTCTTTATTTTTCCACGCCAAATATTTTTAGATCTTAAAGTATCCCATAAATCATCAAAAACTGATCTCGCAACTTCTGGATGCTTTACAATTCTTTGATTGGCTCCTATAAGTTCTTCCCTGCTATACCCTGAAACTTCACAAAATATATCATTTGCAAATATTATATTTCCATTTATATCTGTTCTTGATACAATAGCTACTTTATTAATAATATCCAAATATCGTTCATTTTCTTTATGTGTATTTTTAATAATCATATCTTGATATTTTTGATGACAAATATCTTGAATTTGCAGCATTAATTCTTTAATTTGTAATGGCTTAACTGCATAATGTATTACATTTAATTTAATAGCCTCAAGAAAATGATGTGCTTCTACATGTGCACTGGTGATAACAAATGATAAATGATAATCAAGCTTTCTTATATATGAAAGCATCTCTAATCCATTCATCTTTGGCATATTTATATCAGTTATAACCACATCAATCACAATACCGTCAGCTATTAGTTGTTTATATAAATCAAGCCCTTCTTGTCCGTTGGATGCAACAAAAACATCTTTAAAAAGTTTTTCAAATACATTTAATGTGGAGTTTTGTATAACTTCATCATCTTCAACATATAAAATATTTATCTTTTTTAGTAAATCTTGATCAATCATAAGATTGATTGTATCTTATTATTTATTATTTTGCAAGTTTTAATAAGCTTATCTCGCTCTATATCTAGCTTTAATATCAACCGTAACATGGCTTTAGAAACAGTTGGTTGTCTAATTGCACCTAATAATAATTTATTATTAATCAACTCTTTTTGTATTTGCATCACTTTTTTATTGTTATTTATTATAATTGGAACAATTAAACTTTGTGTATTTATATTAAGTAAACTTTGTATTAACTGCTGATACTGTTGAATCTTATTTTTTATTTGTTTTTTATGTTTACTAATATATTTCAAACCACAATATGCCAAAGATATATCAAAATGAGATGGTGCTGTACTATATATAATTGGCTTTGCACGATTTTCTAAATATGATACAATATGCTTTGAAGCTAAAATATATGCTCCATAGCTGCCATAGGCTTTTCCTAAAGTTCCCATTTTGATATGATTTGATTTTGGCTTAATATTCCAATAATCAAACCAACCTGATAAATTTTTTCCAATTACTCCAGAACTATGTGCTTCATCAACTATTAAAATTGCATTATGTTTATTGGCAATTTTTACAAACTGCTTCGGCGCAATATCACCGCCCATAGAATAAACACCCTCAATAGCGATTAAAATTCTGCCATTTACTTTTATTGACTTAATTTTATCTTCTAAATCCAAATAATCATTATGCTTAAAAAATACAACTTCACCTTGTACCAACTTAGCAGCTAATATTCCACTTGCATGATAATCTTCATCTATAAATAAAATATCACCTTTTCGCACCATTGACTCTATTAAAGCAATATTTGCTAAAAATCCACTTCCTACTACAATACCGGCCTCAAATTTATTTAATTTACATAATTTATCTTCAAATTTTTTATGAATTTTACTGTAACCGTTTACAATTATTGATGCTTTTGAAGAGTTTGATTTTTCTTTCTTAACTGCTTTATATGCTTTTTTTAATATCTTTTTATTTGAAGCTAATCCCAAATAATCATTAGATGCCAAATCTATTAAATCATCTTTATATAAGTTTCTTTTACGAAATCTATTAACCTTTTTTAAAGCTTTTAATTCTTTTTCATAAAACATATTTACTCCGCATAATATTTATAAAGTGATATTTTCCAAATACTCTAACTCTTCTCCCGCAAAAATAATAGCATCAACACAATATGTAACATCAAGATTTTTAACTTTTAAATAATATTCAATACTTCGTAAAAGTTTATGTAGTTTATTTGGCGTTATATTGTAAACTGCTTCAAAACTATCTCCACTTTTCACCTCTACAAAGTGATAAACTTCATCTTTTGATGCTATGATATCTATCTCTCCTAGTTTTTTAGCATAAAAATTTCTATCAATTATAGAGTAACCACTTGAAGATAAAAACTCTACGGCTTTATCTTCAAAATAATCTCCTTTTGATCTACTCATTTATTAAGCAGGCAAAACTTCTACTTCAACTGATTTAAATAAAGCAGTCTTAGTATTTACATCACTCTCATCTCCAAATAAATAATTTATATGTGATTTACTATGATGAAATGATACAAATAAAGTACCTTTTTTTATAGTTTTAGAATATTTAGTTGGTAATGCAATAGTTTCTCCATTCTTTGAAACTAATTTTATATATTCACAACTCCCTAGTTCTTCTTTATCTTCAAGACTTACTAAAACTACATCATTTGGATATCTGCTCATAAGTTTTTCACTTTGTCCAGATTGTGCTGCATTGTTATATTGAACTAAAACTCGTCCCGTAGTTAAATAAAAATTATTAGTAGCTTTTGTTTCTCTTAATTCTTTAATTTGTCCTCTTAAAGTATAAGGGTTATATTTAAAATATCCAAGGCCGTCGTCTGTTCTAAAAGTTTCAGTATGTAAAATAGGAGTATCCACACGAGCTACCGGCCACTGCATCCCTTTACTTCTATGCTTTACAAGTTTTTGATAACTTGCTCCTCCGTATCTATATGGAAGCCCTTCTCTTGTGATATTCCAAACATCTTCACTTGTAGCATATAAAAACTCGCCGTTAATTTTATTTTCAATGTCTCTTATAACTTCCCAATCATCAGGTAAATCATTTTCAACCAAAGGTTGTGACAGATGCATTCTTCTCATTGCATTTACATAAACACCTGTTTTTTCATAAGCTGATTTTACACCAAAAACTATATCAGATTTTTTTGCAATTTCGGTCATAAAAAGTTCTTGAGTTATCAATACTTCAAGATTTTCCAAAGCTTTATTTATCTTATTTTGGTTTGCATGAATATGTGCTAAATCTTCTCCCATTACGAATAAGGCTTTTAATTTATTATCAAGCATAGCATCAATCATATCTGGTGTTTTAAGACCTATTTCTTTTGGCGTTTGATAATCAGGATTAAAATATGGTAAACAACCAACATCACAAGCACCTTGAACATTATTTTGACCTCTTAAAGGCATAAGCCCGGCACCCTCTTTACCAATATTCCCAGTCATCAAAGCAAGATTTACTATCGCCATAACAGCATAACTGCCATCTACATGTTCAGAGATACCCAGTCCCCAAAAAATCATAGATTTTGAAGTCGCATATTCTCTTGCAATTTTTGGTATTTGCTCGGCTAAAACTTCATATCCGGCTATACTTTTAAAATATTCGGGATTTGCAGTAACATCTTCTAAAATACTTTGTTTATATTCTTCAAACTCTTTACAACGAGTATCTATAAATTCTTTATCATAAAGTTCTTCTTTTAAAATTACATATGCCAACGAATTCAAAAATAATAAGTTTGCTTCATAAGGTAACACCACTTTATCAGTTGCAAACTTACCAAGCTGAATATCTCTTACATCACAAACTACAAGTTTAGATGTTTTTTTACGACTAGCCTCTATCATTCTGTTTGCAACTATTGGATGAGCTTCAGTTGTATTTGAGCCGATTACCAACATAAATTCTGTTTTATAAATATCATCATAAGGATTAGTAGCAGCACCTTCACCTATTGTAGCTTTCATACCATTTAAACTAGGAGCATGACAAACTCTGGCACAGTTATCTACATTTGGAGATTCCATAGTTTCCCGTACAAACTTTTGAAACAAGAATCCACTTTCACAGCTAGTCCTAGCACCTCCTGTTGCTCCAAAAGATTTACCGCCAAAGTTATATTTAACTTCTGATAATTTCCAAGCACTCAAACTTGTTGCAAATTCATAACTAGCCTCATACCAAGTTTCATCTAAAGATTTTAAAGTATGACTTCTAGCTTTTAATTCTCTAGGCATCGCTTCAAAATTTTTCTCAATAAAACTTTTTTTAACTCTTGAATTTCTAATTCGCTCACTAGAATCTACAAAATCAAAACCAACTTTACCTTTTATACACAGTTTACCCTGACTTACATAACCGTCTGCTTGAGCATAAATCTTTTGAATTTTATTATCTTCTACAACAGCTGTAATATCACAACCAACACCACAATAAGTACATACTGAACTAATTTCATGAATCATATTTTTCTCTTTTCTAGGAAACTTTTTTATTTCATAAAAACCGCTATTTGCTAGTTTTATTAAAATTTATATGAGATTATATCTAATTTATTTTAAAAAGTTTTAAACTAAACTATCTAATTTTTTTGTTTTGGTTCAAGTCTAAAACTTATCAAGCTTTTTAATGAGGGGAAGTTCTTATTATACAATTTCTTCCGCTTTCCTTAGCTTCATACAGTAGTTCATCAGATTGTTGAATTATTTTATCAATATTAGTAATATTTTCTCTTTCACTTAGTCCAAAACTTACTGTGAAATTGATTTTCTTATTATCAATATTGATTATTGTATCTTCACATTTTCTTCTAATATTTTCTCCGGTTTTGTAAGCTTCTTCTATGCTTATATTCATAAATAAAATACAAAATTCTTCACCGCCAATTCTACCAAAAATTGTATTTTTATCAATTATCTTATTTACTATATTACAAAATTCTATTAATATCTTATCTCCGATAGAATGCCCGTAGCTGTCATTTATTTTTTTAAAATTATCTATATCCATCATTAATACAGAAAATTGACTGTTATTTTGTATTGAATTTTTTAATGCTTTTTCACCTTGTATAAAAAAACTTCTCCTATTATCAATATTTGTGAGATAATCTTTATGTGCCAAAGTAAATAGTTCTTTATTTTTTTCTTGTAGTTTTCTAAGTGTTCTAGCTAGCTGACCGGTTCTTCTTTTTACTTTTAGTTCAAGCAGTTTATTATACTTTTCTAATATAATTTTATTTTTATATATAATATAAAAAATAATTAATAAAAATATTAAAATAATTAAATTATATATGATGACTGTTTCTTTACCTTTCTTTACAATACTTCTATTATTCTTAGTTATTATGGAAAATATATAATTATTTTCATCATCATAAAACTGAATATTACTATTTATATAAGAATTTTTGTAACTTATTTTTACTTTTACATTTTTTAGATGTTCATGTTTTATTTTTAAACCATTTTTTTTAGAATATTCATTACTTATGTGTATCTCTTCAAAAACATTAGATATCCTCTTTAATTCTTCATCGTCTATTATTTTACCGCTGTAAATATGACCATTTGTTTTTCCGGTCAAATCACTTTTGAAAATTTCTGCCTTAATTAAATAGAAATAATAAGATTTGTATTTGAATATTGTATTTAAAACAGTTTCATATTCAAATCTTTTAAAAATCTCTTTTTCAAATAATTTTTTATCTATTTCAGGTAAATCAGTACTGTATTTTGAAAAAATTGTTTTTTGTTTTAAATTAGAATAAATTATAAAGTCAACATTCAAGTCTTCTAAAGTTTTAGTTCCTTCTCTAAAATTATCATATATATAGTCTTTATTTAAGCCATTTATAAAATTAAAGGTATCATCCCATTTACTATAGTCATTTGTAATATTTTTTATATTTTCAATGGCTGTGTTCATTTTGGATAGAACTGTATTGATATTATTTTGATTTTGCTCATTTTCAAGTAGCGTAAAATGAGGTATAAAAAAATTATAACCAATAAAGTAAAAACTTAAAAGTATAAATAAAAAATAAAAAATAATTGGATTCTTTTTTGTATTATCAGGTATCATTATTATCATAACTCCTTGTCTATTCAATAGTGTGTTAACAACATTGTTAATAAATGTATATCAACTTTAAGGATTATATCTTAACTCCGTCACAGTTTGCGTCACAAAAAGTTTTTGTTATAATCAACCCCCGCCAACAAACTGTAATAATTCTATTTTATCTTCTTCTTTTGGTATAAAATTACACCAATCATCTTTTTTAACAACATTCATATTCACAGCTGCTGCCATAACTTTATCTTCAATTTCTAAACTCTCAATAATATCTTTCAAACTTTTATTATCTTCAAAAATTTTCTCTTCACCATTTATAATCAATTTAGTCATTCTTATTTTGCCTCTTTTCTAAAAACTGCAACTTTAAATCTATCACCCATTCCTGTGGGTTCCAATAAAGTTTTTATTTTATTAGCTTCTTTTAAATATGTTTTTTCATCTACATTTTTATGTAATATTTCTAAAAGTTCAATAATACCAAAATCAACCAAAGCTTTTAGCTGAGTGTCATATTGTACATTTTTAATCTCAACTGCTTCAAAGCTGTCAATTAAATGTGTAAAGTTTACATCATAAGTTATATCACTTTTTCCAAATAATTCTTTTAGACTTATCTCTTCATCGAAAATTGGATAAACATTATGATGCTCATAAATCCTGCAAGAAAAATCATTTCGTGGATATTTTTCCCCATAATCAAAAGTTACAAATTCGAACCTTTCAATATTTTGGTTTAAAGTTTTTGCAAACTCTTCATATCCAAGAGCAACTTCCCCTTTTGTAATTTTATATTTTGTACAAATATCTCTTATATCATCATCTTCACAATCTATAAATTCTATTTTATCATTCTGTACAACTGCATATTGAAGCACATCTTCCTTTGTTGTATAAACTAATTCACAAGAAAAGGCATCAAAAATTTCATTTGCAACTATAAAAGCACTATCAAGTTTCACTTCGCTTATATCGTTATAATGGATTAATTGTACCTCATCTCCAAAACATTCTTGGAAATACTCTTTTTGTCTAATTCTCAAATGTTCAAATCTCTCAACAATTGCAAATTTTAAAGTTTTTAAAAGTTGTGGTTTTAAAGTATAGATAAATTGAACCATATCAGAAAGTAAATATCCATGATGAGCCCCAATTTCTACTATGGTTGTATCAACAGGTAAAAACCCACTTTCTATCGTATCTACCACTTTTTTACCAATAGTGCCTCCAAAAAATGAACTCGCACTAACCGCTGTAAAAAAGTCCCCCTCTTTTCCTATGGTCTTATAGTTTGAATAATATCCATCTTTTCCATAAAGCCAATCTTGGAAATATTGGCTAAACTTGCGTGGTTTTTTATCCATTCTCAACCCGTGAATAAATTTCTAATAATTGGATTTGTTTTTCTATATTTAAACTTTTTATATCAAGTGTTCTTATCTGCTTAGAATTTACCATGGTTTGTACATCAGACTCTGTCTTTATCCCAACTTCATGTTGTTCAATTATTTGAGTCAACAGTGAATCATAAAGTTCCACATTTTTTTGAGCAATTTTTATTTTTGCATCTAAACTTTTTATTTTTGCTAATGAGTTTTTAAATATTGACAATTCCTCTTTTTGCTTGTCTTCTAAAGTACTTTTCTTTTGTAAATATTCTAATTTAGAACTTTGAATCTGATTTGAATATTTTACATCAAGAGGAATGGTTATATTAAATCCAACATTTCTAACTCCGGCATCGCTTAATGCTATATTTCCACCTCTATCATGATATTTAGTGTAATCAGCTGTAAAATTTACAGTTGGGAGGTAATTGGATGTTACCATTTTTTTCATCCAATATGAACTGTCTATATCTTCTTTTGCTTTTTTTATATAAATATTTTGTTTTAAAAAACTATCTTCATCTACCAATTGTAAAATTGGTAAATTTAATTCATCATATCTTTTATCAGAGATAATTGCCAAATTATTTATTAAAGATTGTTTTTGATACTCTAAATCTATCAGCGCATTTTGTTTTGTATTTGAATCTAAAATAGCATTATCTAAAAATGATGTATCTAAAGTACCGCCTAATACTTGCTCCTGTTTTCTTTCAATATCCAATAATGAATTTTTAATTAAAAGTTTTTGCTTATTTATATTTATATCAATATTCTTTATTTGAAATAATAAATCAATAGTTTGTTTAATCAATTCTTTTTTCTGCCCATCTATATTAGTTTTAGAATATTTTTGCATACTATTTGCATATTTTATAGCACTATATATCCCTCCACTTTTAAATACAGGTTGAGAGATACTTATAAATGATTTTTGTGTAGTATATGTTTCACCATTATTATAGATATACTTATAAGTTATTGGATTTATCCAATCCTTTTCCAGCTTATTGCTGTCTTCTATAGATTTTTTATATGAATAATTTAAAATATCTTTTTTTGTTTGAGATAATACTGCTTCCTCTTGTCCTTGAAGTATTACATCATCCGCATTTAAACCTAAGGTAAAAACTAAACTACCTATAATTAAAAAATTAAAGTTTTTCAACTGCAACTCCAAGTCTCTTAAATCCCTCGTCTATCTCATCTTTGGAAATAGTAAGCGGTGGTAAAAATCTAAGTGTTATTTTTCCAGCTTTAAGTAAAAGCAAACCTTTTTCAAATGCATTATCTATAATCTTAGATAAAGTTTCTTCATCATTTACACGAAGTCCCCTCATAAGTCCAAGTCCTACTTCACGATAAAAAAGATGTCGATTATTTTCATAAAACTCTTTTAATTTTGTTTCAAAATATATTATAGTTTCATCAAGTTGTCCACTGTTTTTATACTCATCTAAAATATTGCAAACTTCAAGAGAAGCTGCTGTACTTAAATAATTTCCGCCAAAAGTAGAACCATGATCTCCCGGACTAAAGATATCTTTATGCTTTGTCATCACAATTCCTATAGGCACTCCTCCGCCAACACCTTTGGCAAGTGTGATAATATCAGGCTCAATATCATAAAGAGACGAAGCTAAGAATTCACCGGTTCGGTATGCTCCTGTTTGAACTTCATCAATAATCAATAAAATATCTTTCTCTTTTAAAAATAAAGCTAATTTTTGAATATCTTCTTTTGGAAACGGTTGAACACCACCCTCCCCTTGAATTAACTCAATCATAACCGCAACAGTTTCTTCATCTATCGTTTCATACAAATCATCCAATCTCTGCTTATAAGAAAATCCTTCAGGATAAGGAGAAAAATGCGGTGTGTGCATCTTCTTTTGTCCACTGGCTTTTATAGTTGTGATAGTTCTACCATGAAATGAATGCCCAAGAGTTACAATTTTATATCTCTTGTTATTAAAATTTATCTCACCATATTTTCGTGCAATTTTAATAGCTCCCTCATTTGCTTCCGCACCACTGTTTCCAAAAAAACAAGCCATATCAAACCCGCTTAATTCAACAATTTTTTGTGCTAATTTTGCTTGTGACTCAATAGCATATAAATTTGAAATATGTGTAATATTTTTTACCTGTTCACAAATTTTATTAGCAACTCTTTCATTTCCATGACCAACAGAAACAACACCAATCCCGCTAGTAAAATCTATATAATCATTCTCATTGTCATCATAAAGCGTAGCATTTACACCTTTTTTAAAATTTACATAATTTCTTGCATAAGTATTTAATACATATTGTTTATCTATTGCTTCTAACGTCATAAAAGTATCCTATTTATTATAATTTTATTATTATATCTTTTTTAGACTTTATACTGAAATAAGTGGTTAATTGGTACAATGGCATCATATATAAATGTAACATTTCAAAGGATCTTTATGCAACACTTAATTACCACAGCCGACTTTACAAATGAGGAGATTTTAAAACTTTTTGATGATGCAAAACTTTTTCTAGATTTGTCATCAAACTCATTATTATTGGGTAAACTTATTGTTACTTTATTTTTTGAGAATTCTACACGAACACGAAGTAGTTTTGAAATAGCGGCTAAAAGATTAGGTGCTGCGGTTGTAAACCTGGAGGTACAAACAAGTTCCACAAAAAAAGGTGAATCAGTTGAAGATACTGTTGCAAATCTAAATGCCATGAAGCCTGATGCTATTATCATTAGACACAGGGATTGTGGATTACCGGCAAGTTTAATTGAGCATGTTGATTGTCCTATTTTAAATGCCGGTGATGGAACAAATGCCCATCCTACTCAGGCATTACTAGATTTATTTACAATCTTTGAACATTTTGACGGTGAAGTTAATAATAAAAAGTTAGCAATGATTGGAGATATTAAAACTTCTCGAGTTGCTTCTTCAAATCTTGAATTACTTCCTAGATTTGGTGTAGAACCTATTTTAGTAGCACCTGAACATTTTATGCCAAAGACTGATTTTAAAAAAGTACAATTTTTAAAAGAAACCATAGATGACGTTGATATTATTATGAGTCTTAGAACTCAACTGGAACGGCATGAAAAGATATATTATAAAAGTCTTGAAGAGTTTGGGAAAGACTATTGTGTAACAAGCCAATCTTTGGGAGATAGAGATATTTTACTTCTTCATCCAGGACCGGTTAATCGAAATATCGATATTAGCGATGAGATGCTTAAAGATAAAAGATGCAAGGTTTTAGAGCAGGTTAGAAATGGAGTTGCAGTGAGAATGGCAATTCTAAAGAAACTAATTTTAAAGCAATAAGTTGAATTTAAAAGAAACACTTAATTCTTTTGGCTCGAAAAAAGAGCCTTTCTTTTTTTGTATTAGTTATGATATGCGTCAATGGGAAGTTTGTAAGCTCTCACAACTGCCTGATAATATTAAATTCCAGATGGAAGCCAATAAACTATCCAAGACCAAAACAGCATTAAATAAAATTCCAATATCTAAAAAAGAATATGAAAAGAAATTTAATAAAATTCAAAATGAAATTAAAGCTGGAAATACATATCTGACAAATTTAACTGCAACTACAAATATAAAAACAAATCATTCTTTAGAAGATTTATATACTATGGCAAATGCAAAATTCAAATTATATTTTAAAGATGAATTTATATGCTTCTCACCTGAACGATTCGTAAAATGTATTGATAATAAAATATTTACATATCCTATGAAAGGTACTATTGATGCAAGACAAAAAAATGCTAAGCAGATAATATTAAATGATAAAAAAGAATTAGCAGAGCATACTATGATCGTAGATTTACTTAGAAATGATTTATCAATAGTCTCAAAAAAAGTTAAAGTAAATAGATTCAGATATTGTGAAAAAATAGATGCAGGAGAAAAGCAGCTTATTCAAGTAAGTTCTGAGATACAAGGCTCTTTAGAAGATAATTGGCAAAATAATATTGGAGATATTTTAACATCTATTTTACCAGCAGGAAGTATTACAGGTACTCCCAAAAAGAAAACTATAGAGATAATCAACGATGTAGAAAATTATAATAGAGAATTTTTTACAGGTATTTTTGGAGTATTTGATGGAGAAACTTTAGATAGTGCTGTGATGATTAGATTTATCCAAAAAGATAATAATGACTGCTTAGTATATAAAAGTGGTGGTGGAATTACCTGTGATAGTAATTTATCAAATGAATATCAAGAGATGATTGATAAGGTTTATATACCATGACTTATTTCGAAACTATAAAATGTGAAGATGAAGAGGTTTTTAATTTAGACTATCATCAAAAAAGAATTGCCAAAACAGTTGGTTTAAATATTGATTTGCGTGAGTATATATATCCACCCAATAATAAACTGTTAAAATGTAAAATAATTTATGATGAAAATGGTATTTTAGATATCTCATTTACCGTATATAAACAAAAAGAAATAAACACTTTTAAATTAGTCGTTTCTAATACTATTGATTATAAATATAAATCTACTAACCGGGAAGATTTAGAAAACTTATTTAATCAAAAAGAAAATGCCAATGAGATTATAATCATTAGAAACGGTCTCATCACTGACACATCAATAGCAAATATTGCTGTTTTTGACGGTAACTACTGGCTGACTCCAAAGTTACCGCTTCTAGAAGGAACCTGTAGAAACAGATTGATTGATGAAGGGAAAATAATTGAAAAAGACATTACTATTCAACAACTTCTAGAGGTCAAAAAAATAGCTTTAATGAATGCAATGATTGACTTTAAAATTATTGATAATTTCGATATAATTAATAAAAATAATATACTATAAACAATGGAGATAAAATGATAATTGATGTAATTGAAGATATAAACTATAGAAAATTAATGGAAGCGCAGATACAAGATATTATTGATTATTTGCTGGTGCATAATGAAGAGTTTTCAATTACTGCAAATATAAAAGGGATTAGTTTTAATCCAGTAATTCCAAAAATAATAGCTGATAATTTCTCAAAGTTTACAATGTTTTCTTTAAGCAACTACACTTATTCTACGATTGAAATTGGTGAAGATACTATATCATTTGAAGCTGGATTTGGTGAAGAAAACTTTGGTTCAACAGTAACCATTCCATTTTATGCAGTATTTCAATTAGTAATTAATGATTCAATTTTATTTGTAAATCCAACAGCAACTGTTGAAAAATATTTTTTAAAAGAAAAAGCAGCAACTGAGGAAAAAGATCAGGCATCAAGATCAAGAAATGCCTTTTCTATGAATCCTAAAAATAAAGAGTTATTAGATTAAATTTATTTAGTGGTTTTTATTTACCGCTAAATGGCAATAACGCAGAACCCCAAGTAAGTCCACCGCCAAAAGCATCAAGCAGCATCATATCACCTGATTTAAGTCTTCCACTTTCGTAAACATCATTTATAGCCATTGGAATTGAAGCTGATGAAGTGTTTCCATATTTTGCTACTGTTACAACTTTTTGCTCATCTTCAAATTTAAGTGCATCACCCACAGCTTTTATAATTCTGTAGTTTGCCTGGTGCGGTATAAATAAATCTATATCTTCGTTTTTAAAGTTATTCTTTTCCATAATTTTTTGAACATCACTTGTTAAAGTTCTAACTGCAATTTTAAAAGTCTCATTCCCTTTCATTTGCATAAACGAAGGTTCAGCACTGGTAATTCCCGGAGTTAAAAGTAAATCTTGTAAACTACCGTCAGCACTACATTGAATATCAACAATAGCTTCACTTTTATCTTCTGTAGCACTAATAATCGCTGCACCCGCACCGTCTCCAAAAAGCATACAAGTGGTTCTGTCACTATAATCTACAATTGAGCTTAATTTTTCAGCGCCAATAATTAATACATTCTTTTTCATACCCGATTGGATAAATGCCTGTGCAGTTTGTAAAGCATAAACAAATCCGGTACAAGCAGCACTGATATCCAATGCCATAATATTTCTAATACCAAGTTTCTCGGCAATTAAACATGCTGTTGAAGGCATACAAAGATAATCAGGAGAGATAGTTGCACAAATTATTAAGTCAATATCCTCAACATTTATTTGAGCTCTTTTAATTGCAATTTTAGAAGCTTCATATCCTAAATCACTCGTATTTTCATTTTCACTTGCAATTCTTCGTTCACTTATTCCTGTTCGTTTAGTAATCCATTCATCACTTGTATCCATTCTATCAACAAACCATTGATTTGTACGAATTTCTTTTGGAATATAAGCGCCTATTGATTTAAATGAAGCATACATATTTGACTACTATCCCTTGTATTTTTCTAAATTGTCTTGGATATTTTGATTCATATTTGAGTCTGCTGCTGCAATTGCTTGAAAAATCGCATTTTTCATAGCTGTAGCATTTGATTTACCATGAGCAATTATAACAGGAGCTTTAACCCCAATAAGTGGAGCTCCACCATATTCTGCATAATCAACTTTTAGTTTTAGTTTTTTAAATACTTTTCTCATTAAAACAGCACCTGTAATTGATACTAATGATCTTCGCAAATTATTTTTAATAATTTTACTAATAGTATCAGCAACACCTTCTGCTGTTTTTAACATAATGTTTCCAACAAAACCATCACATACAACAACATCAACTGTTCCGTTAAAAATATCATTACCCTCAACATTACCTACAAAGTTTGGTAAAGGCTCACAAAGTTTAAAAGCTTCTTTTGAAACTTCGTTACCTTTTGATTCCTCTTCACCATTACTCAAAAGTCCTGTTAGAGGATCGTCTATCCCTAAAACATCTTCAGCATAAACTTGTCCCATAATTGCAAATTCTTTTAAGTTATTTGCATCACAATCAACATTTGCACCAACATCTAAAACTAAAGTAGTTCCATCCATTGTTGGCATAAGTGTTGCAATTGCAGGGCGACTTACACCTTTAATTCTTCCTATTCTCAACGTTGCTAAACTCATAGAAGCTCCACTGTGACCAGCACTTACATAAGCATCTGCTTTGCCGTTTCGTACTAATTCTATGGCTTGATATGCTGTACTTTCTTTTCTTTTTAATGCATCAGTTGCACTATCAGACATACTAATAACATCACTAGCTTCATGTATAACAATTCGTTTATCAAATTTTTGAGGAATTAAAGGTAGAAGTTCATCTTTTACACCAACCAATACGGCGGTAAAATGTCTATCTTTTTTTAAGGCGGCTATCACACCTTGAATAATAGGTTCAGGACCGAAGTCCCCTCCCATTGCATCTATTGCTATTTTAAGCATTAGTTTTTGTATTCACCTGTAGTTGGGTTTACACAATGAGGCATTTTCCATGTCCCGTCTGTATCTTTAACTGGTCTTTTTAATGTAATCTTATAGTGCGTTCTTCTCTTTGCACTTCTTGAGTGACTCACTCGTCTCTTTGGTACTGCCATTTTTTATCCTTTTTTAATATTCTATTTCTATTGTATCGTCATCTTTAGCGCAACTATCACATATATGATAATCACTTCTTAAAGATTCTACTTCACTTTGAAGAATTTCTTCAAAGTCAATAAAATTATCATCAATTTCTATGATAATTTTATCTAAATCTCTTTCATCTTTTGATGAATAAACACCATCACTTAATAAAAAGTTAATCTCTTCATTAAAAGGAATCGTAAAGTCAGAACCACATTTACAGCAATTAACTCTTACAAATCCCTCAAATTTAGATTTGATATCTACTAGTTTTGATGATATTTTACAAAAAGTACCTAAAAACTTAACTGAATCCACTTCTAAAAGAAATTCCTTAGGTTGTTGCGGTACTTTTCTAAATTCAATTTTCATTGATTTTCTCTAGTTTCCTAGCAAATATCTTTTTGTGCAAAAAAGAAATTAATTTCATTTGTTGCATTTTCAACTGAATCTGACCCATGAACTGCATTAGCATCAATAGACTCAGCAAAATCAGCTCTAATAGTTCCTGGTTGAGCTTCTTTAGGATTTGTAGCACCCATTAAGTCTCTATTTTTTGCCATTGCGTCGTCACCTTCAAGTACAGTTACAACAACTGGTCCTGAAATCATAAATTCTACTAAGTCAGCGAAGAAAGGTCGCTCAGCATGTACTGCATAAAAAGCTTCAGCATCCGCTTGACTTAATTGAATTTTTTTAGTTGCAGCGATTCTTAATCCTGCTGTCTCAAATCTGTCTAAAATCTTACCAACTACATTTTTTGCAACTGCATCTGGCTTAATTATCGATAATGTTTGTTCCATTATTTATCCTTTTATTAAATTAAAGTCGCAGATTATAGCTAAAAAATAAAAAAAAGGCAAGAGAACCGAATCTCTTGCCTTTTTTTAGTATATAAAACTAAAAGATTAGTCTTCGATACAAGGCTCACCAGAGTCAGCAAATATAATACAACCTTCTGTTGGACAAGCTTCAGCACAAGCTGGTACATTATCTCCACACTCATCACAAGTATCAGCATTTACAAAATAAATATCCTCACCTGTTGGGTTTTCATCGTTATCAACGATTGATTCTGTTGGACACTCATCTAAACAAGCGTCACACGAAATACATGTATCAGTAATTTTAACTGCCATATTGTTCTCCTAATTTTAATTTGAATAACTTTATCATATAAAAAATAAATTTTACTTTAAAATATTAAAAGAAAAAGCTAATTTTTCAATATGTTGAAATCTTTACACTTTTTACAAGTTCCAGAAAATACCAAATCAGTTTGATTGATTGTAAAACTATATTCTTTTGATATATTGTCAATCATTTGCTTTGTATCAATATATATATCAGTGACTTCACCGCAGCAATTACATAAAAAATGAGAATGCTTATTTTGAACGATTTCATATACTGATTTTTCATTTGGCAGTTTTACTTCAAATAGTAACATGCTATTTATCATAATATTTATATTTTTATATATTGTAGCTTGAGAGATAGAATTAAAAACTTTTTTTATCTCTATATATAAGGTATCAATACTTATATGTCCATACTTATATACAGCCTCAAGTATAGCTAATCTTTGAGGAGTTGTTTTTAAGTTATGTTGTTTTAAGACTTTAGTAAAATTTTTCATAACGTATTATACTTAAAATTTTAAAGATTACTATTACTAAAGGATAATCTTTATCTTCTAATAATTTTTATTAATGATACTTTAATATTATATTTGTACAATTCCGTAATTTAAAAACAAAACAAGGAATTAAAATATGTTAGTAACAAAACAAGCTCCAGATTTTACAGCAACAACAGTATTGGCAGACGGTCAAATCGTAGATAACTTCAAATTGTCAGAAAACTATGGTAAAAAAGGTACAGTTCTTTTCTTTTATCCACTAGACTTTACTTTTGTATGTCCTTCAGAAATCATTGCATTCTCTAAAAGAGTTGAAGATTTCAAAGAAAGAGGTGTTAATGTTATCGGTGTATCTGTAGATTCGCAATTTTCACACTTTGCATGGAGAGAAACTCCGGTAAACCAAGGTGGTATCGGAAGAGTTGCATTTCCATTAGTTGCAGATTTAACTAAACAAATCTCTAAGGATTATGATGTTCTTTTAGATGGTGGAGTAGCTTTAAGAGGTTCATTTTTAATTGATGCTGATGGTACTATCAGACATGCAGTTATCAATGACTTACCACTTGGAAGAAATATTGATGAGATGATCAGAATGGTTGATACTATGTTATTTACAAACGAGTTTGGTGAAGTTTGTCCTGCTGGTTGGGCAAAAGGTGATGAGGGGATGAAAGCAGATACTACTGGAGTTGCTGATTATTTAGCTAAACATGAGGGTGATTTATAATATTTAATTTCTTTAAATATTTTTTATAAAGGGAGAGTAGTAAATGACTACTCTCCCTTTTTTTTATTAAACCAATAAAAATAAACTTTTTTAAAGAAATAAAAGTTATAATAATATATAACTTTTATTTATAATTCTAAGGTATATATACTATAAGTATTTTTTATAATATATACTTTTGAACTTTAATATAAAAGTTCAAATTAATACACAAGGGAATACGTTATGAAATTAACTAATATTTTACTAGCAACAAGTTTGCTAACAGGTGCTGCAAATGCTGGAGACTTTATTGACTATAAGAAGTTAACAAAAGGATTTAAATCAGAATTTAAAAAATCTGGAAATTATGCTACTACTACTGAAGTTAAAAAAGCATTAAAGGCAAAAGATTGGATAGTCGCTGATGTAAGAACAGTAAATGAATGGGCAGGAGCACATATAAAAGGCAGTCAAAGAATTGGCAGACAAGCACCTGAAAAGGCATTAGGTAACTTTGTAACCGATGATACCGGTAAATTTATAAAAGACAATATAATTGTTGTATGTAACTCTGCCGCTAGAGCATCACTTGAAGCACAAATTTTTAAGAAGATGGGTTTTAAAACAGTTAAAATTTATGATATATATAGTTGGATAGATGAGTGTAATCCTGTAAAAACAAGTTATACCGTTAAAAAAGACAAAGGTGGAACTGGACTTAAATTTGGTATGTTCTATGCTCAGCATTGTAAGAAATAATTTTTCTTAAATATTAATGAGAGGGGTGATTGGTTTTCCAATCACCCTTTTTTTATTTTTTTGATATAATTAGCATATGAAAGATAATATAAATTTTAAACTTAGCTTGGAAACAGTAGAGAACTTGGAGACTTTTTCTCAAATATTGAATAAAGATGTTAATATCATTTTAAACGAAGCATTAGAACAATATTTTGACAACGAACAACAAAAACTTCTTGAGAAAAATATGGACGATGAGAACGCTCTGACAAATTTAGATTTTAATGAATTTTGGGATGATATAGAAATTTAAATTTTAAATTCCCATATTATTCATCATCCCAAAATTCATTTATAAAATCTTTAGCTGATTTATATCCATATATCTCCTGTACTGTCTCTTTTGTTTTAGGATTAATAACATAAGTTGTAGGTATAAATCTAGGTTTTAATATTTGCGGGTATTCTCCCATTTCGCTATCCATTTTTAAAAATATATATTTACTGTTGATATAGTTTATCACTTTTTCATCACTCAATGTAGTCTTTTCCATTTTTTCACACCAAGGACAATACTCGCTATACATAAACATCAAAACTTTTTTATTTTGTTTTTTTGCTATTTGTAAAGCTTGCTTATATGATTCTACATCCTTTAAAACTGTACCAAAAACCCAGCTTAACAATAAAATTAAAGATATTATTATTTTCATATTATAATCATACCTATTTATTATTAAACATATCTAAATATAAAGCATCAGCCCAATTATAAATTGAAGCTGCATTAACAGCACCATCTTTTTTCCAATTTTCACTACTATGTGTTGAGGCAAAATTAAATGTTTTTGTTGTTTTATTATATGCATATTGAGTATAAATATATATTGCTTTTTCAGGCTCAATAGAAACAGCAGAAAAACAAGTAGTAGTTGGAGGATACCATTTTACTTTTTTTGTTTTATTTATTTTTTGAGCAATTAATTTAGCTACATGCTGTCCTTCAGAATTTGATGTATTACCAGACTTTGAAAAGCCCATTGGTCTAGAATCACCTGTGATAAATATATTTTTTTCACCAATAACTTCATATGTTAGAGGATTGATATCACCTTCAAGTTTATTTTTAGCATCTTTTGCAATTCCTACTTTTTCTAAAATCTTAGCTCCTCTTACCTGTGGATAAAATGCAGCTTCCTCAAAATTTATTTCATCAAATTCAGTTTCAACTATTTTTTTATCTAAATCAATTTTAGAAATAACAGTATTTGGGTAATACTCTAAATAATCACCGTAAAGTTCATCAAAAGCAGATTGAAATCCTTTTGCTTTAATTGTAATAGCATTGTTTTCATCAAGTAAAATAACTTTAGCTTTTAACTTTTTTTGTTTAAAATAATCAGCAATTACACAAGCTCTTTCATAAGGTGCGGGTAAACATCTATAATTTCCGCTAGGAACTGTTAAAATAAAATTTCCACCTTTAAAATTTAAAACTTTATTTCTTATAGATATATGTTCACTCCCTGGTATAAAACCTGCTGGATACTCCTGTCTAAGTCTAGTCTCAAAGGCAATATCTTTAGTCCATCTTGAATAGTCATAGTCAATACCTGTAGCAAAAACTAAATAATCAAATTTTATATCGCCATTGCTTGTTTGTAAAATACGATTTTCTTTGTCAAGTCCTATTGCAGTGCTGTGAAAATATGTATAGTTATTCTCTCTTGCTGCTTGAAGATAATCATGTGTTAAATATTCAAGTTTTATTTTATCTACTAACCATAGATTACTAAGTGGACATGATACAAACTCATGTCTTTGTTCAACTAAGATTACATCTGAATTAGGAGCAAATATCTTTGTATATTTTGCTATTGCAAGTCCAGACCATCCTCCACCTACTACTACAACTCTAGGATTTGTTGAATCTGCAATTGGTGCTTTATTAAATTTAATCGTTTTAGTTGTATTGCTTGGTTCTGGATTATTTGGGCTGTAACACCCATTTATTGTTGTAGCTACTGCTGTTACACCTGAAAGTTTTAAAATATCTCTTCTTGAAATAGCCATTTGAATACCTTATATTATTATTAGACTTGATTTTTAGTTAGGAGTTTAGTCATATATAAAAGGTGATTAAAAATCACCTTTTGTTGTAATTATTCTATTGTTTCATTTACAGTATCTACAAATTTCTTTTGAGCATCTACAAGTACTTTTTTAGATGGTGCATCTTTTATATCTAAAGAACTTATCCAGTTATAAACTGATGGAAATGCCATATGAACTTCAGCCGAACCTTTCTTTTTATACATATAAAATGTACAAGGTGCAAATGCACCAGCTTCAGGATGTGTTTTTGCTACTTCAAAAATCACTGGTATTTTACAAATTGAGTATGCATCAAAAAAATCATATTTGTCCTGTTCAGCTTTTTGAAATGAATCTTTCAATTTATTAAAACCTGCTATTACAAAACCAACAGTTTCAAGTGAACCTTCTATCTCTTCTTGAAAACTTTCTAACTCATCTTCAATATCTTTTGGTTTTATATCCATATCCCAATCCCATTTAAATCTAGTTACAAGTTCCCCTTCGGGTTTTAATATCTTATATGATAGTTTTTCAAAGTGACCATTTGGTAAAGCTTTTTTAAGTACACTTTGCACAATCTTACTTAACTCAATCATATGTTTATTTGTTTTTGCAATGCCAGTAACTTTTGCCATACCATCTAAAGATATAGATGAAACAGAGATATTATTTGAACCTTTATTTGTATATATTGACATACTAAGTGGTGAAATCAAAGCAGCATCTGGATTAATTTTAATCAACTGCGATGCTAAATCCTCTTTATGAAGAACCATAAGATTATAAACTTTATGATTTGTTACTTTAAATTTTGAATCAAAAGCTCTATTCATATTATTATTAGTAGTTATATAAAAACCAGCATCTTTAAATGCTTTTTCAATTGTTTTTGGCGTTATTTTACCTTTTGAATTATCAGTTGTATATATCTGAATATCTTGTACAGCGTTTGCCATTACTACAGTTCCTAATAATAGCACTGCAACTAAACTTTTTATTATTGCTTTCATTTTTTTCCTTTTTTATCTGAAATTTACTACTTATCTAAAAGATAAATAGCATCACCCTTACGAATATTTCCACCATTAATAACTTTTGCAAAGACACCTCTATGCTCTTTTAAAAGTTCTGGTAAATTTTTATCAACTTTTGCCAAACTTTTACATAAAGTACAATGTTGACTTATCTCTAAAATCACATCACCGATTATTAATCTAGAATTTTCCTCTAAATGATATGGGTTATAATCAATTAATATATTTTCACCTAATTGTCCATAATTCATATCAATATTATTTTGTGTAGACAAATCATAACTAGCCATTGATGTAATCAAAACTGATCTTTGGACATTTTTACCATAAAACTTATCATTTTTCACACCATTTTCATCTAAATCAATATCAATTTTATTAGATCTGTTTAAATCACCTTTAATAGAAATAAACAATTCTAAAATTTTCCCAACTTTTTTACTTTGCATATTATTACTATCAAGAATAGAGTTTATACTCTATTCTTCTTCCTCTTCATCATCATCTTCATCTTCATCATCTTCATCATCTTCATCATCACCATCATACATCTCTAGCTCTTCATAAGCTCTAAATACATTTCCTGGACTAAGAAGATAATACAAGTCTTTGTTTCTAAATTCTTCAAGAGTAACATGTTTTGTAATATCATCAGGATCAATCTCTTCTTCTATACCCTCTAGTACTCTATCTTTAATATAAGTAAAATACTGTATAGATTCATCTGCACCCGTTTTATCTGTAATGAATCCATGTCCTGGAACTAAATGATTCCAATCTTTAGATTTTATCGCTTTAAGTGCTTCAAGTTGACCGATAATCAAACCATCCCTATTTGAAGTAATTCTTCCATTCATAACAATATCACCAACTAAAACAACTTTGTCATCTGGTAAATACAAGAACCAATCATCTTCCGAGTGAGCATATCCAACCCTAACATATTCCATATTTATACCAGAAATTTTAAACTTGGTAGTTTCTTCAAATGAATCATCAACCTTTACTAAGCTTGTTTTTCTAATAGCATCTTGATACAAAGCTTTAATCATCCTAGTTTGCATACCTGGGTATTTCTTCCCCTCAATCTCTCTTGGACCATAGTAGTTTACATTTATAGATTCTGGTCCTATAATATTAGCACCATGAACCTCTTTGTAATAGTTATTTCCTAGCCAATGGTCATCATGCTCATGACTAACAACTACACTTTCAACAGGCATGTCTGCTATCTCTTTCATTTTTGAATAAGCTTGTTCTGCAAATTTATATGAAGGTCCACTATCCCAAGCTATCCATGCAGTATCACCTTTAATATAACAACTGTTAGACATATCTCCAGCATTCTCTTTTGTTGGCATCTCCATAGCTCCAAAAAAACACCAAACTCTATCACTAACTTGTACTGGCTTTAAGTTATAATCCCAATCAGGACCACCACCATCTCTTGAAGCCACCCATTCATTAAGTATGAAGTTTCCATCTGCATCAAGCTTATGTGGCTTTTTAATTGTAACTGATTTATTAAAGATAAATGGCATTGATATTACAAATGCCACTATCAATAATAAAATACTTAATTTAATTTTCATAAGTATCCTTATTTAATTTTCTTTGAACCTGTTTGTGTTTTTCCATTGTTATCAGTAGTAGTAAACACTAGTTTGTCACCTTTTTTAGCACCGGTAAAGCTGAACTTAAGTAGTGGGTTTTCTGACATAAAACCACTCATATCCGCTTCAAATACTGTTTTCTTATTAACAGTAGCTACAATTCTTTTGATGTATTCAGGTTTAATTCCTTTTTTTTCAGCTTCTTCTTTATCAGCCATTAGACTTCTAAACATTGCTTTTACTTTAACAGTACCTTTTTTTACTTTTGCTTTAATCTTAAATTTTTTAGCCATTTTTTTTCCTTTTATATTTTGTTTGTTTATTTTACTAATTGGGTATGTGAAAGGTTAAATCAACCTCCACAACCACCAATAGATACATCTATCTCTTTAGCTGTAGTCAATAACTGACCATCTCTAGTTTTAGCTACGATTGTAACTACTGCAGTTTGTCTCATTTTAATTCTAAAAGAATAATCTACTTTTTGCCCCTTAGGTACTGAGAATGCTATAGTAGTAGCTCTTGGATTTGCATCTTGGAAAAGTGCTATTGTTTCAATATCAAGTTTACTTGAAAGTGTAATAGGAATAGACCCACCATTTTCAGCAAGTTTAGGAGCTTTAAACTTAATAGCATCAGTTTTTTTCAATCCACCTGAACCAAACATCTCTTTAATCGCATCAGCAGATTTCTCTGCTTCCCATGCTTTTGGTTTTGTCTCTCTAAAGTTCGTTGCACTTAAACTTAATGGTGCAAATGCTGCTACAGCAAATACTGCTGTACCTACTTCTAAAAATTTTCTTCTATTCATTTTATTTTCCTTTTATTTAATTTTGTTAATGTTTTTTCTTACTTAAATCTATCATATATTCAACTATTAACTTAACATCAGATGGTAGTAAATCTTCATTACCACCTTTTGCAGGCATTCCACCTACACCATTGATAGAGTTATAAAGAATTTTATCAAAACCTTTTTCTCTTACTTCTACCCAAGCATCTACATCTCCAACAGCTGGAGCACCCATATTATCAGTTGCATGACAAAGTTTACAAGACTCGTTATACATCTTTTCACCCTTAGAGATTGTTTTATCTTCTATTTCAGGTGGTAGATCTCTAACAGTTGAGTATGGAGGTACTACATCTGACATCTCATACTTAATTTCCACTACAGAAGCTTCAGTTTTACCATCTATGCCACCAGGATCTTTACAATTAGTCATACATCTTGTACCAGCACCAATATTTTTAGCACGATCTGCAAAAAATGATCTTAAATTTTCTTGAGCATCAGGACCATCGATATTTGGATAAAAGCCATCTCTATTTGCTAGAACTACTTTTGATAGTTTTTTAGCATCTAAAACATACTCATCATCCATCTCAACGCCATCAATTGTTATTTCATTTTGAGCCAGTAAATAAGCTGTAATAGCATAAGTTTCACTGTTTGTTAAACTCTTAGGAGTTGCATATGGCATAGCATCTCTGATATATGTAAAAAGTGTAGTAGCTACTGGCCAATATGTACCAACAGTTCTTTTTGGTGCATCCACATTTCCATAAACTCTCTGATTCTTAAGAGTTATTACAATTCCATTTTTATCTTTAGATTGATTACCACCAGCTAGTTGTGGATAACCATTTCCTCCACCACCAAAGTCACCGTGACAAGATGCACATTGTGCTTCATAAAGTTCATCACCCTCTTCAACTGAACCAGAACCCGCTGGTAAACCTGTACCATCAGGCAATGCGTCTATATCCCATGCTTTAATCTCGTTTGCAGTTGCTGCTCGTCCAAAGCTAACACCTTTAGTACTTTGTTCATTATAACGATATGCAGTTTCAACTCCATTTGCTCTTACATAAGTAACACCGCCATCAATAGCAGTCTTATTTTTAATTTTATATACACCTACAGGAGATGATGAAGCACCAAACACTAAAGTTGAACTTAGTGCTACAGTTGCCGCAATACCTAATATTTTATGATCTAACTTGAACATTTGTAACTCCTCCTTTGGCATCAACAGCCCATGTGTGTATAGCATTTCTATGATAAACACCTTCTACACCAACTATAGCTTTTTCTTGATTCACAGTAGGCTGAACATTATCAGAGTCATCATAAGAACGACTTTGTAGTAATAATGGCTTACCTTCATATCTGTACATATAAGAGAACCTTGTCCAAGCTTTTGGAAGCACTAAACCTTTAAGAGATGCCTCTACCCAGTTCTTACCACCATCAAAGCTAATATCAACACCTTTAACAGTTCCGTGTCCAGTCCATGCTAAACCTTCTATTTCAACTAAATCACCTACATTAAGATCAGTCCATGGAACTTCAGGACAGGGTGAAGTAATAATAGAGTTTGTTTCAAGAGCATAAAAGTGTTGGATAGCTTTACCACTTGCAGTTAAAGCAGTATATTTAGAAGTTTCTTCTTTTGCATACCATGGTTTGTCACCAAATTCTAATCTTTTTAACCATTTAACACATAAGTTAGCTTCCCAACCCGGTGCCATTAAACGAACTGGATAACCTTGCTCATCACGAAGTGCTTCACCATTTTGTGCATATACTAACATACAATCATCAAGAACTTTTTCAACAGGAAGAGTTCTACTCATCTCAGAACCATCACTACCCTCAGCAAGCATCCACTTAGCTGTTGGTTTAAGACCAAGTTCATTAAGAATAGTACTTAGACGAACACCTGTCCACTCAGAACAACTCATCATACCTCTAGCAAACTGTAAGGAACCAAACTGTGGACCTTTCCACTCAGCAGCACCATTTGATGGGCATTCTAAGAATAGAGTTTTAGTTTCACTTGGATATCTTTTAAGTTGATCTAATGTAAGAACAATTGTCTTTTCAACAAGACCGTGAATCATAAGTCTAAACTTATTTGGGTCAATGTGAGCTACACCATTGTGAGTACGAGTAAAGTGTAAACCACTTGGAGTAATAATACCTTTTTGCTCATGTAGTGGTGTCATAGAGATTGCAGCATGCATATCCCCAGCTGACGACATTAATGCCGATGTTCTTCTAACAACATTATGCTCGTACTTTGATGGTAATCCATAAGGATTATAGTTACATTCATCTCCTAAAGTTGTCCCCCATTTAGTATGATGCATAATATTTTCATCGTCTGCAAGTAGTGTAGACGGTGCTAGAATACTAGCAGCGGCTACAGCACTTACGGACGCAGATTTCTTAAAAAAATCTCTTCTGCTAACAGATGTCAATTCTTCACTTGGTAATTTACCCATATTTTCTCCTTTTATTAAGATGGTTGTGTTATCTCTTGGATAACATCTTCTTTTAATTCAATTATAAGCTCTTGCTTTTTAAGGGCTAGAGCTTTTAAAATCTCTTCCCCAACAACTTCTCTATCTTGCCATTGAGATTCTTCATGAATATCAAAAAGCTTCTTAAAATAATCATAGTGACTATCACCGCTAGTAACTTTAAAAAAATAAAACCTAAAAAAACCTATATCATTGATACTGTTTATTGCAAATTTTTTACCGATACTACTTGGATATACTTCCTTCTTTATCCAATCTATAAAAAAATCAGACTCTTTAAACCAATTATACAAATGTAAATCTGTATTTTTTAGAAGATTGTAAGTCTTCTCTTGCTCCTCATCTATCTCTAAAAGATAGATATTTTCATCCAGTTCAAATTTATCTAGAACTTCATCATAAGTAACTAGTTCAAATTTTATTTGCATACATAAATCCCAAACATAAAATATTATGCTTTACCAGAAAGCATACCGTACATAGTCATAGGCTTAAGTGCATATACTTTCATCAACCAAAATATCCATCTCTCAACCAATGGATCAAGTGGAAATGATGGTGTAGGTTTAACAGTCCAGTCAAACTCAGCAAGCATCACTGTACCAATACCTGTTATTAATGGACAAACAGTATATCCCTCATATTTAGCTGTAAGTTTTTTACCTTCCATTAGAGCAACAAGATTTTTTACAAGAACTTTATATTGTTTTCTAACACTTCCACCCGTTTTACCCATAGGTACTTGAGCAATATCACCAATTGCAAATATATTTTTAAATTTTATATGTTGAAGAGTCTCTTTATTTACCGGTACCCAACCTGCAGCTGAACCTATATCAGATTCTCCTATCTCTCTTGGAGCTATTTGTGGTGGAGTTACATGTAAAAAGTCATATGGAACTCTTAGTTTTTCATGCTTAGCAATAACCTCAAAATCTTTCATCATAGGATCCCATGGACCTTTTTCTTGCCATTTAGAATCAAAAACAGCAATTTTATTTTCAACATCTACTTCGACTAGATTATGTCTATAATGCCATTCAAAGCCTTCTCTTTTAAACTGTTCTACTATAGCATCATGATACTCGGGAACACCAAACATTTTTCCACCATTTGGATAAAATACAAGCTGGGCATTTTTTCTTGCACCCTCTTCTTTTAGTCTAGAGTTAGTAAGATACATAATTTTCTTTGGCGCTCCACCACATTTAATTGGTGTATTTGTATCAGTAAAAATAAATTTAGTTTTTTTACCACTTTTTGCTTGAGCTATATACTTTTGCATCTGCTCCCAAGTTTTAGTAGCACCTTGGGCAGTATATATAGAACATATACCATTGTCACCCAAAGCCTTAAGAAGTTTTGAATTATCACCAGATGAATAAGCACGACCTGCTGATTCTAAACCTTTAATAGCTTCAAAATTAAGTTGTAAACCAGTAGCAACAATTAAATAGTCATAAGAAATAACTTGACCTTTAGCTGTTGTCAGCTTATTGTTCATAGGATCAAAAGCTATTGCTCTATCTTCGATAAGTTTTACACCGTCGGGCACAAAATCATCTCTATTATAAGCTATATCATCCTCATCCCATATACCAGCACCAATCAGCGTTTGTCCTGGCTGATAAGACACAGATAATTTTTCTGGCTCTATAACTGTAATATCAGGATTTTTCAAGTTTAGAGTTAATCTAGCAGCAGTTGACATACCAGCAAGGCCGCCACCTACAATTACTATTTTTCCTTTAGCCTTAGAAGTAGTTGTAGCTTCAGTTGAAGCTGAAGCATTAGTAGCACCACCCATTAAAAGAGTTGCAGAAACACCTGCTAATTTCATAGCATCTCTTCTGCTCATCCCCTTTGAAGATAAATCTTTATCCATCTGCACTAACATATTATCAATATATTTATTATCCATAATTATCCTTTTATACTTACTTATTTTAAACTATTAACATATTTAGCAACGGCGTCAATTTCATCCCAAGAAAGATCAGTTGTTACACTTCTCATCATAGCACCATAACCATATTTGTTAAGAGGTTGATAATTTTTACTTTTAATTCCACCTCTGTAATCTTTCAGTTCCTTTGCTAATTTATCTGTATCCATACCAGTAATTTTAGAATATGTAACTCTTGCAGACCCTTTATAGCTGGTCTGTTTACCGTTATCTCCATGACAAGTTGCACATTGTCTTTCATAAATCACTTTGCCATTTGCTGGCAATAATAAACCACTTTTATATACTGATGCACTATTAGATGCAATTAAAGCAACACCCGATAAGAGCATAGAAAATATAACTTTTTTCATGTTTAAACCTCACAATTGTTTTATAAGCTGTTTTAATTGTACATTTGCCGAACTTAAGTCATACTTAAAATATCATTATTTTTTCTTATGTATCTCATAAAATAACTATAAGTTTTTCATATAATATTCTTTTAATAGATTTAATTTATTCTTATAACTCTAATTAATAAAATTATAAAAAAATTTATGCTAAAAAGATACAAATATCAGCATTAATCGTATCAAGTGATAATTGTAAATTAACTAAAGGAAATAATATTTATATAAATTATAAATAATTATGTAAAAATATCCTAATTAGCGATGTCATTTTAGAGATAAATAAAAAATGTACTTTGTGCAAAAGCTTGGCAAAAGCGGAAAAAATATTCCTAAACTTTTACAAGATAACAGAGGAATCTTTGCAAAAGTTATTATTTTTGGACTATAAAATAAAACGATAATATTTATATCTTATAAGCTAATTGCCGACTCTTTTAAAAGTTCTTTAGTTATAATTTATAAAAAATTAAAAGTATGGTATAAAAAATGACTAATATAGAATTTAAACAAATTGAGCCAGTGGATAGTATTCAAAAGGTTATTAAAGAGGTATTTGATTTAAAGTTAGATATATCAGGTGGATGGGGATATGATAACAATAGTGCGATAATAGTAGAAAAACTTGATATGCCAATAGAACAATTTATACATATGTTTGCAACAATGAGAGCAAATATTGAGATGAATCTTACTTTAGAAGAAGGTGAGCGATATACTGGTATAAATCTAACTCTTGAAGATAGTAAAAAATTTGAAATTAACAATAAGATTTATAATATAGTTAGTTTCAAAATCACAGCAATGAAAGAAAAAGTATATACTGATTTTATTCAAGAGTATAAAGATGGTTATGGAAAAAAAGATTTTGATTTAACTGACCATTTTGACAGAAGAAAGCAAAACTCTATAACTAGAGAAGTAGATTATTGGTTTTATGGTTTAGAAGATTAATAGCGGTACTATTAAGATATTGGGAGTGTAATGATGAATTCAGCTCCGGTATATTCTTTACCATTATATTCAAAACTTACATTTTCAGCTTTAATAGCACCTTTCATCCCATTAACTATCAATCTATATGTCATATGAAGTCCGAGTCCCGTACCTTGACTTTTGTGTTTAGTTGTGAAGTATGGTTCAAATATTCTAGGTAATACATCATCTGGAATTCCACCTGCATTATCTTTAAATTTTATAATCACATTATTATCAACAATTTGTTGCGTAATAAAAATATATCTGTCATCTTCACTATTATTTTCTACTAATGCATCTTTCGCATTATTAAAGATATTTATAAAACATTGTATCAAATGGTTAGGATATCCTTTGATATTTATATGTTCTTGAAGTTCTAAAACTACATTTATATGATGATTTTTTATTGTTGCATCAACCAATTTTAAAAAGCTGTCACTATCATTCTTCAAATTAAACTTAACTGCTTTTAAATCACCTTTAATAAAGTTTGTAAAATCATCTATTGTTTTTGACAGATATTGTGCATGTTTATTTATAGCCTCACAAGATTCATTAAAAAGTTTATCAGTAAGAAGACCATATTCTTTTTGCACTTGCATACCTGTGGCAGCTGTAGATATTACACTTAAAGGCTGTCTCCATTGATGAGCAATATTTCCTATCATTTCCCCCATTGCTACCATTCTTGACTGTTCTAATATAACTTGCTCTTGCCTTTTTTCTGTTGTAATATTAATTCCAGAACTTAAAACACCTATAATTTTCCCATCTCTTTTTAGAAGTGAATTAGACCAAGAAAAAATATTTTTTTTACCATCTTTAGATTTAAGTTCATTTTCATAACTTTCTTCACCCAACTTTAATTCACCCAATATTATTTTAGAAAAATATGCTTTTACATCATCTACAATATCTTCCGGCAAAACTCCAATTTCAAACCAGCTTTTACCAACTATCTCACCATATTTAAATCCAAGTATATCACACCCTGCTTTATTAATCATTGTTATGATACCGTTTGTATCTAACGCAACTATCAGGGTATTTACACTGTTAAAATAAAGTTCTTTCAGTTCACATTCTTCACCAATTTGTTTAACTTTTTCTTCTACTTTATTTTCAAGATTATTATTTAAGTATATTAATTCTTCATTTTTTTTGGCAACTATTTTATCTTTTTCTTCAGACATATACTTTTCAAAACTCATAGCCGCTACAAGCTGAGCAAATCCCGATAGATAACTTAATATTCTTTTTGATTTCTCTTCACTAACTACAGGTACTTTTTTAAGAGCTTCCATATATTTAACTTCATCAAAATCAAACTCTTTTGCCTGTGCTTGGAAAAAAGACAAATCTGGTTTTTTAATCAAAAATTGTCCTATAAAAAGGTTCGCTATATGATGACCTTTAATTATGATTGGTGATGCACAATTAATCAATCCATTTTTACACTGGTATATTGTAAAATCTTTTCCATTCTCCAAATTATTTGCAAGTTCAGTATCACTGTCAATACATCTTTTACATGTTGTATCATTCACCCTGTGAAAATCCGTACAAATCCTTTGCCAATTTGATGATGTTAGTACATTCCCCTGCAGGTCAATTATTGTGATAGATACATCTACGAGGCTAGAAAAATCTTGAAATAATTTATTTATTTTTTCAGATAGCAGTACCTCTTTTAAAATAAGATAAATTGTTTTAAATTCTCCATTAGTGTTATTAAAAAAGTTTGTATCATCACTCATAACACCCCTCCGTATGATTATTACCTATTGTATCAAATTTAAAATAAAATATAAATTTTTATATTTTTTGAGCTAATTGACTAGGTAAAATCTTTAAACTTTCTTCAAGTAATTTAGTATCTCCATGTTGAATAAATTCATCTTCATATTCAAATGAAGTTATTTGTACATTCAGTTTTTCATCACTGATAAATTCTAGAATAGCACTTGCAACACCACCCTCTTTTTGACTATCACTAAAAATATACCATTCTTTTTTACTAATTGCCAACTCTTTTAAAAGTTCTTTGTCCAAAGGCTTTACAAATCGCAAATCTACTATTGTAATATCTTCATCGCACACATTGTCTTGACAATTTGATTTATACAGTTTAGCAGTTGCAACAGCTCGACTTACCCCTGCTCCGTATCCTATAAATACTTTATTACTTGAACCTTCTTTTAAAACTTCTGCTTTCCCCAATTCAAACTTGGTTGATTCAAAATCCAATTCTTCAAATGCACCTCTTGGGTATCTAATGGCACAAGGGCTCGGTAATTCATATCCAAATTCAACAGCAAACTCTAAAGTTTTTGTATCTCTTGGAGCCAATAAAGTCATATTAGGGATAAATCTTAGATAACTAATATCAAAAGTTCCATGATGAGTTTCCCCATCTGCCCCAACAATCCCTGCTCTGTCAATTGCAAAAGTGACAGGTAAATTCATCAAACAAACATCGTGAACTATTTGGTCAAAACCTCTTTGTAAAAAAGTAGAGTATATAGTTACAAAAGGGTTAAATCCCTCTTTTGCCATAGCAGCCATAGAAGTAACTGCATGTTGTTCTGCAATTGCAACATCCCAAAATCTATTTGGAAATTCCTCAATTAGTTTATCCATACCAGTTCCACTTGGCATTGCAGCAGTAACACCAACTACACTTTTCTTTTTTCTGGCAAGTGCTAATAGAGCATCACTATAAACAGCTGTTGCAGATTTTGCCCCGCCGGATTTTTTCTCAAATTCACCGGTTTCAATATCAAAAGCTCCAACGCCATGCCAATGTTCATGATGACCTTCCGCTATCTCGTAACCTTTACCTTTAGTCGTTTTTGAATGAACAATTACAGGTTTTCCTAAATTCTTTGCCAATTCTAAAGTATCAATTACCTCATCAATATCATGTCCGTCAATAGGTCCAATATAATCTATCCCCATCTCTTCAAAAATAATACCAGGAGTAATTAACTTCATACTCTCTTCAATCCTCTTAGCTATATAATCAGTCCCTTCCGGCATATAATTTCTAACAATATAATCAACCTTATCTCTAAATCCCTGGTAAAATTTACCTGCAAGAAGTTTACTAAGATGTTTACTCATAGCCCCTATTGGTTTAGCAATACTCATCTCATTGTCATTTAAAATTATCACTACAGGTAATTTTAAATCTCCCAGTTCATTTAAAGCTTCATAAATCATACCTGAAGTCATAGAACCATCACCAATCATAACTACAGGAACTCTTTTTTCTCCTTTTAGTGCGATAGCTTTAGCTGCTCCAACTGCAAGTGATATAGAAGTAGAGCTATGCCCTGCAACAAAATAATCAAACTCTGATTCTTTTGGTTTGGTAAATCCACTCAATCCACCAAACTGCCGTAAAGTTTCAAACTCTTCCCAACGACCGGTTAAAAGTTTATGAGGATATGATTGATGCGATACATCAAAAATAAAAGGGTCATGATTGACATCAAATACTTTATGCATACCAATTGTAAGTTCAACAGCACCCAAAGTTGAACTGAAATGTCCACCATTTTTGGATACCACTTCTATTATTCTATCCCTAATAGCTGACGCTAACTCTTCTAATTCTTTTATATTTTTATTTTTTATATTCATCTATTTTAAATCCACTTCCCAAAAAAAATCTATCCATTTAGTTGCCTCTTTAACTGTAAAATCTGGGTTAATTAATGCACTCTTTTTATGAAATATTGTTGCAATCTTAAATTCACAATATAAATATTTTTTTTCTAATATTTTTTTAATTTCCATTATAGTTTCACCACTATCTACTATATCATCTACTAAAATAACTTTTTTACAATTTTCTAAATCTGGAATATTTGTTATTTTAAAACTATCAAGTTTTTTCGTATCATTATAATGCACTGAATTTATAGTAAATAAATTATTTGTATCCAGTCCTTGAGCCAATAAATGCCCAATAGTTAATCCACCACGAGCAACTGCAACCAGTGCATCTGGATTATAGTTTTTTAATTGTGGTAATAATACCTTACAATCTTTCAAACACTCTTCATAACTATAATAAATTTTATTCATCTATAAAACTAAATCCAATATCTTAAATACTTTACTGTTTTGTTCCTGTGTTCCTATTGTAATTCTAATAGCATTAAATCCATATCCAGTCATATCTCTTACAATAACACCACGCTCTAATAAATTTTGAGCTACCTCTTTTGAAATATATCCATCTAAATATATAGTGATAAAATTAGTATAACTAGGGATATATGTAAAACCTTTAGAATCTGCATACTGTTCATATCTTTTCATTTGTTCAAAATTTTTAACAATACAATCATTTACAAACTCTTCATCTTTAAGTGCTTCAATTGCCCCGGCAAGTGTTGGTGTTGTAATATTAAAAGGCGGTCTTAACTTATAAAGATTTTTTATAATATCATTTTGTGCGATTCCATATCCAACTCTCATACCACCTAACGCATAAGCTTTAGAAAAAGTTCCAAGATAAATCACATTTGGATATTTTACAATTACATCACTTGGACTGATTGCTTTAGCACCGTCTTTGTAAGAAGCAAACTCTTGATAAGCACCGTCAAGCACCACCAAAGTATTTTCATCTACCTCATCTAAAAATTCATATACATTTTTAGCATCAAGACATTCTCCCAAAGGATTATTCGGCAAGCAAAGAAAAATTATATCAGCACCTTGACTTTTATAAATTTCTCTAAACTCATCTAAATTATGCTCATCGCTTGGTGTTTTTAAAATAGTTGCACCTGTTTGCTTTCCATAAATTTCATACATGGCAAAAGTTGTTTTTGCCATTAGTATTTTACTGTTTGAATCACATTTTGCATGTACACAAAACTCAATTACCTGATCACTTCCGGCACCTATAATTACATTTGCTTCATCTACTTTAAATTTAGCTGCTAAAGCCTCTTTTAATTCATACATACTATCATCGGGATATACAAATGCACTTTTAGCAACATCTTTCAGCTTTTTTACAACTTTGGGGCTAGTCCCATAAGGATTTTCATTTGATGCTAATTTTATAATATCTTCTGGTTTTACACCATATTCTCTTACAACTAATTCAATTGGCTTTCCAGCTTCATATGTTTTTACATCATCTAAAACTTTATTAAATGTCATCTGATTCCCTTACATAACTTCCCAAGAATTTTATCTCTTTTGCATATTTTTTAAATATATTATTTACTTTATCGTCATCTTTATGTGCATTAAATTCTATAAAAAATGTAGAAATTCCCTCTACAATATGTGATTTTATTTTTGTTAAGTTAATTTTTGCTTTATCAAAATCATTTAAAAATCCAACCAATGCACCGGCTGTATTTGATAGTTGTACTAAAATAGATGTTTTATCATCTCCGCTCTGTCCATTTTCAAAATTTGAAATGATTAAAAATCTTGTACGATTATTACCTTTATCCTCAATATTTTCAAATAAAATTGGAAGCTTATACATCTTTGCACCTACATGTGAACAAATCGCAGCACTGTTTGGCTCTTTTACTGATAATTTTGCTGCTTTTGCAGTACTCTCAACCGGTATTAATTCTATCTCATCAAGTCCTAAATCTTCTAAAAATTTATGACATTGGTCAAATGCAATATCTTTTGAATATATTCGCTTAATATCTTTAACATTATCAACCGTTGATGCTAAAGTATGATGGATATCAACTATAACTTCTGCTATAATTTTAAGCTTATAGTCATTGAAACATGTAATTGTATCACTTACTATTCCATTACTGCTATTTTCAATCGGAACCACTCCAAACTTTGCCTTACCATTAGCAACTTCTCTAAAGACTCCTGCAATTGAACCAATTGATAAATATGCACTCATAGCACCAAAACGACTCTCCGCAGCTTGATGTGTAAAACTGCCTTCAGGTCCTAGATATGCAATATTTTCCGGTAATTCAAGATTTCTGGAGATAGCAAAGATTTCTAAAAATAAAGCCTCGATAGCATTTTTATTTAAACTTCCATTAGATTTTTTTGATAACGATTCAAGTCTGTCTATAATAGCCTTTTCTCGTTCAGGTCTGTAAATTGCACCACCACTTGCAGCTTTTACCTCTCCAACTTTATGAACAGTTTCCATTCTTTTATTTAAAAGCTTTAAAACCTCATCATCAATATTGTCCAAAGTATCTCTTAGTTTTTTTAACTCTATCTCTTCGTTCATTATTTTATCCTTTGTAGCATAGCTGTAAAATATATTTATTGTAAATATTCTTCTTCAAGTGCAATTAAATCTTCAAAAGTTTCTCTTTTTCTTATTAGTCTGTCTTGTCCATTTTCAACTGCAATCTCTGCAACTTTACCTCTTGTATTATAATTACTTGCCATTGTAAAACCATATGCTCCTGCACTTGCAATAGATATTAGGTCATTATGTTCAGTTTTAGGTAACTCAATATTCTTGGCAAAAAAGTCACCGCTTTCACATACTGGACCTACAACATTACACTCACTTTTATCATCACTTTTATCTAATACTTCAATTTTATGATATGCATCATAAAGTGCCGGTCTAAGTAAATCATTCATAGCCCCGTCAACTATTACAAATCTTTTATCACCATTTACTTTTTCATATAAAACTTTAGTTACAAAAGTTCCACTGTTCCCAACTATAAATCTTCCCGGTTCACATACAACAGTAATATCAAGTCCAAATAAACTATCTAAAACAGTTTGTGCATATTTGTATGTATCTATTAAAGTTTCATTATCATAAACGATACCTAATCCACCGCCAACATCAAAGAATTTTAATTCAATTTTTAATGCTGATTTTAAATTTCTAACTAAATCTGCTATTATATTTACCGCTTCTTTAATTGGTTCAAGTTCAGTAAGCTGGCTGCCAATATGACAATGGATACCAACAGGGTCTAAATTTTCACTTTTCTTAGCGAAGATATACATTCTTTTTGCCGTATCCAAATCTACACCAAACTTATTTTCATGAAGTCCTGTTGAGATATACGGATGTGTTTTTGGATCAACATTCGGGTTAACTCTTATACTTATTCTGGCTTCTTTGTTGAGCTCTTTTGCCATAAGTGCAACTCTTCTAAGTTCCGCTTCACTTTCAACATTTATCATCAAAATATCAAATTCCAAGGCTTGTCTTATCTCATCATCAGTTTTTCCAACACCGGAAAAAATGATTTTATATTTTGGAACACCCACTTTTAAAGCTCTTTTTACTTCACCTATACTTACACAATCAGCACCCGCACCTTGCTTTGCTAAATGTTGTACCACACTTAAATTTGAGTTTGCTTTAACTGCATAAGATATTAAAGATTTCCTTGCTTTAAAAGCATCTTTTAGTTCATTGTATTGTTTTGTAATATCATCAAAATCATACACATAATATGGTGTTTGATATTTATTCGCTAATTCTTTAAAATTTATTTTCATCTATTTATTACCTTATATCTAATAAGACATTATAATAGCAAAATTTCCGTAATACTCTTATTAATGGTATATTTTGATAATTTTATTGTGTAAAGATGCATACTGCAAAGGATCAACCGTAGTGTTGTATAATCTTAAAGCATAATGTAAATGTGGTCCCGTTATTCTGCCTGTTTTTCCAGAAGTTCCAAGAATATCACCCTTTTTTACCACCTGACCATCTTTTACTTTAAAACTATCCATATGGCAATAATAAGTATATGCACCCCGTCCATGATCAACATAAACAACTTTTCCAAGATAAAATCTATCCATAACTAAAGCAACTTTACCATCATTTGCACTGTAAATCATAGTGCCTACTTTTGCCCTGAAATCTGTACCGCTATGATAGCTTTTTGTTTTGCCGTTATAAATTCTGGCATTTCCAAAATCACTTGTAACCTTACTCTTCATAGGTAAAATAAAAGCAGATTTTCCTATATAGTCTTTTGGATTTATATAAGAATATACATTTTTATAAACTGCTGCATATTCTTTTTTTGTTCTATCTTTGTTTTTTGAAGATAAAGTAACTTTTCCTTTAGCTACTTTTATAATCTCATTTTGTTTATATTTGCCATCAACTATTTTAATAGAAATATTTTTTTTGATAATCTTTTTATTTTCTATATATCTAACTTGCACATTTTCTTTTTGTTGTTTTGCATGATAATCCACAGGTAAGAAAACTTCATATTTTTTGATACTGCCTAATATAGTAAACATTTGATAAGTTTTATTTTTAAAGATTACATTTGGTGCTTGGATGAGCTTTTTATCACTTTGTAAAATAACAGCAAAAGTAGAACCTGGTTTTATATTTTTATGTGAAAGTGTTATATCTACTAGAGAAAACAGATTGGAAAAAAAGAGTAAAAGCAGTAAGATAATTTTCATAATAATTAATTTCTATTCTTAGCTTGATTATTTAAACTTGCACGGGAATGCTAATTATAAACTCAGCACCTGTATATTTCTTACCATTATACTTATAACTTACATTCTTAACCCCAATATTTCCACCCATACCCTTAACTATTAAAGTATAAGTCATATGCAAGCCCAATCCGGTTCCTTGTGATTGATGTTTGGTTGTAAAATATGGCTCAAAAATCCTTTGCATTACTTCATTTGGTATCCCGCCGCCACTGTCTTTTATTTTAATAATTACTTTATCCTTTTTATCAAAAGTTGAAATAAAAAGATATCTGTCTTCTTTATTTAACTCTGCTAAAACATCTTCTGCATTATTAAATATATTTATAAAACACTGTATTAATTCACTAGGATAACCCTTTATTTTTATATCATCTTGTAAATTTAAGATTACATTTATACTATTCTTTTTTATAGAAGATTCTACTAGATTAATAAAACTGCCTATTTTCTTTTTTAAATCAAATGATACCTGTATCCTGTCACCTTTTATATAATTTTTAAAATCATCTATTGTTTTTGACAGATATTGTGCATTTCTATTTATTCCTTCACAAGTTTTATTAAATGTTTCATCATCTAAAACACCATGCTCTTTTTGTAGTTGCATACCCGTAGCTCCAGTTGATATTACAGATAACGGCTGACGCCATTGATGAGCAATATTTCCCAGCATCTCTCCCATTGAAGCCATCTTTTCTGATTTGAAAAGTTGTTTTTGCGTTGCTTTTTCTTGAATATTCAATTTACTTGCACTAAAAAGTATTATAAAAACTATTATCAATATTAAAAATACTATAAAATAATGTATAATTTCTATTTTTAAAATTAACTTGTCAAAACTTTTAACTTTTGAGTTAATATCATAATAAACTTCAAAAGCATATATAAATTTACCATTTTTTACAATAGGTATATAAACTTCAGCCACATCTACATCAATTTGGCGTCCCTCTAATGTCTTTTTTCCTTTTTTTACTATCTTATAAAATACTTTACCCTGTGCTACAATATTATGATAATAATCATTTGTATTTATTTTTCCTATATCTTTCTTACTTGTAGAGTAAAGTATCAAACCTTTTTTATCAAAAAATTTGATTTTTTCTATATTCAAATCCTCTTTCATTCTTTTCATATGGGAAAAATCTTTATCTTCATTATAAACGGATATCAAGTGATTTGAAACTCTTTTTGATTCATCTATAATATTCAACATAATCTGTTCTTCAAACGATGGTATGATATATTTTGTAGATATTAATGACAATATAATCGTAAAGAATAAAGTCATTAATAGAGTAAATTTGAGACTTTTTTGTTTAAATATATTTTTTATTACTTCTGCGTTTGTCATGCTTTTCTTTCAAGTTTAAATCAATTTATATACTTATTTTACTTACCTTAATAGTTTATCACTAAATTCATTGTTTTTATATAAATCGTTAGTACTGGACTTTTTCAATCATACCTTTGATACATTATTCAAGTAATGTTCCTCATCTCTTTCTATGTTTTATTATATTTTGCCATTTATTGCATATTCAAATGATTCTTTACACTGTAACTCTAATGGATTTAAAATATACTGCTTAATGTCCTTTTGATTTATCACTAATGGCAACTCCGTACATCCAAGCACCACTGCATCAACTTCATTATATTTTTTTAATAAGTTTATAAAATATTCTTTGGCCGAATCTTCAATAATCCCTTTTGACAGTTTTGATTGAAACAGTTGTATTTCATCTCTTTCTTTTAAATTTGGAACGATAACTTCTAAATCTTGTTTTTCAAGATGAGCTTTAAAAAAATCATCTTCCATAGTAAACTTTGTACCTAATAACAATAATTTATTTAAAGTTTTATCTTTAGCAGTTTGGGCTGTTATTTTTAACATATGAAACAATGGCATATCTAAATTAATTTCATTTTCTATTATGTCGTATGCTTTGTGTAGTGTATTATTACAAATAAGAATACAGTCAGGTTTCAAATCATTTAACTTTTGTAGCTCTTTTTTTAATAAACTTGGTATTTTATCCCAACCATCATTGTAATGTTGTTTTATCTCATGATAATCAATATTGAATAATATCAACTTAGCACTATGATGTCCACCAAAATGATTTTGTGCCATTTTATTTAAAATTTTATAATATTCAATTGTAGACGGCCAACTAGTCCCACCCAAAAGTCCAATAGTTTTCATTTGATTTGTTATATCCTAAAACTTTATCTCTTGCATATCATCTAGCCATCCAGCCTTATCATCTAATTTCATTATCATACATTTACTTGCATCTTTTGGAAATTCTGGTCTTGAGTGGATATGTTTTAAGATAAGCTTATCATCTATTCTTCCGATTATCTCAATTTTTCCAATATCGTGTCCCATTATAAATTTAAATCTTTTAGCATAACCATCAAGTCTAGTTTTTGCATCATCTACCATATCAATTCCATCTTTTAGTGGTACTTGAAAATGATTTCTTACACGACTTACCGGCATACATTGATATAAATAATATGGATTTACACCAATCTTAACTAATCCATTCATCAAGTTTTCAATATCCTGGGCACTATCATTTACGCCTTTTAAAAGTACAGCTTGATTATTAACCGTTACTCCTGCTTCTCTTATTTTTAATATTGCTTTTGTTGCCATGGGTGTTATTTCATTTATATGGTTAAAATGAGTAGGAATATATAAAGTTTTAACTTTATTAAACTCTTTGAAGTAATTCAACAACTCTTCATCAAAAAATCTCATAGGATAAACTACAGGGGTTCTAGTACCAATTCTTACATAGTTAATATGTTCAATATCTTTTAACTCTTCTAACATTGCAATAAGTCTACTGGTACTTATAAGCAGTGGGTCACCACCTGAAATAATTACATTTGTGATCTCTTTGTGTTCTTTGATATATTTTGCAGCATTTTTAAAGTTTTCTACGGTCTTATCATTTGGAAGTCCTACTATTGCTTTTCTAAAACAATGCCTACAATACATAGAGCAATAATCAGTTGCTACAATCAAAGCTGAATATGGATATTTGTGTAGTATTCCATTACCTTTATTATGCTTATCATCCCCATAAGGATCTGTTGTAGTTTCACCCATTGAACCTGCAATTACAAGTTCATCTTCATCTGGAAGGGCAAGTTTTTTAATGGGGTCATTTTGAAAATTTTTCTCATCTATTAAACTTAAATAATAACGAGGAATATTCATAGGATGATTATCAACCACCTCTCTTAATTTTTTTTCATCATCACTAGTTAAGTTTATATACTCTTTTAATTTATCTATAGAGTTAATATTTTTTGATAATTCACTCTGCCAATCTACTTCTTCCCAATTTGTGCTTTTTAGTTCACTTAAAATAATTTATCCTTTTGTTAGTTTGCTTTTAAATTAAAGCTTCTATAATATAACCAATGTAACTTAAGTGAAAATTATACTTTTTGAAAATATAATTTAACTTTAGATATAATTTTTAAAAATATTAGGTACAAAGAGAGCTTAGAATATGAATATATTATCAAAAAATGCAACAGCCGAAGAGTCAATTGAAAAGATGACTAATGCTTTAAAAAGTATATCTTCAGATATAACTTTAGGTAAACAACTACACCCTTTGACAAATTGCTATTCTGTAAATCTAAAATCGCTTGATGCTCCAAATCATATATATACAAATGGAAAAGGGATAAATGAACTATCTTGTACAGCAAGTGCTTTAGGTGAATATATAGAGAGAATTCAAACAAATAACTTTTTCATAGAATTTTATATGCAAAATAAAAAGTTTTATCCAGATCAAAAAAGTTTTACAGATGTAAATGATTTCTTAAATGATGAATTAAATAAATTTTACAATCCAAACGATGAATTAGAGTTAGAGGATTTTTTAGATTTTAATAGTGATGAGCAAGAAAAGATAATATGCTTACCTTTTATAAATCAATCAAACAACAAAGAAGTATATTTCCCAGCAAATATCATACACAACCTATATGTAAGCAATGGACTTGCAACTGGAAATACACCAAATGAAACTAAAGTGCAAGCACTAAGTGAAATATTTGAAAGGTATGTAAAAATAAAAATAATTAAAGAAGGCTATTCTTTACCTAAAATACCTCTTGATATTGTAAAGTCATTTCCTAAACTATATGAAGATATTCAATCTTTGGAAGAAAAAGGCTTTAATATACAAGTATTAGATGCATCTTTAGATGGAGAGTTTCCTGTAGTTGCCATATCATTAATAGATTCAAAAGAAAATAGTTTATTTGTATCTTTTGGTTGTCATCCTATTTTAGAAGTTTGCTTGGAGCGAACTCTGACAGAACTTATGCAAGGTAGATCAGTGGAAGACTTGAACTCTTTTGAAAAACCAAGCTTTAATGAGAGCATAATAAATGATAGTTTCAATATAGAATCGCATTTTATAAATTCAGATGGTAAAATGAATTTTTCTTTTCTAAATAAAAATAGTTCTTTTAGCTTTAGTCCTTGGAAATATGATGGAAAAAACAGTGATGATGAATATAAATTCTTATTTGATATAACAAAAGCGATGAATAAAGATATATATTTAAGGGAGTATGATTATATAGGGTTTTATTCTTGTCAAATTATTATACCTAGTATCTCAGAGATTTATCCTATTGATGATTTGGTTTACAACAATGCAAATAGAGGAAAAGAGATACGCCAAAATATTTTGAATTTTAAAAGTATTGATTTAGAAGATATAATCCAAAGTGTTGAGTATCAAGCAGATGATTTGGATTGTGAGAAATATATAGGTGTACTATTTAAAGATAATTTTACATTAGGAGATTTTAAAGCACAAATATATCTAATGCAAGGTGACTTAGAAAGTGCAGTAGGCTACTTTGAATTATCTTCAAAAAACACATCATATATACTAGCTCAACTTTGTCATATACAAATAGATGACTTAAATTTTGATGATTATTATCAATCTTTATGTGATATTTTCACACAAGAGAAATTAGAAGAGGCTCTGAGTATATTTAATATTGATAAATATTTTATAGATATCTCATTTCATGATGATTATCTAAATATACAAAATTTATATGATAGATTGGCTGTAAAGAAACAAACTATATTAAAATAAAACTAAGTAAAGGCGGTAATCGCTTTAAATATTTTCTTTTTATTAATTTGCATATAGTTTGCAAACTTAGTAAAAGTTTTTAACGATATTTAAAATTGTATTATAGCTATGTCACAGTTTGCGTCACAGAAATGATACATATTTTCAACAAATTATACTGCTGTCTTCTGTGATAGTATGATTTTAGAAAGTTTTTGATATGATTTAGAAATTTATAATCAATTTAATTAAGGGGTAATAATGAATAAAATAATATTTAGTTTCATACTAATTGTTAGTAGTCTTTGGGGAGGATACAAAGCACCACTAAATATAAAAGGATCAACTACTATTGATACTAAACAAGCTTATGAGTTGTATAATAAAAAAGTAATGTTTATTGATGTGCGTCCATCTTGGATGGTACAAAAACAAGGTAAAATTAAAGGTGCATTTAACTACTATGTTGGAGACTTCAATGCTAATGGACTAAAAATGATTCTATCTACAAAAAATATACCAGTGGTTATTTATTGTAATGGGATAGGATGTTCTCTTTCGGAAGAAGCAATAGTTAAAATGGCACCTTTAGGATATAAAAATATTTACTTTTATCGTGATGGTTATCCTGCATGGAAACATTATAAATTACCAACAAAATAGACTTAATTAAAAAATTGGGTGCATATCGTGTTAATCAAGATTTTTAATTAGCATTCTCTCTTCCTCCAATGAAAGGTAACGCCATTTACCGATTTCGATGTTGAGTTTAAAACTGCCAATGCTGATTCGTTTTAAGTCTAAGACCTTTAATGGCGTCCCAAACTTTGGGTCTTTCAGCGCCCCAAAAAGTCGTCGGATATGACGATTCTTTCCCTCATCAATTACTATTTTGAGTTTTGTTTTCGCGCCACCAACGCCTATTTTTTCGACGACAATAGCTTTCAGTAGACCATGTTTGCTTTCCACTCCCTTCTTAGCCGCTGCAATATGTTCGTCTGTTACATGACCCCTAACCCAGATTTCGTATACCTTAATGCAATTCCCAGGTTTGGTTAACGCGTTACCGATTTTGCCATTGGTTGTGAATAATAGAAGCCCCTTAGATTCTAGATCAAGGCGTCCGATGGGCATCCATCCGTCATGAAAAACCCAATCGGGCAAAAGATTATAAACTGTTTTTCGCCCAAGTTCGTCAGATCGGGTGACCATATAACCCTTAGGTTTATTGAGTGCTAACAGTTTTTTCGAATCGTTCGTTGTTCTATTCATTAGGTGTATTCCTTAGGTGTTTTTGATGAGTTCTTAAATTAAGATTGTTTCCCTCAAACTATAATTGTGAAATCCTTTTATTTTAAAAATCTTTGTAAAAGCGTGAATTTCAGAAAGAATTACTATATTGCAAACTTGGTGATTTATAACGTCTAAATTGAAGGACGATGACCCCTCAATATATTTGCTGATTTCTTTTTATAACCACTATATTAAAGCTAATTTAGGCTTAAATACTCGCAAGGGTCACCCGTTCTCCTTCCAAGTCGCCACCTTAAAATCTACTTAATTTCTTAATTATAACCAACTAAATATAAATTAATTTATATTTTAAGCAACCAAGTCATTATTATCACTTTTATCTATATATTTACCACAAGCTTTTTCATAAGTTTCAGCATCATAAATACAATTATTTTTATAAAGTGAATGTGCGATTACTATTAATTTTCTCATTACTGCTATCTGTGCTACTGTTGAATGTTTACCATTATTTTTTAATCTATTATAAAAATATTTCATTTGTTCATTATATTTTATTGCTACCATAGTAGCCATAAACAAACTTCCTCTATATAGTTTTATACCAGCTTTAGATATTCTTGGTTTGGATTTAACGGATGTTCCTGAGTCTTTTATAATTGGGTCTAACCCAGTTAATGATACTATTTGATTTTTATTTGCATTGGGATAACTGATAAATAAATGCACTAGTACAATACCTGCAATTTTACCAATACCTGGTATTGTTTGTATATTTTTATATGTAAGTGATAATTTATTATCTGCTTCAATAATCTCTTTTATTTTATCTAAGACTTCAAGCTCTTTATTTTTAAATGATTTTAATCTCTTGCTTATATCTCTAAGCGTATATTTATTACCACCTTTACAATTTAATGCTTCATAGTGATTACTTAGTGCTACTCTTTGTTTAACAGTAAACTTATAATAACTCATAAGCTCCTTTATAGTTTCAAGCGTATCATCTATTATAGGTACTCTTATCTCACCTTCTCTAGCTATTGCAATAGCCTTAGATAACATTATGGCATCAATTTTATCACTCTTGCTTCTATGTCCTAATGCTTTTGCAAAGTTACTTGATTGTTTGGGGTTTATTATAAAAGATTTTATATTTTTTGAAGCACAAAACTTTTTAGTTAAAAATGAATAACTACCAGTAGGCTCATAAACAAAAGTAAGTTTATCTAAATCTTTTTTATACAACTTTTTTAACTTTGAATATAAAGCTTTTAAAGCTGTAATAGTGTTATCAATCTCTAAATCTAAAGAATTGATAGAGATATGAACCGAAATACTTGCTTTACTAATATCTAATCCGATAGAATACATACTTAGAACCTCACATATTAATTTATTTGAGAGTTCGTTAGGGTAAGAGTTTTACTCTTGCCTGATTTATAAAACAACGCTATACTTAATTTTACCTCATGATATTCAATCTAGCTTTCACCGATTCAGTCGCCACTCAAATTTTTAGTATAACTATCTGACTTGGATTGAAACTAACTAGTTTTATTGTTTAAGAAAACTAGCCGTTTTACGTTTTGTCCGATATATTATATTCACTTACTCTGCTATTTATGATAGCTAAATTGCTATGTTGTTATTATATGATGTTTTGTTAGTCTTTTGAGTTTAATTAATAATAAATGTTTATTTTTTCTTTCTCTCAATTCATCTATAATTCTAATAGAACTATTTATATTTAATTTTTTTTACATGATGAGTTGAATATAATGTTAACACTGTAAATACTAACCCTCCTAATAAATTTCCTAAAACAGTTGGTATCTCATTCCAAAAAATATAATCTGATATAGTAAAGTTACCACCCATAATTATAGAAAATGGAAATAAAAACATATTAACTATAGAATGTTCAAATCCCATAAAAAAGAATAACATTATTGGCATCCACATTACAACAATCTTTCCTGTAACAGACGTGGTCATTACAGAACCCACAATTCCTATTGAAACCATCCATCCACATAACATTCCTCTAATCAATATAGTAAACCAACCAAAAATTCCATGTTCAGAATATCCAATAGTTCTACTTTCTCCAATTAATGCTATTTTATTCCCTATTATGCCTGGATCTGTTTGATATCCGTATGTAAATACAAAAGAGATCATCAATGCAATAGTTAATGAACCTAGTAAGTTTCCTAAAAATACCAAACTCCAATTTTTCATAAGAAGTTTTAATGTTACCCCTTTTCTTTTGTCCATTAATGCAAGAGGTATCAATACAAACACGCCAGTTAATAGATCAAACCCCATTAAATATAATATTATAAATCCTACAGGAAACAAAATAGCTCCTAACAATGGTGAACCACTTGTAATACTAACAGTAATTGCAAAAACTGCTGATAATGCTAAAATAGCACCAGCCATATATGATCTAATCAATGTATCTTGAACAGACATAAAAACCTTTGATTCTCCAGATTCTATCATTTTCCTAACAAAGTTTTTTGGCTTTTTATAAGACAATGTTAACTCCTAATATCTTTTAAACTTTTTTAACACTTTCATTATATCTTTTTTCAAAATCACTTAGCTTAGACTAACGTCTAAATTGAAGGACGAGTGGATAAAATGGCTTTAAAATTCGGTCTTTTAGATTTCTTTATGCGAAACTTAAAAGCTTGAATTATCGGCACATTACACTCGTTCTTCTTCCAATGTTTTGTTATCATTGTTGCTTAAAATTTATTTTGCACTTTCTGCCCATGCAGATAAGCCAAAAAAATAACCGACATAATAAAACCATAATCCAGTATTTGGTCTTCCAACAAATTGTATATTAGTAAATATATGTATATCAAAGATAGATAATATCCAAGATATAATTTTTCCTATTAAAGCAAAAGGAAAAATTATACCATGTATTATACCACTAAAAAAACCATACGGTTCAGCATATGATAATTCAACATAATGTTTAGCACAACCACTAAAAATAACTATGATTATAAAAATACTTATATATTTAAACCATTGTGTTTTTGATATTTTTATCATATAAATTTTATGTTGCAAATATTTTGTTCTAAGGTTTCAATACAAGCATTAATATTGTTGTATCCCATACTATTAATTTTATTATTTCTTTGGTTAGATATAGAAATAGCTTCTTTTAGTACATTCATAATTGGATATTTATTTTCTTTATAAATAAAGTATCTTTTTGTTTTACTATTTTCTCTATTAGGAGAGTAATTTTCTATTGATAATGCTATATCTGCTAGTGATAATTTATTTTGCTCTTTTAAAGCTTCTTCTTTTGTCATAAGATTAAAATTCCTTTCTGATGATAACGGCTGAATTGAAGGACGATGACCCCTCAATATATTTGCTGACTTCTTTTTATAACCATTATATCAAAGCCAATTTAGGCTTAAATACTCGCAGGGGTCACTCGTTCTTCTTCCAATGATTTGTTATATCTTTTATTGTTTAAATTATAAATATATAGATTCTGTCACAGAACTATAATTCTATTTTTTCTTTAAAGATTTAATTTTCTTATATGCTTCACTAAGTGTAGATTTTAAATTTTTAACTTGAGAAAGTTCTAAATAAATAGCTTTAGCACTATATCTTCCCGCTTGAACTGCTACTAAATTTCCACTAGTTGAATTAAAATTGGTAATTTCTAATCCACCATTAGTTTTATAAATTGCTTCGTAATTTTTCAACTTTGTAGGATTTTTGGTGATTGATTCTATATATTCTAGTCCTTTTATTAATGAACTTATTTCCTCATAATCAATAAAAGAAGAAGCTGTAGAGTTATATTTATCATTATTATCTACCTCAATACTTAATCCATATGTTTTAGTTTTAGTTTTAATATTACTAAACTCATATACATCAACTTTTAATTTATGGCTATATTTACCATATAAAGTAGCACCAATTTGCTGGTATCCTTTAACTAATATAGAACCTTTAACTTGAGTTACTTTTTCTAGTTTAGTACTAGGCTTTTCCACTTTATCTTTAGCATTTCCTGCTAGTAATAACATTGGTGCAATTAATGCTATTATTAATAATTTCTTTTTCATTAAGCTTCCTTTTTGTATTTTTATTATTTTAATAGTTTTGTAAATTCTTTAAATTTATTACTTTCTATCCATACACTAGCTTCTGGACTAGCTGGATAAGGTGCAATACTATCTAAATCAAAAACTAAAAACCATCTGCTTGAAGAATATAATCTAACCCATATTTTTAATCCATTTGTTCTATACAATACTTGTCTATCTGACAATGTAGAATATTTTGCTTTAGCAGTATTAAATATTTTTTTAATTTCTAAAACTTCATTTTTTGTAAAATTTCTACTGAGAGCATCATTCGATGCTTTAAATTGTATATTTTTACCACAATATTTTACTGATAAATCGTGATTGTCTCCCGTTACTGTACCTTTTGTTGTACATTTAATTTTTGACTTAAGGTAAAATGTAGATTCAGTTGGAGCAGTTACATGTAAAATTTTACAATTTTTATTCATAGTTACTAGTACCATATGTGCATTGTCTGCATCCGTAGTTCTGTTAAAGTAAATAGTATATGCATAGCCATAAGCTGTTCTCATAGCTTTATAATCATATACTGTACTTTGCTTCATAACATTTTTTAAAGCAATTTTATAACCATTGCTTTCTTCACAACTTGCCATTAAATTTATTGAAGTTAATAAAATAGCAATTCCAATAATAAATTTCTTAATTTTTATTTGACTATTATAAACCATTTGCCACCTTTATTCTTTATTTCATAACCGTAACTAAAGTCATTACAGTAAACATTAAAACCATTTTCTATAATAAAACGACTCATACTATTAACATAATCACATGTATAACCATACATTGTTATAACTTTTTTTGCTGCTTCTTTTTGTTCATATGACACATCAGTTGCAAAACTATGATTTGTAAATATTCCTAAAATACTTACAATAAAAATAAATCTCTTCATTTGAGACCTCCATGATTTTAATTTTGACTAAATTAAATAGTCATATTAAAATATTAACAAAAAGATGTCACAGATTGCGTCACAAAATATGCAAATTTATTAATTCTTTGATATAACGTTTGAGTTGAGAAACAAGTGTGGCTTCACAACTTAAAAATTATAATTTCTTTCAACTTTATTTAGGCTTGGAAATTAGCTATTTAAGTCGTAGGAACACTTGTTTCTCTCTCCAACGATTTGTTGTATCTTTATCTAAATTTATTTTGTATTTTTAATTTTAACATTATTGAAACAACTATTTACTGCTTTAATTGTTTCTTGTATTTCATATGTTGTATAATCGGTAGCTTGTAATTTAATATTTAATTCAGTCTCATTAATTTGATTAATATTTATTACAAATACACCAAAATTCTGATCTGCTTTAGCAGCAGCTGTAATAACAGCTTTTGATTCATAGTTTCTTATTTTGACATTATATGCAAGCCCAGTCATCATAAAACTATCATGGTTTTCTAAAACATCTACAATACACCAAGAAAATCTTTCATAATTACCTTTACCTGTATCACTATATACAGGTTCTAGTGTACTTATTGTTTTTAATGATGTACACCCACTAAATCCTATTGATATTGCTAAAATAATTATACCAAAAATTAATCTTTTCATTTTTAACCTTTAAAATTGATTTATCAAACTTATCATTTGATGATAAATAGACATATATAAATTTATTTCTTATAAATCTTGATACAACGACTGACTTCACCGACAGGTTGCCTGTTCGGTGCTAGGTCTTGTTATATGTTGTTCCTTATATTAGTTAAGTTCACTTGTTAAATCTTGTCTTTTTCCATCTTTTTCATAGTTCTCTGATAGTTGAATCAATAGTGATGCAACTTTTGAATGAGTATATTTTAACTTATTAGCATCTTTTCTATATACTTCTGATAATGTATATTCTTGTTTGCCACCATCATCATAAGCTCTAGTGGTAATACCTCTTAAATTTTGTTTTGCAATTAAAAATGCTGTATCTATAGTCTCATTTGAGATTTCATTTAATACATCTCTGGTTACTTCACAAGGGAAAATACCATCGTTTCCTATTGGAGACTTAGCTAAAAGTTTGCCAATTCTATCATCACCTATATTTGTTCTATCTACATTATCAAACATTTGTCTAGCTTCAAAAATCCAAGCTTTTAATTTTTCACTGTTTAGTTCATCAACATCATCATATTTATAGAATAATGATATTTTGTCTAATAAGTAATAAGCATTACTAGCCCTATTACTTATTTGTTCTTCTGTCAATCCTTCATCTTCATCTCTTTTTTTATTTGGCTTATATGCAAAAGACACTAGTTGAACAAAAGTTTTAGGATTAGTAATAATATCTTTTTCCCAATGTATAGGTTTGAATTGATTTAATTTTAAATACTTCCATTCTAACATTTGTATTTTAGTAAATTCTAAATCAGAAGATTGTAAAAACTTTATAATCTCAGAAATAGAACGAGAATCTAATTTTTCTTCATTTGGTTCTATTTCTATTAAAACTTTAGCTAGTAAATTTATATCAAGATTTAATTCATGTTTTTTCATCATATAAAATAAATTACTAATAAAACTTACTGCTTTCATATATTGTTTATATTTAACAAATTGCTCTATAATCCAATTAATATATGAAATATCTTTATCATCAACTCTATAATAATGATTGTTTATATTTCCCCAATATAACTTTTGTATATTTTTATTTTGCTCTTTTAATATTTCAAAAAGTATAGAATTAAACCTAAGTGATAATAAAACCTCTGATACTTGCTTGTCATTTATGTTATTTAATATTGATTTATCAAAAGGCATATTAGATATATAACTTTTAGCACAAACTAGAAGATTAAGTTCTTCACTATTTAACCATTCAAATATCTCATTTTGATATTTATTATCAGTTGTTAAATATAATAATCGTCCTATCTCTCCAGCATATTCTATTTTTTGAATTAACAGTACTAATGAACTAAATCCATCATTTTCGATTATTTCAATAATTGCTTTCTTTCTTAACTCCAGAACCAATTCATCATCTTTTTTATAAGACTTTACATCTTCTGATTTATAAGGTATAGGGTTTAATATATCAATACTTCCCATATTAAATAAATAAAAATATTTATCTATTAAAATATTAGGCTCTATAAAATCAAAAGCCACTTCTAGTTTATCAATTAATTCTTTTGGTAAAGACCAATCAGAATCAGAAAATTTCCTATGACTATGTATCTTATCCCTAAGTATAGTTGATATTGATAATTTAATTTTATCATCAAATAAATTTATATCTAAGGAGATAAAAGTATTTATTATTTTAGTATAACTATCTTTATAAAATTTATCAATATTATTAAATATATCATACCACTTTTGAGTATCTGTACCAATATTATCTAAAAGTAAATTATTAATATTTTGATAATATAAAAATGAATCTTGCTGACTTACATCTTTTCCAATTAATTCATCCCAATCATGATATTTTGGTCTTACTATTCCTGATGTTATCATATGACTATCAGGTAAAAGTTCTAGCAATAATCTCCATGTAATATCAGGATATTTTTTAAATAAAGTATGCTCTAAAATTTGTATTTTATTTTCATAAGTTACACTACTATAGTTAACCCAGCCTAAAAAAATATCTTTTAATGTATTAAAAGGTTGATTTCCCATATTACTTTTAATTTCTAATTTACTTAACTCTGCTAATACTAATACAACACGAGGTAATAATTCATGATTCCAAGATATCCTCTCTAGTGCCCAAAGTAAATTACAATGAAAACATCCTCCCATATCTCCTGCATCTTCAAAAAGTTCTTGTATTTTTGTAGTAGATTGATTCTCTAATGTTTTTTCTAAAGCAGTTAAAAAACTAATTGGACTTGCTTCTGATAAAAGAGATATTTGACTTCCATAAGAGTACCAAGCTTCAACATTTAAGTTTGTTTCAAAAAGTTCTTTTAACCAATATGTAATAGTGATATTTATATCTGATGAATATGTCATATTCTCTTTTCCAAAAACAGAAATTAAAACTAATGTATCAGCTATACTTTCACGAATAGAACCTGAGTATTTTATCTCTTTATCATATGAAAACCATCTTTCATTAGCTGTTATATTCCAAGTTGGATCTATTTCTTTAAATATATCAAGTAAAATAGGTTTTAATTTATCAATTTGTGTGATAGATATTTTATGAGAAATTAAATCCCATAAATTGATTTTTGAAATTACTTGCCATACATTACCAACTAATCTTATTGGTGTGTTTTGTTCTTCTTTTAATAAAGTGAGATTTTTTTCAAATTCATCATAGGATAATTCAGATAGTGTTTCAATAATTTTTATATCATCTTTATCTAAACGATACCAACTATTAATAAATAGAATTGTTGATAAGATATTTATATCATAGTGATTTACCCAATCAGGGATAACTCTTTCATTTGGTTTTAATAAAGGGTGTCTAATTATAGCATGTAAAAAACCTTTAGTTTCATCATATATCTTCCAAGCATCATCATGACTAAATCCCATTTCTTCTAAAGTAGCGACCTTTTGACTTTTTTTAATTTTTAATAATTTTACAATTTTATGTGATTTATCTTGCATACCTATTGTATCTTTAGCTTCTATAACAAAGTGACCATTAGATATTGCTGTACCAATATTATTGGGAATAAAATCTTTATAAATAAGTATTAAGTTAGAATCACTTTGAACTAATTCATCCCAAGACTCTTGGCTTGTAACTATAATAACTTTAGATGAAAATTGAATCTTATCTTTTAAAGATGCCAAAATAAAATCATAACTTTCTTGTTTAGTTGTTGATACAATTATGATTTTAGATGGTTTTTTATTTAATAAATCTAATAATCTAGTTATTTCATTTTCTCTTGATTTTAATACTAAATTTGTACTAAGATTTATATTGGTTTGAGAAGACCAGTTTTCAAAAGATTGTTCTATGTCAAAACTATTTAAAGGTCGCTTACCTATAATCCTTGCAAACCATCCATGAACAGCAGGAGTTAAAGTAAGCCATAGTTCTAAATCATCAGAATTTATACCTTTAACTTCTTTCCACTTTAATTCTTTATTTTTTTCATTTTCAAAATCATTTTTTTTAGCCCATGTTTTTGTTGTAGCAAATATGTATGAAAGATTTTTATCAGATGAATTATCAGTTCTTTTTTTATAATCATCTTCTGCTTTTTTGTTAATATTTACATTTGTTCCAAATTCCCAAACAGATTTACCATCTGGTATAAAAGAATTACCTTTTTTTACTGTTAAAACACCATCCCAACCACCGGTTAATATACTATCACCTGATGGAATATGTATATACTTTGGTTCAACTGTTGCCATTATTAATTTTTTAATTAATAGAGGTAATATTTCTTGAGACTCTCTCGTGTGTGATGAACTCCATTTGTCAATTTCATTTGATGTAACATGCCAACTCATTTATTACCTTTTTCTATTCATATAACGACTGAAGTGAGGAACACGGCGATTTAACGGCTTGATAGTTTGCTATTTTAAATATCTTTATGCGACACTTAAAAGCTTGAATTATTGCCGTTGTAGCCTTGTTTCTCCTCCTCTGTTTTGCTATACAATTTCTTTTATTTTAACAGTTTTAATAAAACAAGATTCCATTTTAAATATAGATTCTAAATTGTTAAGAAGGTCTTTTTGTTTAAGTTCTGATTCAATAGTTATAATATTATTATTTTCTGTTGCTTCTGTAACTTTATGATTTAAATTTATTTCTGCTACAAGTTTTAATAAGTTTTGTGCATATGTTTCATCATCATAATCAGGGTAAGGACAATCTCTACTAAGGTCTTTTTCTTCTACTTTTCTAACATAAATTTGGTATTTCATTTATTCTCCATTTTGTATAACACTTGACTTGAGGAACAAGTGGCTGAAACGCCTTGAAACTCTAATCTTTAAAGTCTATCTAATCGACACTTAAAAGCTTAGAATTTCCGCACTTTACACTTGTTTCTCCTCTTAGGATTTGTTAGTCTTTAAACTATAATACTCTTTGACAGATTTATGGATATTTATTAATTTGATATACATTCTTTATTGGTTATAAGAATATCTGTAACAAATAAATTATTCATATCATAATAAATATATTTATATTGACCGCCATCTAACATTAATTCTTTGCTAAATTGTTTATTGCATAATGTTTTAATTATTTTTTCTTTAACTGTTGTATTAATATATTTTGTGTTAATAGTTTCTTTCTTTCTATCTGTTATTTGGAATTCATAATTTAAAGTTCTTCTTTCTCTCCATATATTATTTAATCTTAGATTTTCACCTATCATTTTTGGTAAAGTATTTTTAATTTGAGAAAGTGATTGATCCATTTTAATTCCTACCATACCTCCACCAATTTTAATAAATACAATAATGTTGATAGCTGTTATTATAATAAAAAGAGGAATTGTTATTTTAAAACTTAATGGTAATTTATGATATTGTTCCGTAGATTCTGGATTATTACCAAATTTATTAACTTCTTCATTTCCTTTTTTAAATATTAAGATATACATTAACCAAATGTTAATAAAAGGTATAATCATTAATAATAAAAACCAAGCAGATTTATCTAAATCATGTAATCTTTTAATCATTAATATTAAACTCATATAGAATATTGGTATTAAGATTATTACATTTAAAATAGAAAAATTTTGCCCTAAGGGCATACCTAGTAATTCAAATGGTAAATTAATTAAAGATGAAAATATTGTAAAGTACACAGTATATGCAAAATATATTCTTCTATTAATTCTACCTTCTTTATAAAATAAGAATTTAATTAAATTAAATGTATTATTTTTATTCTCTTCTTGCTCAGTATTTGTGTCCATTAGAATCTTCCTTTTTATTATGATAATTAAAATTATATTGTAACTGCGTCACAGTTAGCGTCACAGAAATAATAAATTTGTAAATTTATACATTCTTTATAAATCCGATAATTCCTATTTAAATTAAAAAAACATTGCAATTTGACATACTTTCTAAATAAATGAATATTTTTAGATACTATTTGAATGTAAGGTTTATATTTTTGATAGTAAAAGTCAAAATGATAGTAAATTAGTATAAAATAAGATGTGAAAAGATTTGATGTGAAAGATGTGAAAAAGTGAAAATATTAGGAATAGACCCCGGTACCATTAATTGTGGTTATGCGATTTTGGATGTGACGAACAGGAAGCCAAAGTTGATAGAAGCGGGATTGATTAAAATGAAAAGCAGGATACTTCAAGAGCAAATTGTAGAATTGGTTGAGGGATTGGATTTAATTCTTTCTAAACATACTATAGATGAAGTAGCCATTGAGGATATGTTTTTTGCACACAATCCAAAATCAGTGATAAAGCTTGCTCAATTTAGAGGAGCGATGAGTTTAAAGATACTTCAAGAGCTGGGCAATTTTAGTGAATATACACCTTTGCAAGTTAAAAAAGCGGTTACTGGAAATGGAAAATCTACAAAAGAACAGGTAGCTTTTATGGTAAAAAGATTATTAAATTTAAAGCAGGAGATAAAGCCATTGGATATAACTGATGCAATTGCGGTAGCTTTAACCCACGCACAAAGACAAAAATGCAGTTAGTTTAAATTTTTGAGCATAAAAAAAGGTAGGAATAAATTTTCCTACCTTTTTTATTTTGATTTAGAATTAGCTTCTAGCGTAAGCTGACTCTGCCATGTTATGAGTATTTACGATATATGGTACAAGTGCCATATGTCTTGCTCTTTTAATAGCAACTTCAACTTCTTCTTGCATTCTTTTAGAAGTACCTGTAAGTCTTCTAGGCATAATCTTACCTCTTTCACTCATTGAAATCTTTAAAAGATCTAAATCTTTATAATCAATTCCGTCTAATTTCATTGCACTGTATTTACAATATTTTTTTGCGAATCTTCTTCTTTCAGCCATTTTATTATCCTTGAATTTTATGAATAAATTCCTAAAAAGGAATTTCATCCGTATCTATATCTATTTCTGGTATCTTATGCTCTGGTTGTACAGGAGCATTTTGTTGCATACCGCCTTGAGGTTGATTGTATTGTTGTTGAGGTGCTTGATTGTATTGTTGCCCAGATGCCGGTTGATTATATCCACCAGAATTCTGCATATTATTACTATCAGCTTTTGAATCTAAAAATTTAAAATTCTCAACTCTTAATGTATGGTTACTTCTGTTGCTACCATCTTGAGCAGTCCATCTGTTTAAAACAAGACGACCTTCAAGCATAACTTTAGAACCTTTTCTAACATACTGATTTAAAATCTCAGCTTGTTTACCAAATACATCAAAATCTAAAAAGCAAACTTCTTCTTTTTGTTCACCTGTTTGTGTTTTGTATTTATGACTTGTAGCAATCGCACTTTTTGCAATTGCAGCACCACTTGGGATATATTTTAATTCAATATCTCTTGTTAAGTTTCCAATCATTATTACTTTATTATACATAGTAAACTACTTAGCTGCTTTTTTTGCTGCCGCTTCAGTTTGCTTAGTCCAATGAGCAATCTCTTTTTTACTCTCTGATTTAATAAATATAAATCTTAGGATATTTTCATTAATTCTATAATTTCTTTCAATCTCTAGAATTGATTCTGTTGGTGCAGTAAAATAGAATACGTAGTAGTACCCTCTTTTATTTTTTTGAATTTCATAAGCCAATTTTCTTGAACCCATGTTATCAGTTGCTTTAATCTCTCCACCATTCTTTTCAATGATGCTCTTTACAAGTTCGATTTGACCTTGTGTTTCCTCTTCAGTAAGAGTTGGTTTAACTATAAACATAGTTTCATAATGTCTAATTCTAGCCATTTGTTTTCTCCTTTTGGTAATAAGCCAAATAATTTAATTATTCAGCAAGGTAAAGGGCAGATTCCCTTTTGGAGGCTGATTTTATCTAAGAGAAGCTGAAAATCTTCTTATATAAGCTTGAATATAACTGTTTGAATCGGTAATTTTAGAGCTTTTTAACTCAAGCTCCAACTTTAAAAGTTGCTCTAACATAAAAGTATATTGATCTTGCGAAAATTTTACAGCTATATTTGCTCTCTCATTTGCAATATTTTTAGGAAGTGGATACCCCCAAATCTCAATAATATTTAATGTACCGTGAAGTTTAAGATAAGTATTGATTGTAAACAGCTGTTGAACAAATGATGTCATTTGATTAACCAAATAAATTTCATTGATACCCTCTTCTAATAATTTGTATAAATCTTTTTTAAAGTGGTTACCTAGAAATAAATTATTTAAAAAATCATCAACTGATACTGCTCCCATCCCAAAGCATTGATTTGTAATAGTTTTTGTGGTTATCTCTTCTTGTAAAATAGATAACTTACTAATATCACTAATACATAATGACAAATCTTTTTCATGCATCTCATAAAGATGCACCAAAGCACCTTGTGCAAAACTGATATTTTGTTTTTCCGCAACATCATTTAATATTTTAACAGCTTCACCAATATTTGGTGCAAAAAAACGCACCTCAGCACTATTGGTTTTTGCGGTAAAGCTTTTTGCCATAGTTTTAAAATCAGTTTCTCCCATACATGCAAAGATTACATGAGAGTCTTGATTTATATTACAAGCTTCGATTAACTTGTCAACTTCCTTCTTTGGAATTTTTTTCATTGTTTTTATAAGTAAAATATTGTGTGATGAAAAAAGTGATGATTGAGATAATGTATCTAAGCAGGAGTTGTAGTTGTAGTCATCAAAATATACTTTTTGTATATCGTCGCTTGAGGTAAATGATAAAGCAACTTTAGAGGCATAGTGTTCAATTAAGAAATCACTTTGCCCATAAAACATATAGGCACTAAAGACCTTTTTGTTTAAAAGATGATTATCAAATACATTTTTATACATTAACCGTCGTTAGTAATAGTTTCAATTAGCTCTTCTAAAACTTCATTGGCTTTATCGTTATCGATTTGACAAGTACCCGCAGCATTGTGACCACCGCCACCGTATTTAAACATCAATTCACCAATATTAGTTTTTGAACTTCTATTTATAATTGATTTACCTGTAGCAAATACTGTATTTTGTTTTTGAAAACCCCATAAAGCGTGAATTGAGATATTTGTACCTGGATTTAAAGCATAAATCATAAATCTATTACCCGGATAAATAATCTCTTCATCTCTTAAATCAAGCACTATAAGATTGTGATAAATAGTAGAACATCGCTCTAGTTGGTCTTTAAAGTTATCTGCATATTTATTAAATAAATTAACTCTTTCAACCACATCCGAAAGTTTCATAATATCATCAATATCATGGTCAATACAATAATCAATCAAATCCATCATAAGTTGATAATTTGATACTGTGAACTCTCTAAATCTTCCAAGACCGGTTCTTGAATCCATTAAAAAACTTAATAGCTCCCAACCCTCTGGAAATAAAATATCTTCTATAGTAAATTGTGCTGAATCTGCTTTATCAACTGCTGTCATCATATCTTCTGAGATATTAGGAAGTTTTTCTTTTCCACCATAATAATCATAAACAATTCTAGCTGCACTAGGAGCGTTAGGGTCGATATGATAGTTATCTGCTTTCTCATTTCTCATCGCTTCACTTTCATGATGGTCAAATACTAAATGCGCATTTGAGTAGTATGGTAAATTTGTAATAATATCATTTGATGTGATTTCTATAGTTCCATCCTGCATATCTTTTGGATGTACAAATGTTATCTCATCTATCAAATTCATTTGTTTTAAAATAACTGCACATACCAAACCATCCATATCACTTCTGGTTACCAGTCTAAATTTATCTGCCATGTTTATATCCTTTTTTTCATATACATTATTTTATCTGAAAATTAATTAAATATATAAAAGTTTATTCTTCGATTTCACAACTTTCTTTAACATTAATTTTATGCATATCTTCTTTAATATTATTTAATCTATTTTCACGATTTATAACAGCTGCGTCAAAAGCTCTTAAAATAAGCCTTGAACAAGCTTGCTGTTTTTTTGGAGCAGATTCTAGTTTTTCATCCATAAGTTGTGATGCTTTTTTTGCATTTTCAAGAGTATCTCCTTTTACCATCTCAGTAAAAAGTGAACCGGCTACCACTGTATCTTGACAAGCATTTGCTCCAAATGTAATCGCATTTAAAATACCATCCACAGTATGAATATACACCATAGCAAATTCAGCAGTTTTAGTATCTGCACCCATCCCAACACCTTGGGCTTCAGCCATCTCCCCATAATTTCTAGGGTACATCATATGATCTAAAACTTCCTCAGAGATATCTCTTATCTCTTCATCTTTTAAATCTGTTTTTATCTCTTTTTTAGCCATTAAAATCTCCACTGTGATAAAACCATTTATCATCTGTTTTTATAAATTTACTTTTTTCAGTAAATGAGTTATCTTTCATTTTGCAAACTAATTGTACACGGAAAGTTACATACGCTTCTAAATTGCCATCTAAAAATTCTATTATTTCTAAATTATTAAAATCGCAATTTTTACTAAAATCTAAAATCTGTTTTTCCCACACTGAAAAATCATCTAAATAATCTTTATTCTCTTTATGTGTTGTATTGATAATATATTTTGGAAGTTGCAATTTATAAGCTGTATATCTTGACTTCATAAGTTCAAGAGCAGTTTTTGGGATTTTACCCTTGTGGAAAGGTTGGCAGCATTTTTTATATTTTATGCCGCTTCCACAAGGGCAAGGATTATTTGGTGAAAATTTAATTTCCTAATCCTTTAGTTTTTAAGCTTCAGCGTTCTTTTTTTGTTTAGCTTGTCTTCTTCTCATACTAGCATCTAGTTCTCTTTTTCTGATTCTAATAGTTTTAGGAGTAATCTCAACAATCTCATCATCTTCAATCCACTCTAAAGCTAATTCTAAAGACATTTGTCTTTTAGGGATGATTTTAATAGCTTCATCAGCTCCAGAACTTCTTACATTTGATTGTTGTTTAGCTTTAACTGGATTTACATCAAGGTCATTTTCTCGTGCATGTTCACCAATAACCATACCATTATAAACTTTTTCTTGTGGTGCTACAAACATAGACCCTCTATCTTGTAAACTAAAGATAGAATATGCAACAGCTTCTCCATTTTCCATAGATACTAATGCACCATTCATTCTTGAAGTTACAGAACCAGAATATGGTCTAAACTCTAGGAATGAATGATTCATAACACCTTCACCTTTTGTAGATGTTAAGAATTCATTTCTATATCCGATTAAACCTCTTGCTGGGATTTCAAACTCAACTCTAGTTTGTCCATTACCCATTGGTATCATATTTGACATTACAGCTTTTCTTTTACCAAGAGTTTCAATTACAATACCAGAAAATTCATCAGGAATATCACAAACTAAATGCTCAAATGGCTCACACTTAACACCGTCAATTTCTTTAACGATTACTTCTGGTCTAGAGATTGAAAATTCAAAACCTTCTCTTCTCATATTTTCAGCAAGGATAGTGATTTGCAACTCACCTCTTCCATTTACTTCAAATGCTGCATCACCTTTTGGAGAATAATTCATAGCAATATTTGTATTCATCTCAGCAGCAAGTCTTTCATCAATCTTATTTGAAGTTACAAACTTACCTTCAGTACCAGCTAATGGAGAATCATTTACTGCAAATGTTACAGATAATGTAGGCTCTTCAATATGCATAGGATCTAAAGGCATTGGATTTTTAGGGTCACAAAGTGAATCGCCAACATCAATAGTTTCAAAACCAGCAATAGCAACAATATCACCATGACCAGCTTTTTGGATATCCATTCTCTCTAGACCTTTAAAACCAAGAAGTTTAGAAACTCTACCATTCACTTTTTCACCGTCAGCTTTAACTAAAACAACTGTTTCACCCATAGAAACTGTACCATTAAATATTCTAGCAACACCAATTTTACCAATAAATGAATCATGAGTTAAGTTAAATACTTGAAGTTGAAGACCATTGTCATCACTTCCAGTTGGTGCTGGAACTTCTTCTAAAATCATATCTAATAATGGAATCATATTTACATTTTCATCTTCTAAAGCAAGTTTTGCATAACCATTTTTAGCTGCTGCATAAATAACTGGGAATTCAAGTTGCTCTTCAGTAGCACCCATTTGATCAAACAGGTCAAATACTTCATCTACAACTCTATCTGGCTCAGCAGCATCTTTATCAATTTTGTTAACTACAACGATTGGTTGAAGACCTAATTCTAAAGCTTTTTTAACAACAAATTTAGTTTGAGGCATAACACCCTCTTGTGCATCAACAAGTAATAAAACAGAATCAACCATCTTAAGAACTCTCTCAACCTCTCCACCAAAGTCTGCATGGCCCGGAGTATCTATGATGTTGATTCTTGTATCTTTATAATCAATAGCTGTATTTTTAGCAAGGATAGTAATCCCTCTTTCTTTCTCAATATCATTACTATCCATCATTCTTTCTTCAAGCTCAGCTCTTTCACCAAATGTCCCAGATTGTTTTAACAACTCATCTACTAAAGTAGTTTTACCGTGGTCAACGTG
>JAGLOP010000013.1 GCA_023138835.1 Arcobacteraceae bacterium
TACAATAACTACTAAAATTTTAGCATACATCCATATATCACCCTGTAGTAAATCAGGTCTAAGGTACAACATCCAAATTCCACTAAATACTGTTGCCCACATAGCAGGAAGTCCTATATATTTGTACATTTTATATTCTTGAATTTTTATAATTTCTACAAAGTCCGGTTTATTTTTATGTTCTGTATGATATACATATAATCTTGGTTGATAAAAAAGCATTGCCATCCATGACATTACTGCCATAATATGAAATGTAACAATCCATAAGTAATAATCCATAATATTCATTTAATTTGTCCTCATTCTTTCGGAGTTTCACCCCCTTATTTTTTTAATCCACTCATTAAGTGTTTTTTCAAATGCTATACCATTTGATTGATAAAGCTGTAAATCTTCCTCTAGGTATTTTTGTTCACACCAACCACCAAAGTCATGTGGATATTTATATCCTACAGCATTATCTTTTATATTTGCCGGTATCTGAAGTATTTTACCATCTTTTATTTGTGATAATGTTTTATTTATGGCATTATAACTACTATTTGATTTTGGACAAGATGCTAAATATACAACACATTGTCCTAAAATAATTCTACCTTCAGGAAATCCGATTTTATTACAAGCCGTCATTGTACTTACTGCTAAATTTAAGGCATTTGGATTTGCATTTCCTATATCTTCACCGGCAAATATTACAAGTCTTCTTGTTATAAAATCAATACTCTCTCCACCTTCTATTAATCGTCCTAAATAATAAAGACTAGCATCTATATCACTTCCGCGAAGCGATTTAATCATAGCACTTGTAATATCATAATGACTATCTTTTGAACTAACGCCATCACCCATACTGTTATTTCGTAATTGTTTTAAAGTATCTAATGATATCTCTTTATGTATCTTACTGGCATATTCTAGCAGGTTTAAAAGTGCCCTGCCGTCACCGCTAGAGCTGTTTATAAGATATTCAAAAGATTCTACTTCAAGTGTAATATCAAGCGTATTTATAGCCTTATTTAAAAGTTTTTGCAAGTCTGTTTTTGTAAGTGATTTAAATTCATATAAAAAACTTCTTGAACGAATTCCTGCAGTTAAAGTAAAAAATGGATTCTCCGTACTGGCCCCTATTATAATAGCAGTATAATTTTCCATTACAGGCAGTAAAACTTCTTGTTGAGTTTTTGATAATCTATGAACCTCATCTATAAAAATTAAAGGCTTCATCAATGCACCGTCATATCTTTTAAATACAACTCTTAACTCTTCAATTTTGATACTTGTAGCGTTAAAGTAGTAAAAATCCAGTCCACTTTGCTTTGCAATTATTTTTGCTAAAGTTGTTTTTCCGGTACCTGGTTTTCCGTAAAAGAATAGATGTGGAATCTCTTTTTTCTTGATAAGTTTATAAAGTGCCTTATCCTTGCCTACTATGTGCATTTGACCTATAAACTCTTCTAAAATTGCAGGTCTAAGTGTATTTGCTAGATTATGCATACTCTAGTTAGTATTCGTAGTCGTCTTTTATTTCTTTTTTGGATAAAGATTTCATATAGTTTCTTAAGTCCTGATATTCTCTACGCTCAAGATATCTGGTCTTCCCTGATGGTAAGTTATTCAGCTCAATACCACCAAAGTTTACCCTTTTTAGATCTACAATAGGTGAACTAAAGTGTGCAAAGAATCTTCTTAGTTCTCTATTTTTACCTTCACTGATTGCAACTTTCATAGTAGAAAATTTAGCTCCGTTTTTTTGGATTTGCCAACCATTAAATGGTTTGAATTCCATATTGGTAATTTCTGTTTTGTCATGTGCTCCAGCAGTTGCATCATCCAGCATCATACCTTTTTCCATAGCCATCAACATAGCTTCAGTTACCGGTCCTGCAATTTTAATTTTATATACTCTTTCTAAATTTGAGTGCATTAAAGAGTTTGCAATATTTACATCATCAGTTAAAAGTAAAACACCTTCACTGGCATAATCCAATCGCCCTACTGATAAAAAGTGAGCAAATTTTTTGGGTAATGTATCAAAAATTGTTGTTCTGCCTTGAGGGTCATTTTTAGATACTATTTCACCTTTTTGTTTGTTGTAAACTATAACAGTTGAAGCTCTTTTTTTATCAACTTTTACTGTTCTGTCATTTACTTTTACTATCGTATGCTCATCTACTTTTGTAGCCATATCAGTAATAACTTTACCTTCAATAGATACTTTACCCTCTTCTATTAATTTGTCAGCTTCTCTTCTGCTGAATCTACTATTATGTGAAATAAATTTATTTAGTCTAATTAGTTCTTCTGCCATTATTTTATCCCCGCTTCTATTAAGTTATGGATATGTAATACCCCTACTAGCTTTTCATTTTCATCTAATACTAAAAGTAATTGAATTTTAAAATCTTCTATAATTTTTAAAGCATCACTTGCTAATATATTTTTATCTTTTATTGATTTTGGATTTTTAGTCATTATATCTTCAACTTTACAATCAAGTGAAAAATTATCTTTTAACATTGCCCGACGTAAATCCCCATCACTTAAAAGACCAACTACACTATTGTTATCAACAACAATAGCATTTCCAAGCCGCCCTTCACTCATTGTTACAATTGCATTTTTTAAAATTGTTCCACGTGAAACTATCGGTAAATTTTCTTTTCTTAATAAATCATCCACTTTAATGAATAGTTGTTTTCCAAGACTTCCCCCCGGATGAAAAGATGCAAAATCTTCTTTTTGGAAGTTTTTATTTTTCATCAAACAAATTGCCAACGCATCACCTAAAGCCATAGTTAACGTTGTAGATGAAGTTGGTGCTATATCAAGAGGGCAAGCTTCCTTTTCAATACTAATATCTAAAAATACATCAGCATAGCTGGCTAATGTAGAATTTTTGTCTCTGGCCATAGCAATAAGCGGAATATTAAATCTTTTAAGATGAGGAAGTATCTGAATTAATTCTCCACTCTCTCCGCTGTAACTAATACCCAAAACAATATCATCTTTTCCTATCATACCCAAGTCACCGTGCATAGCTTCTGTTGGATGTAGAAAAAAACTACTTGTACCGGTACTAGCTAATGTAGCAGCCATTTTAGCTCCTACTAAACCAGATTTACCAACACCTGTAATAATTAGTTTACCTTTTACAGATGAAATTAGTTTAACAGCTTTTTCAATTTCGTCAGAAATCTTAGAAGCTGCAAGTTCTAATTCTTTTGCTTCAATAAGTAAAACTTCTTTGGCAATGGCTTTAAAATTCATAATTAATACCTTAAAACTACAATTATTGGACTATTAAAGTTGGTACAATCATTGGATACTTTCTATATTTTCTTATACAATGTTTTCTAACAACTTTTCTTAATTCTTCTTCTAAAGATCTTGGGTTATTTAATAAACCTTCTTTGATATGTTCTAAGAAGTGGTGTAATAAATCTTCAAGTTCTTTAGATAAATAACTTTCTTGTTTAGTATCAACTAAACCAAATGAAGCAACTTTAATAGGTCCGTCAACTTTTTGGTCAGCTTGACAAATTTGTGCGATAATCATAACGATACCTTCATTCGCCATTGTTTGTCTGTCCATAACTATAGCATTGGATATTTTTCTATTTTTTTGATTATCAATATATGTTTTACCGGTTTTTACTGACTTAACTTTTTTAATTGATTTTGGTGAAATCTCTACTTGCTCACCATCACTTAAAATATATACATTTCTTTCTAATACACCACATGCAATTCCTGTTTCAGAATGTTTTCTTACATGATTATATTCACCATGCACCGGTAAAAAGAACTTAGGTTTAGCAAGTCTTAAAAGAAGTTTTTGCTCTTCTTGCGCAGCATGTCCAGAAACATGAATATTATCATAATTTTGATATGCTACTTCAGCTCCAGATTTTTGAAGATTATTAATAATTGCAGAAACACTAGCTTCATTTCCAGGAATTGCTTTAGCAGATAAAACAACTGTATCTTCTGGTTTAATCTTTATGTGTCTATGTTCATGAATTGACATTCTAAATAATGCACTCATAGGTTCTCCTTGAGAACCAGTTGTTACTATAAAAACTTGATTGTCAGGGAATTTATTTACTTCATGGGCATCAATAAATTGATCTTTTGGATATTTTAAATAACCTAAAGTCATAGCAATATCTAAGTTCTTTTCCATACTTCTACCAATAACACAAATTTTTCTTTTAAACGTAATCGCTCTATCTATTGCTTGAGCAACCCTATGAAGGTTTGATGAAAATGTTGACATTAATATTCTACCTTTAGCTTTTGCAAAAATAGCATCAAATGTAGGTCCAACAGTAAGTTCAGATTTTGTAAATCCAACAGAATGTGAATTTGTACTATCACTTAAAAATGCTAAAACACCTTTTTCACCATAGTATGCAAATCTATGTAAATCAGTAGGATAACCATCTACAGGAGTATGGTCAATTTTAAAATCTCCAGTATGTAAAATAGTACCTGCTTCACAAGTAATAGCAAGAGCAGAACTATCAATAATAGAATGTGTAATATGCATCCATTCTATATCAAACTCCCCTATTCTAATAGGTTTTCTTTTTTGTACAGCTCTAAAATAACTTCTATGCTGTTTCATTTTATGTTCATCAAATTTAGCACCAATTGATTCTAAAGCTAAAGATGTACCATATACAGGTACTTGAATCTCTTTAAAAAAGTAAGGCATAGCACCAACATGATCTTCATGTGAATGTGTTATAACGATACCTGCAATTTTACTTCTAATTTGTCTTAAATATGTAAAATCAGGTATTAAAATATCAACACCATGCATAGAATCATCAGGAAAACTCATACCAACATCAACAATAATAGCACTGTTATCAGTTTCTATTACCATCATGTTTCCACCAATTTCACTTAATCCGCCAAGTGGAGTAATTCTAACTTTTGCATCAGTTTTTAAATTTAATTTATTATGTGGGTTAAGTCTCTCTTTTTGGATATTATCATTTATCTCAAATGCCTTTTTTAGGTCATTCGTCCAGCCATTACCGCTAGTTGGTACTTTTCTTTTTGGTTTTACAGTTTTTCCTGCTGGATTTTCAGAGGAACTTTTCTTCTGCTCGTTTTGCTTACGGTCACTATTGTTACTGTTAGATTTATTTTCTGTTATTTGAGCAGGTTTTTCTTGAGCTTCATTAACTGTAGCACTAGTTTGTACTTGTTGTGTGTTTTCTTCCATTTTGTATTTCCTTATAAATATGGCTATACAAAGATGCTTCAACCTCGTGGGGTCGAATAGTTTGCTTGAGTTCAAGTTCATCAAATATATTTTCTAATAAAGTTTTATCATAATCATTAGATAAATTCTTTAATAGTTTTTTTCTAGGTTGGCAAAAGCAAAGTTTTAAAAACTTTTTAAATTCATCATCTACTTTTTTATCCATATCTTTTTTAATATGAATAACAGCAGAATCCACTTTTGGCGGCGGACTGAAACTTTCAGGTGGAACAGTTATCACTATTTCACTCTTTTTTGAAACAAGTTTTGTAATTACACCCAATGCTGAAAAATCTTTGTCCCCAGCAGATGCACTAAACTTATTTGCAACCTCTTTTTGTACCATAACGATAATATTCTCACAATTATCATCGTCTAAGGCTTTTAATATAATATTTGTCGCTATATAATACGGTAAGTTTGCTATTAAGTCATATTTACTATTATATAACGATTGATTGTCTCCCCACCGCTCTATTACATCTCCTAGAAGAATTTTAAAACGACCGGAATCAATCTCTTTGATAAACTCGGCTTGCAATATGGCATATAAATCTCTATCGACTTCATACGCTGTTACATCTTTGCACTTGACTAATTTCTTTGTCAAATCACCTAAGCCAGGCCCAATCTCTACGATATGATTATCGTTAATGGGCATCGATTCGATGATCTTAAATAATACTGATTCGTCTTTTAAAAAGTTTTGTCCAAACCTTTTTTTTGCTTTTATGTTTGTCATAATATAAAGATAAGTCTATCCAAAGTTAGCTTAGACTTAAATAAGATAAATTTACAAGCTGCTTATTTAAAGTGAATGATAATTATATGTTTATAGAATATTAGATATAATTGTAAAAAATATCAATTATGAAAGAGATTCAATGAGTTATTTCGCAAAAAGAATAATCCCCTGCTTAGATGTAGACAATGGAAGAGTTGTAAAAGGTGTAAACTTTGTAGGACTTCGTGATGCAGGTGATCCTGTTGAAGTTGCTAAACGATATAATCGTGAAGGTGCTGATGAGATAACATTTTTAGATATTGGTGCTTCTCATGAAGGTCGTGATACTATAGTTGATGTTGTAAAAAAAGTTGCGCAAGAGGTATTTATACCACTTACAGTAGGTGGTGGTATTCGTAAACTTGATGATATTTATAATTTACTAAATGTAGGTTGTGATAAAGTTAGTATAAATAGTAGTGCTGTAGTTCGTCCTGACTTTATTAATGAGGCTGCAAAGCGATTTGGGAGTCAATGTATTGTTGTAGCAATTGATGTTAAAAAAGTATCAGATGGCAGCTATCATGTGTTTGTAAAAGGTGGCAGAGAAGATACTGGACTTGATGCGTTAGAGTGGGCAAAAGAGGTATATGAAAGAGGTGCCGGGGAAATTTTACTTACCTCTATGGATGCTGATGGTACAAAAGCCGGATTTGAAACAAATATAACAGGGCAAATAAGTAAGGCTATAGAGATACCTGTAATTGCTTCAGGGGGTGCAGGGACTATGGAACATATAAAAGAAGCTTTTGAGTGTGGTGCAGAGGCTGCTCTTGCCGCTTCTATTTTTCATTTCAAAGAGATTGATATTATGGATTTAAAACGATATTTAGCAAAGAATAATATACCAGTAAGGTTGTAAAAATGATTAAAAAGAGTATTTTATTAACTTTATGTTTTATATTACCGGTTAGTTTATTTTCTTATGAATTAAGTTTTAATAAAAAGTTTTCTAGAAAAGTATCTTCTGATATATTGACATCTTTTATCAATATAACTGTTGAGGATAAAAATGAAGATTATATAAATGATAAAATAGAAATTTTTAATGAGTATATAGAAGAAAATATAGATGTAATTAAAAAGAATGGTAACTTTAATTTGACACCTAAGTATAAGTATTATAATAAAAAACAAGAGTTTGTAGGATATATAGGTAGTTTAAGATACAGCATTGAATCTAAAGATGCTACGAGTATAAATATGTTTATAAATGGAGTAATAGATATAAAAAATAAATTTAATACAACTAAAATTAAATTAAATATTTCAAATACAACTTGGAATGTTAGTCAAAAACTCCATGAAGACAGTTTAGATAACTTAAGACACGAAGCTATAACATGGGTCACATTTTATGCTGCTAATTTATCAAAACAATGTATCGTAAAGAGAATTGATATTGATAACAAAGGTAATCAAAATGTAATAATAAGAGCAATAAGCAGGGCTGTATCGGCTGATTATGCAGAGATTACACCAATTCAAGGGGAAAAACAAATTTCAATAAATCCAAACTATACTTTGGAGTGCAAATGATAATTTGTGCCGGAAGAAATGAAACTTTTCCTTTTGCTACACCTATGGGAGTAGGATTAGTTGAAAGTGCTATAAATCTTACAAGATTATGTTTGTTTGATAAGCCTGACTATATACTTTTTATTGGAAGTGCAGGAAGTTATGGGGAATATAATATTTTTGATATAGTTGAGAGCAGAAGTTCATCTAATATAGAATTGTCATTTTTAAGAGGCGATAGTTATACTCCGCTTGATAATGTTTTAAAATCTGATAATAAGTTAGTAAGAGACCAAACTATTGTAAATAGTTCAAATTATATCTCAACTAATGATGAATTATGTAAAGAATTTAAACAGTATGCAATTGGAATTGAGAATATGGAATTTTATTCTTTACTCCAAGTTGCTCGTGAGTTTGATATTGATATTGCGGGTATATTTGTAGTTACAAACTATACGAATAAAAATGCACATCAAGACTTTATAAAGAATCATAAAGAAGCTATAGACAAATTAATTGATTATCTAGAGGATAAAAATATAATTGTTCCTCGTGGAACATTGAAGGAAAAAATATAAAAACAATCTATGATTACACTTTAAAAGAGTTACAAGAAAGTTTAAAACCATCTTTTAGAGCAAAACAAGTTTATAATTGGATCTATAAAAAATATGTAACTTCATATGAAGATATGAAAAATTTGCCAAAAGATTTGAAAGAAAATTTAACTAAAAACTTTCCTATTGATATATTAAAGATTATCAAAGTTGAACAAAGTACAGATGGAAGTATTAAATATCTTTTTATGCTAAAAGATGGAACAACAGTTGAATCTGTACTGTTATTAATGAAAGAAAAACAAAAAGATGAAGATGGTAATATTACAAAAAGTGAGAAATATACTTTTTGTATCTCATCTCAAGTTGGATGCAAAGTAGGGTGCACATTTTGTCTAACAGCCAAAGGTGGATTCACCAGAGATTTAACAGCCGGAGAGATTGTAGCTCAAGTAATGTATCTAAAAAAAGAGAATAATATTCCTGAAAATAAAAGTGTAAATATAGTATATATGGGGATGGGTGAACCACTTGATAACTATGATAATTTAATACAAGGTATTAAGATAATTGCACAAGAGGATGGTTTATCAATAAGTACAAGAAGACAAACTATCTCAACAAGCGGAATAAGCAGCAAGATAGAAAAATTAGGTAAAGAAAATTTAGGTGTACAGTTGGCTATATCTTTACATGCAGTTGATGATGAACTAAGAAGTGAATTGATTCCAATGAATAAAGCATATAATATTCAATCAATTATAGATGCAGTTAAAAAGTTTCCAATAGATGTACGAAAAAAGGTGATGTTTGAATATCTTGTAATAAAAGATAAAAATGATGATATAAAATCAGCAGATAAATTGGTAAAGCTTCTAAACGGAATTAATTCAAAAGTTAATCTTATTTATTTTAATCCTTACGAAGGAACCCCGTATCAAAGACCATCAAGAAATAATATGATAAAATTTCAAGATTATTTAAATGGTAAAGGTGTCCTTTGTACAATTAGAGAATCAAAGGGTTTGGATATTTCAGCAGCCTGTGGACAGTTAAAAGAGAAAGAGAGTAATAAATAATGACTACATTAGATTTAGTATTTGTAGTGTTTTTAGGGATAGTTTTAGTGGGTGGTATGGCATCACTATTTATATATATGAGAGACGGTGAAAAAAAGTGAACTGCTTCACTTTTTTAGACTAGGAACCAGAAGTGATGTGCATTTATGCACCACTGTCGGAAAAAACCAAATATTAGGAGAAAAAATGGCAATAACAAGATTTGCACCAAGTCCAACAGGATATTTACATATAGGCGGTTTAAGAACCGCATTATATAGTTACCTTTGGGCAAAGAAAACAAAGGGTGAATTTAAACTTAGAATTGAAGATACAGATCAGGCAAGAAATAGTGAAGATGCAGTTAAAGCAATAATTGAAGCTTTTGATTGGGTTGGTATGGATAGTGACTGTGAAGTTGAATACCAATCTAAAAGAGGAGATTTATATACTAAATATATCAATCAATTATTAGATGAAGGCAAGGCTTATAAATGTTATATGTCTAAAGATGAGTTACAAGCACTTAGAGAAACTCAAGAAGCAAATAAACAAACTCCAAGATATGATGGGAGATATAGAGATTTTACAGGAACTCCTCCTGAAGGAATTGAACCGGTAATCAGAATTAAAGCTCCACTTGAAGGGAAGTTAGAATTTGAAGACGGTGTAAAAGGCTCTATGAGTTTTGGTGCTGACCAGGTAGATGACTTTGTGATTGCAAGATCTAATGGAGCACCAACTTATAACTTTGTAGTAGCTGTTGATGATCATTTAATGGCTATGACAGATGTGCTAAGAGGTGATGATCACTTAACTAATACTCCAAAGCAAATGGTAGTTTATAATGCTCTAGGCTTCGCTATACCGAAGTTTTACCATATCCCAATGATAAACAATCCTCAGGGTAAAAAACTATCTAAAAGAGATGGTGCAATGAATGTAATGGACTATAAAGATTTAGGATATTTACCTGAGGCACTTTTAAACTTTTTAGTAAGACTTGGATGGAGTAATGGAGATCAAGAGATATTCAGCCTTGATGAAATGTTAGAACTTTTTGATCCAAATAATATTAACAAATCAGCCTCAGCATATAATGAAGAGAAGCTTTTATGGTTAAATGGACATTATATTAAAAATGTAACAAATGAAAGACTTATAAAAGAATTAAAGTTCTTTGATTGTGAACTGCATGGTCATGACAAAAAAGAGATGTTATTGGATTTATGTAAAGAGAGAGCAAATACTTTAATAGAATTAAAACAAGCAATTGATAATATTTTAGCAGTACCATTAAGTTATGATAAAAAAGGTGTAAAGAAATTTATTAAGGAAACTACAGTAGATATGCTAGAAAGTTATATGGTTATATTAAAAGAACATAAAGAAACTTTACATCTTCCTGTTGATATTGAATTAGTAACTAAACCATTTATTGAGACAAATGAACTAAAATTTCCACAGCTTTTTCAACCAATTAGAATTAGTTTAACAGGTGGAACGCAAGCCCCATCGGTTTATGATGTAATAGCAGTTTTAGGTGTAGAGGAAAGTATCAAAAGAATTCAAGCAGCAATTCGTCAAAACTTTAATAAATCAAGTCTTGAGACGTGTGGGAAAGAAGAAGATGCTTAGAAAAACGACTTCTTTTATACTGCTTTATTCTTTTATTATTATGGTATTAAGTGGAGCTATGCTCTTTATATCGCCGTTTGGAAGGTTATCCATGATGATAAAGTGGGAGATGTTAGGATTAGGAAAGATGGAATATCAAGCACTTCATCTTATCTTTATGTTAGTATTCACACTCGCTGGAATTTTGCATACATATTTAAATTATAGAGCTATAGTTCACTATTGGAAAAATAAATCTAAGAAAATAGTTATTTTTACTAAAGAATTTTCATTGGCAACAGCAGCTGTGGCAGGTCTATTTTATGCAACAGTTTCTCATGAGCCATTAACTGAAAAATTTGTTAAAATGAATAAAAGCTTTAATGATTATTGGGTAGAAGACTTTAAAAAGAAAAGAATGGAGCAGATGATTGTGATGAGAAGAGATAATTAAATAATTATGTTACAACAATATATGGAAGCAATTGAAAAAAGTAATATAATATCAAGAACTGATACTGATGGAATTATTACATTTGTAAATGATGAATTTTGTAAGATCTCAGGTTTTACTAAGGATGAGCTGATAGGTAAAAATCACAATATCGTAAGACATCCAGATGTTCCTGCTTCAGCTTTTAAACTTCTTTGGGATACCATAAAGAATAAACAAACATATAAAAGCACAGTAAAGAATCTCAGTAAAGACGGCTCAACTTTTTATGTAAATACAACAGTAACTCCAATACTTGATAAAGATGATAATATTGTAGAATATATAGCAATTCGTTATGATGTTACAAAAGAAGTACTCTTAAAAAAAGAACTTGAAAAAAAAGAGTATGAGCTGGAACAATTAAATGAATCTTTAGAAATAAGGGTAAAGGAACAAACGCAGCAACTTCAGGAATTAAATCAAACTTTGGAACTTAGAGTTCAAGAAGAGATCATAAAGAATGAGGAAAAACAAAAAGTAATGTTTTGGCAATCAAGACTTGCAAGTCTTGGACAAATGCTGGCAAATATAGCTCATCAGTGGAGACAGCCTCTAACGGAACTAAGTCTTGCCACATTTAATATTAAAAAGGCAGCTATTAATAAAAATGATGAAGATGTAAAAAAGTTTTATGCTGAAAGTAAAGATATTATTAAAAATATGTCAAATACAATAGATGATTTTACAAATTTCTTTAAACCCAATAAGCAGAAAAAATATTTTTATTTAAAAGATAGTGTTAATGAATCACTCTCGATTTTGAAAAAGATTATCAAAAGAGAAAATATTATCATAGAAACTAATTTTATGAATATAGAAGTACTTGGTGTTCCAAATGAATTATCTCAAGTCATAATAAATCTTATTCAAAATTCAAAAGATGCTTTTAATCAAAATAATATTGAAGAAAAGGTTATCAAAATAACTACAAGTAAAGAAGATCGATGTGCAATTATTAAAATAGAAGATAATGCAGGGGGGATAAGTGAGGAAAATATTGATAAAATATTTGAACCGTATTTTACAACAAAACATTCAAGCAGTGGTACCGGGTTAGGACTTTTTATGTCAAAAATGATTTGTGAACAAGCTTTTAACGGTACAATTTTGGTTGAAAGAAATAAAGATGGGTTAACTATAATAATAAAGATTCCTTTGGAGAGTGCGAATGGATAATAATTTTTTAAAAGAATTGAAAGTATTATTAGTTGAAGATGAAGAAAACCTGTCACAACTTTTAAAAAATGCAATTGGGGATAATTTTGATAGTTTTACTGTTGCAAACAATGGAAAAGATGGGATAGAAAAATTTAAAAAAATATCTCCTGATCTTGTAATTACTGATATAATGATGCCGGTTTTAACCGGTCTAGAAATGGCTAAAGAGTTAAAACAGATAAACCCGAATATATCTATTATTATACTAAGTGCATTTAGTGATAAAGATAAGTTATTAAATGCTATAGATGTAGGTGTAGTTAAATACTTTATAAAACCATTTGATCCAGATGAACTTTTAAATTATATCATATCAATTAGTTCAACTCTGGGTAGTAATTTAATTTTACTAGCAGAGCAATTTAAATTTAATAAAGTAACAGGTAGTTTATATAAAAATAATAAACTTGTACCTCTTTCAAGAAAAGAAAAAGATTTTTTACAATTAATGGCGCAAAAGAGCCCGGAAGTTATTAACGATGTTTGTATAAAAAGTGTACTTTGGAAAGATGAAGAGGTCAGTGACGAAAGGCTTAGAACTTTTATAAAAAGGCTTAGAATTAAAACTTCCAAACGATTGGTTCAGAATGTAAAAGGGCAGGGGTATCAAATTGCACTTGCATAAGAATAAAAAGAAGAAAGTGGAAAGCTATGCTGATAATATGGCATAACCCGAAATGCAGTAAATCTAGAGAGTGTATCAAGGTTCTTGATGAAAAAGATATTGACTTTATTATTCGTGAATATTTAGTAGGCAGTCCTAGCAAGCTGGAGTTAGAGGAATTAATAAGTATAATGAATATTTTGGATATTCGGGATATGATGAGGACTAAAGAAAGTAAATATAAAGAACTTGATTTGGCTAATCAAGATAAAATAAGTGAAGATTTAGTTGATGCTATGGTTAGATTTCCAAAGTTAATTGAGCGACCTATTGGAATAAATAGTGGAGTTGCTAGGGTAGGGCGACCACTTGAAAATATATTGGATATTATTTAGATAGTTGCTCTTTATTTTTTTCTTTTTAGTAATGAAAATTTTTTATAAAAAAAATGAAATAGAAGAGTAAATCTACTCTTCTATTCTAATCATCGCAGGTGCTGACAAAACAACCCCAGAACTTTCTAGTTCTGATAAAGCTTCTTTTATATCTTTTTCTTTACAAGTATGAGTAGATAAAAGTAAATTTGCTTTATCTTTATCACATGGTTTTTGAAGCATAGTTTTAATAGAAATATTTTTATTTCCTAAAATAGTGGCAACTTTAGCTAAGACACCACTTTTATCTTCTACTTGCATTCTTAAATAATATTTTGTCTCAATATCATCTTTTGATGCAAGTGTTAATCCATCCTCTAATGGCTTTTTAAAGCCTAACATAGGAGAACCTTTACCTTTTCTTGCGATATCAATGATGTTGGCTATTACAGCACTTGCTGTTGCGTCACCACCAGCTCCTGCTCCGTAAAACAAAGTCTCTCCAACTTTATCTCCAATAACACTAATACCATTCATTACACCATCTACTTTTGCAATCATTTCATCGTTTGGAATAAGCACACTATGAACTCTTAATTCTACTTTATTATCTTTTTTCTTTGCAATTCCAAGTAATTTAATTGCATAGTTAAATTCTTTGGCAAATTCAATATCTTCAGCACTGATATTTTCAATACCCTCTATTAAAATATCTTCCGGCTTGGCATCAATTCCGTAAGCGATACTTGCTAAAATTAAAAGTTTATGTGCCGCATCAAATCCACCAACATCAAAAGTTGGATCTGCTTCTGCATATCCTAATTCTTGGGCTTCTTTTAAAATTATATCGTAAGGGATATTTTCATTTATCATTTTATCAAGCATATAATTACAAGTACCATTTATGATACCTCTGATTGATTCAATGTGATTTGCAGTAAGTCCATCTCTAAGAGCATTAATAATTGGAATACCACCAGCAACAGCAGCTTCATATTCAAATGCAATATCTCCTGCTATGGCTTGTAATTCATATCTGTGATAAGCCAGTAAAGCTTTATTTGCAGTAACTACTGCTTTACCTTTTTCTAATGCTTTTTTAACAACAGCATAAGGCTCTTCAACTCCACCCATAAGTTCAATAATCACATCAATAGAATCATCATTTAAAAGATCATCCGGATTATCAGTTAATTTGATGCTTACATCTCTTTTTTTAGATAAATTATTTACAACACCTGCAACAGGAACAATTTCAATTCCTGCACGAGCGGTAATTATATCTTTATTGTCTTCTAAAATTTTACAAACGCTGGTACCTACAGTTCCAACTCCAACTATTCCAACTTTTAACATCTATTTGTCCCCATCTTCATATTGTTTTAAAAACTTCTGAACTTTTAAAGCAGCTTTTGCAATTCTTTCATCATCTTCGATAAGAGCAATTCTAACCCATCCTTCACCATCATGACCAAATCCTACACCGGGACTCATAGCAACTCCCTCTTCGGATAGTAATTTTTTAGAAAATTCTAAAGAGCCTAAGTGTTGTACGCATTGGGGTATTTTTGTCCATATAAACATAGAGGCTTTATTTCTTTTAATATTCCAGCCGATTTTTTCAAACTCTTCTATAAATTTATCTTGTCTATGATTATATTTTTCTGTAATTTCATTTACACAATCTATACTTCCATTTAATGCTGTTGCTGCTGCTACTTGAATAGGTGTAAACATTCCATAATCTAACCATGATTTCAATTTAGTCAATGCACCAATTAGTTTTTTGTTTCCAACAAAAAATCCAATTCTCCAACCTGCCATATTGTAAGATTTACTTAATGTAAAACTTTCAACTGCTACATCAAGTGCACCGTCAACTTCCATAATAGATGGAGTTTTATATCCGCCGAAACTAATATCACCATAAGCAATATCACTAATGATATAAAATCTTTCCCTTTTTGCCATAGCAACTAATCTTACATAAAAGTCAGATGTAACTGTTGCTGATGTTGGATTGTGCGGGAAATTTACTAAAACATATTTTGGTTTTACATGAGCAAATTTAAAAATATTTTCTAAATCTTCAAAAAACTTATCTTCATCGATATTGTAATGCTCGTCAAATACTAATTTTAAATCTTCAACAACTCCACCGGCTAAAATGAATGAATAAGCATGGATAGGATAAGTAGGTGTCGGAACTACTGCTACATCACCCGGATTTGTTATAGCATAAGCCATATGAGAATAACCATCTTTAGATCCAATTGTTGCAATTGTTTGAGTTTTAGTATCAAGTGTAACACCATATCTTCTTTTGTACCAAGATGCAATTGCATCAAGAACTTCAGGTATACCTTGTGATGGTGAATAACCATGTGTACCACTGGTTCTGGCACTTTTTACCAAAGCATCAACAATATGCTCTGGCGTATCTCCATCAGGATTTCCCATTGAAAAGTCAATAACTTCTTGACCCTCTTTTTTTAATTTTATTTTAATATCATTAATCTCTGCAAAAACATATTTTGGTAGATTATCTACTCTATTAAATTTTATTTCATCAAACATTTTTTTCCTTTTTTTACCTAACTATTATGCTAAGCCCTCTTTTAATATTTATTAAAGTATATAAATCTGTTATTTTAATATACTTTGTTTCACGTGGAACCTTTGTCTTGTAACCTTTGTAAACTCTATCTTTTTTTATAACTTTTAGTACATTTAGATGATTATCGTAAAATGCAATATATGGAAACCAATGATTCAATTTTCTACTGATAACTTGCAAAGAAGTTGCATCAGTCACTTTAATAAAATATGGTTTTAAAGGCTTCTCCATAATTATCTTTTCATTATGATCTATCTTAATGGCATCTGTAATATTGGCATGGTTAACATCAATATTATATCTCCAAAGTGTATTGGTAACTTTTTGGATATCTAAAATATTGCAAGATCTTAACTTTAATTCCTGGGTTAAGATTAAAGGATCAAGCGCGTATTCTGTGTTAAATACGATAGTCCATCTCATTATATTTGTTTCTTTATCAAATACATTTGATTTTGTAAAATAATAAGAATAACCCATATCACGAAGTGTATCATTAAGTATTTTTAATGATTTAATCGGATCATTGTTAGTTGTAAATTCTATATTTATCTGCTTTGGTTTTTTAAATTTTAAATGCAGAAGACCATTTTCTTTTAATGTTTCTAAAATTAATTTATAGTTTAATCTATTATCTGTGATATAAAACTTTTCTTGAGTTCTAAATAAAATATGTATTAGATTGTTATGAAGATTAAATTGCTCTTTCCCCATTAAGTTTTCTATTTTATTTAATAGTTCATTAGCATTTAATGTACTAATAAAAATAAAAATCAAAAAAAGAATTTTCTTCATCTGTATTACTTCTTTAATGAATGAATCAAAATACCCGCAGCAACTGATACATTTAAACTGTCAAAATTATTACTCATAGAGATAGAAACCTTTTGGTCAAGTTTTTTTATCGTTTTATTTGATAAACCTTTTCCCTCACTGCCTAAAAATAAAGCAATATTCTTTTTATCATCTTTTTGAAATTGATTAACTTCAATTCCATCCATACAAGCACCTACTAAAGTAAAACCTATTTGTTTAAGTTCATTCATTACATCTGCATTATTATGAATTAAAGCTACAGGCATATCAAGCATAGCACCACTGCTGGTTCTTACAATTGCCGCTGTATTTAAGTTCTTTAATCCACAAACTATAATCGCACCAACACCTAAAGCATAAGCAGTTCGCACAATCGCACCAATATTTCCAATATCTGTAAGTCCATCCAAAACTAAAATAAAGTCTTTTTTCTTAATATCATTTAATGTTGAATAATCGAATTCTTTAATATCAAGTAAAAAACCTTGATGGTTCCCACCACGAGCTAAAGCTTGCGCTTTCATATTATCGGGTCGTACTATTTTTCTATCAAGTTTTGTGAACTTGTTAAAAAGTTGCTTATCTATCTCTTTTGTTAAAAATATTTCATTAATAATTTCAGGGTGTTTATCTAAAATGTGAAATACTATTTGTTTACCATATACTATCATATCGCGATTCTATCTAAATATAAGTTATAAAGTGTTTAGGCAGTTAATGTGTTATAGATATCTTTTATAGATTGTCCGGTTAATTTTGAGATAAGTTTTGCTTTTTGTTTTGGAGGAAGCTCTAATTCTTGAATATCTTTAAGGGTAATTTGTTCACCTTTTTGTGAAACTGTACTGTTAATAATAACTACCCATTCCCCTTTTATAGTTGTTTTTTTAAGTTGATTATGTACATCTGCGGCAGTTCCTTTAAAACTTTGTTGATACATCTTTGTAAGTTCTTTAACTACAAAAATCTCTCTTGCCGCATCAATTTCTTCAATTTGTGCAAGAAGTTTTAAAAGTCGATGAGGTGATTCGTAAAGTATGGTTATAAATTGACTTTCACAAATACTTTGAAGCTGATTTTGTCTATCTTTCCCTTTGTGCGGTAAAAATCCAAAGAAAGTAAATTCTTTTTTATCAAATCCACTCATTGCATACGCAGTTAAAACGGCATTTGCTCCTGGAAGCACATCATATTCAATATTGTCTTCAATACAAAAGTTTACTAAATATGCCCCTGGGTCACTAATACAGGGCATACCTGCATCACTTACATATGCTACATTTTTTGAGGATAATAATTCTTTATTTTCATCAGTTAAAAATGCTTTTTCATTATGAGAATGAACACTTTTAAATTCTTTATTGTTAATATCAATTTGAATATGGAGTTTTTGAGAGATAAGCTGGATAAGTCTTTTTGTAACTCTTGTGTCTTCACACAAGATAAGTTCCGCTTCCTTTAAAACTTCCAGGCTTCTTAAAGATAAGTCGCCTAAATTTCCTATTGGAGTCGGAACAAATGTAAGCATAATAAAATGCTTACTTTTGCATACCGTATTTAGCTTTGAATTTCTCTATTCTACCAGCAGCATCAACAATTTTTTGTTCACCTGTGAAGAATGGATGACAAGCATTACAAATATCTAGCTTCATAGTTTCAACATTTGATTTTGTTTCAAATGAGTTACCACAAGCACATGTAACTGTACAAGCTTTATACTCTGGATGTATATCTTTTTTCATCTTTGATTCCTTTATTTTTTTTATTATTAAAGAAAGGTCAAGTCTAGATGTTGCCCTTCAATAGTTTAGTTTTTTAAGTGTGGATTGTACTGATATATTGCTTAATATTCAATTAATTAAGATTTAAATCATATAGTAGTAGAATAAACAATCTTAAGTGTATTGGTGGTATTTATAATGAAAGAGATCATAGCTTTACAAAATCTAATTGAGGAAGAAGAGAAGAGAGTAGCTTTCTCAAAACGACAACTTGCAGAACATGAGTCCGGTGAAAGTAAATTGACGGCTATGATAAAAGCATCCACCGAAACCAACCTAGACAAAGCTGCAGAGCTTCTTGCCAAACATCAATCAATGTTAAATGAACTTTTACAACAAGATATTCAAAAGCTGGAAGAAGAAGAAAGAATAAAAGAAGCAATATTAAAAAGAAATTATTATCACTATCAAAAAGTTAGATTAAAGCGTGATAAAACCAGATCAAATGATATAAAATTAGAAGCGATGATGATTGTTGATGAATTGCCGTCAGAAATAAATTTTGAAGATAAAGAGATATTTGAACTTGCTGAAAAAATAATTGAACTTCATTTGCGAGTACATGAAGATATGGATCAAAAATTAGAAGATATTAAAAAAGATTTTACAAATATGTTAAAAAATTTTAAAGAGGAAGAGATATCTGATTTAGAAATGTTTAAGTATCGAATTCCTATTACAGTACTTCATTTTTCTGTTTTATCATCTAATATAAAAGAGAATATAGAAGAGGATAACTTAGCTGAATTTAAAGGTTTCCCAAAATTTGAAGATTGGTGGATTAAAGAGTTGTGGACAACACATCTGGCATATTTTGCACTTTTTAAGTGGAAAGCGATTGTTTCTAGTTTATGTATAACCAGTGATCAAAAAAGAGCATGGGAAGTTATTTTTGCTGATTGGATATTTATAAAGAAGATGCTTAATGGAAAAGGTAAATTGGCATTTGAGCTTAACTTTGCTTTTGATTCTTTGATTAGAACTTATGCAGGACTTGAAGAGGAGCTTGATGACGGTAATTTATCATCTATGAAATCAATTGTTCAAAATTTAACTTTAAGAGAAGATTTTAGCAAACTTGATAAACATCATGATATGATAACTTCATATTTGAAGTTTAAAAGAAAAAAATTGGATTATAAAAAAAAGTAAGTTTTGATTTTACGGGAAGCTTTGCTTTGAATAAGTTTTGTAAGTGATACCGTCATATTCAAATGCTAAATAAAGAGCATGAAGCATAAGTCTGTCATGTCCTATAAATTTCATCCTGTCTTCTTTTGATAATTCTTTATTTAAATATTTATCTGCTATAACTTCATCCACTCCATAAATAGGGTCACCCACAATAGTGTGGCCTATTGAATCCAAATGTACCCGTATTTGGTGCTGTCTTCCTGTTAAAGTTGTAGCTTCTACTAAAGTTTGTCTTTTATTTTCATCATATTTTAACGGTTTTATTAAAGTAGTAGATTCTTTTCCGCTAATGTCCACTTTCATTTTAACACCTATCATACCGCCATCTTTGGTAATTGGGGTATCTATTTTTATATCTTTATCAATTTTTCCTTTTACAAGGGCTAAATATTTTTTTATATATTCTCTGTTCTCAAACATTGTTTTTAATTCAATATCTGCAAGACGATTTCTTGTAATTAGAACCAGTCCTGAAGTTTCTAAATCTATTCTGTGAGCCAAATTTGCTTTTTCGCCAAAATGATAACGAATTTCATCCAAGAGTGTATATTTAGTATCTCTTGAAATTGGATGCACCATAATACCTGACGGTTTATCGAAAATCGCAAAATCTTTTGTAGTAAAAATAGGCTTTAATCCTCTCGTATGACCTTCAAATAAAGCTACATTTATATATTCACAATGTAAAATCTGTCCATTTTGTAATTTTTTATGATTTTCATCAAATATCCGCCCTTTTGCAAGTAATTTTTGGCTTTGAGATATTGATAATCCAACTTCATTTTGTAAAAAGAATTGAACTTTTTGTCCCAGAATAGTCTTAAACTTTTTTAAGATAAATGGCATTTTTTACGACCTTTTTTTACTATATATTTAATGAAATATTTTGCTTTATTTCGATAGTATAACACATTAAAAAATTATAAACAATTAAGACAATAGGATTTATATATGGTAGAAAGATACGCAAGAAAAGAGATGAGTGACCATTGGACACAACAAGCAAGATACGCAGCATGGCTTGAAGTTGAAAAAGCAGCTGTTAAAGCTTGGAATAAACTGGGACTTATTCCTGATGAAGATTGCAAAAAGATAGTAAAAAATGCTACTTTTTCAGTAGAAAGAATTGAAGAGATAGAAGCTGTCACAAAACATGATTTAATTGCTTTTAATACAAGTGTTTCTGAATCACTTGGTGCCGAATCAAGATGGTTTCACTATGGTATGACATCTTCAGACGCAGTTGATACGGGTGTAGCACTTCAAATGAGAGATTCTCTTAAAATAGTTATCAAAGATGTTAAAATGCTTATGAAATCTATTAAAAAAAGAGCAAAAGAGCATAAAATGACATTAATGGTTGGGAGATCTCATGGTATTCATGGTGAGCCTATTACTTTCGGTTTAACTTTAGCTGTATGGTATGATGAGATGAAAAGACATCTTAAAAATTTAAAAGAGACTCTTAAAGTTATATCTGTTGGTCAAATCTCAGGTGCTATGGGTAACTTTGCTCACGCTCCATTAGAACTTGAAGAGTATGCCATGAAAGAGTTAGGGTTAAAACCTGAGCCTTGTTCTAATCAAGTAGTTCATAGAGATAGATACGCAAGACTTGCAACTGCTTTAGCAATGATGGCTTCTACCGTTGAGAAATTTGCAGTACAAGTGAGACATTTACAAAGAACTGAAGTTTATGAATGTGAAGAATTTTTTGCTAAAGGGCAAAAAGGTTCATCTGCTATGCCTCACAAAAGAAATCCAATTTTGACTGAAAATATTACAGGACTAGCAAGAACTATTAGAGCTTATGCAGCACCTGCAATGGAAAATGTAGCATTATGGCATGAAAGAGATATCTCTCACTCATCAAACGAAAGATTCTGGTTACCAGATGCATTTATCACAACAGACTTTATGCTTCACAGAATGAATAGCGTTATTGCAAATTTAACAGTTATGCCAGAAAATATGATGAAAAATCTTAACTTAACCGGTGGACTTGTATTTTCTCAAAGAGTACTTTTAGAGTTACCAATTAAAGGTGTAAGTAGAGAAGATGCTTATAAAATTGTTCAAAGAAATGCTATGAAAGTTTGGGAAGAGATTCAGCAAGGGAAACCTTCAATAAATAAAAAAGGTGAGTCTATTTACTTAGGTCACTTATTAGCAGATAAAGAGTTAAGAAAATCTTTAAGTGAAAAGCAAATTAGAGAGTGTTTTAATTTTGATTATTATACTAAAAATGTAGATGCAATTTTCAAAAGAGTTTTTAAATAATTTATAGAGTATTAGTGACTATCAATGACTTCAAATTTTAAGCAAATTTTTGCTAGAATCTGCTTCATATTTACTCTCAAATAATAGGATATTTTATGTCAATAATGATTACAAAAAGAAATGGACGAAAAGAAATTTTAGATATTACTAAAATTCAAAAACATACGGTATCAGCTACGAATGGTCTTGATGGCGTAAGTCAAAGTGAATTGGAAATTGATGCTCAAATTAAATTTATTGATGGCATGAGTTCAAGTGATATTCAAGATGCTTTGATTAAAACAGCAGTTGAAAAGATTGATATAGATGTTCCTAATTGGACATTTGTAGCTTCACGACTTTTTCTGTATGATGTTTATCACAGAGTTGGTAAAGTTACTCATGGTATCAAAGGAAATGCTTATTGTCATATAAAAGATTATATTAAATACGGGCAAGATGCCGGAAGAGTAATCCCTGCGCTTGAAAATGGATATGATTTAGATGATTTAAATGCTACTATTAGACCTGAGCGGGATTTACAATTTAATTATCTAGGAGTTAAAACTTTATATGATAGATATTTAATTAAAAATGGTGATGGTGAACCTATTGAATTACCGCAACAAATGTTTATGGGAATCTCTATGTTCCTTGCTCAAAATGAAGTAAATAAACAAGAACGTGCAAAAGAGTTTTATAATGTAATTTCAAAATTTGAAGTTATGCTTGCAACTCCGACTTTATCAAATGCCAGAACAAATAGACATCAATTAAGTTCTTGTTATATTGGAAGTAGTCCAGATAATATTGAAGGTATTTTTGATTCTTATAAAGAGATGGCACTTTTATCTAAATATGGTGGTGGTATTGGTTGGGATTGGAATAGTATTCGAAGTCTTGGAGGTATGATTGACGGTCACAAAAGAGCAGCTGGCGGAACTGTACCATTTTTAAAAATTACAAATGATATAGCACTTGCAGTTGACCAGTTAGGTACAAGAAAAGGTGCAATTGCTGTTTATCTTGAGCCTTGGCATATGGATATTGTTGATTTTATTGATTTAAAGAAAAATTCAGGAGAAGAAAGACGAAGAGCGCATGATCTTTTCCCTGCACTTTGGATTAGTGATATTTTTATGGAAAGAATTTTAGAAGATTCACATTGGACTTTATTTGACCCTTATGAAGTTAGAGATTTGGCTACTTTAAGCGGTGATGCTTTTAAGAAAAGATATGAAGAATATGAAAATGACCCAAAAATAACAAAAGAGCAAATGAAAGCAAAAGATTTATGGAAAAAAGTTTTAACTTCTTATTTTGAATCTGGAAGTCCTTTCTTATGCTTCAAAGATAATGCAAATAGAGCCAATCCAAATGATCATACTGGATTTATACGAAGTTCAAATTTATGTACAGAAATTTTCCAAAATACTGAGCCAAATCACTATAAAATTCAACTAGAATTTGAAGATGGAGATATCAAAGTTTATGAGGAAGATGAAGAGGTTGTAGTTGACGGTGGTATAGTTAAAAAAGCAAATAAAATTACTGCTTTAGATTCTATAAACGGTAAAAAGATTTTTATCGTTGAAAAAGAAAAGACTGATGGTAAAACCGCAGTTTGTAATCTAGCTTCCGTAAATCTAAGCCGTATAAATACAAAAGAAGATATTGAACGAGTAGTTCCAACAGCAGTTAGAATGCTTGATAATGTAATAGAATTAAACTTTTATCCACTTAGAAAAGTAAAAGCTACAAACTTACAAACCAGAGCAATTGGGCTTGGTGTGATGGGTGAAGCTCAAATGGTAGCAGAGTCAGCTTTGACTTTTGGTTCAAATGACCATTTTAAAAAGATTGATAAAATAATGGAAGCTATTAGTTATAACACTATTAAAGCATCTTCTTCTTTAGCTGTGGAAAAAGGTATATATCCTACATTTGAAGGTTCAAAATGGTCAAAAGGTATTATGCCAATGGATCACTCACCTCAAGCTGTTGACGCATTGATTCAAAAAGATCTGTTTGATGATGGGTATGACTGGAATGAATTACGAGAAACTGTAAAAAAACAGGGTATGAGAAATGGTTACCTTATGGCTATCGCGCCTACTAGTTCAATCTCTATTTTAGTTGGAACTACGCAAGCTATTGAGCCGGTATTTAAAAGAAAATGGTTTGAAGAAAATATGAGTGGTTTAATTCCTGTAGTTGCTCCAAACTTAAGTCCGGATACTTGGGCTCATTATATTCCTGCTTATGAAGTTGAACAAAAAGATATCATAAAAGCAGCAGCAATTAGACAAAAGTGGATAGACCAAGGTCAAAGTACAAATATATTTATGAGTTTAGATAAAGCAAGTGGTAGATACTTACATGAAATTTATACTTTAGCTTGGCAATTAGGATTAAAATCAACATACTACCTAAGAAGTCAATCACCTGAAGCTACAGATGTAGAAGATAGAAGTCAAGAATGTGTTGGGTGTCAATAGAAGAATGGGAGATAATATGGATATAAAAAATAATAAAAAAGTAATTTACAATCCCGAAAGCTCGGAAACTATAAATGAGAGAAAAACATTTGGAGGAAATCCAGATGGTATGCTTAACTTTACAAAAGCAAAATATGATTGGGCATTAAAACTTTGGGATACTATGGAGGGTAATACTTGGTTTCCAAAAGAGGTGCAGATGACAGGTGATGCTAAAGATTATAAGTTTTTAATACCTGCTGAGAAAAGAATGTATGATTTGGTGCTTAGCCAGCTTATTTTTATGGATAGTTTACAAACAAATAATATTATGGATAATATGAATCCATATATTACAGCACCTGAGATAAATGCAATTCTCTCCCGTCAAGCTTATGAAGAAGCAAATCATAGTAAATCTTATGCTGTTATGGTTGAATCTATTTCTGATAATACAGATGAAATATATGATATGTTTAAAACTGACCATATGCTTCAAAAGAAAAATCTATTTATAGCAAATACATTTAAATCTGTTGGGGAAAATCCTACAGATGAAAATATTGTTTTAGGTATGTTTGCAAATCAAATTTTAGAGGGTATGTATTTTTATGCAGGATTTGCATCTATGTATGCACTTGGAAAATCTGGAAAAATGTTGGGTTCTAGTCAGATGATTAGATTTATTCAAAGGGATGAAGTAACTCATCTTTTATTATTTCAACATATGATTAACAGTACAAGACAAGAGAGACCAGAACTTTTTACAAAAGAGCTGGAAGAAAAAGTGCGAAAAATGGTTAGAGATGCTGTAGAGATAGAATCAGAATGGGGTGCATATATTACTCAAGGACAAATTCTTGGATTTACAGATGGAATTATAAAACAATATATTCAATATCTAGGAGACCAAAGATTGATGGCAGTTGGTTATGAACCGGAATATAATGTAAAACATCCAATTCCTTGGGTAGATGGTTACTCTTCATTTAATGATCAAAGAACTAATTTCTTTGAAGGAAATGTTGTTAATTATTCTAAAGGTTCAATAGATTTTGATGACTTTTAAAACTATATCTTTAACATTAATGGCTTAATATAACTTATTGGATTATTTTGGTAAAATTTTTCTATGAATAAAGATAATATTTCTATTTTAGCGATTAGTGATAGTGCCGATACTCTTTCTTTGATTGAAAAATTTGTAGATAGTGTTGAGCATAGCGATTTGTTGTTTAGTATTTCTAGGAATAATGATGAAGATATTAGGCAAATTGTATCAAAAAACAAAATAGACTTAATAATATTTGATATAAATAATGCAGATGATAGTTATTGTGATACTACAAAGTTCTTATTAGAAAATAATATATCAATTTTATTTTTAATAAATAAAGAGAACATAGATACTTTTATAAATAGTAAGTTTAATTTTAGTTTAGTTGATTATCTTATAAAACCTATTCCAGATGTAATATTAAAACATAAAATAGATATTTACTTACAAAATCTACTGCAAAAAAAAGCTACTGAATATCTTATAAATATGTATGACCAAAATGTAATCACATCAAAAACAGATACAAAAGGAATAATCACCTATTCCAGCAAAGCTTTTTGTGATATTTGTGAATATTCACAAGAGGAACTGCTTGGTCATCCACACAATATAGTTAGACATCCTGATGTACCAAAAGAGACATATAAAGATATGTGGGCAACTATAAAAAGCGGCAAACAATGGCGTGGAGAAATAAAAAATAAAAAAAAGAATGGTGGATTTTATTGGGTTGATGTAGTTGTATCTCCAGAATTTAACTATAAAGGTGAGATTATAAGTTATACTTCTGTAAGGCAAGATATATCCTCTCAAAAATATATTGAACAAATAAATACAATAGATTATCTAACTAAAGTTTATAATAGAAAATACTATGATGAAATTATGGAAAAAGAAATCTATTCAGCTAGTAGATATGATTATCCTCTATCTTTAATGCTGCTGGATATAGATTATTTCAAGTGTGTAAATGATACTTTTGGTCATCTCGTTGGAGATAGTGTTTTAAAAGAATTTGCAAATATTTTGATTGAAAATACAAGAAAAAGTGATATTGTTTCAAGAATTGGTGGGGAAGAATTTACAATATTAGTTTCAAATGACAGCCATGAATCTGCATATGCTTTTGCCCAAAAACTAAGAAAAGCAATCGAAAAGTATACCTTTACTACTGTTGAAAATATCACTGTGAGTATAGGGATAAGTTCATTTATAAAAGATGATACGCCAATATCTTTATTTAAAAGGGTTGATGATGCCTTATATGAGGCTAAGAGAAATGGCAGAAACTGTGTAGTTAGAAGCTAATGAATCTAGTATCTTTACAATTTAAAACAACCGGTAACTTCCAAGAAAACTTAGATAAATTAATATCTTTAATAAATCAAGCACCAAAAGGTGCTTTTGTTTTAGCACCTGAACTTTGTCTAAACGGCTATGCTTATGATAGACTTGATGAGGCAGTAGAAATATCAAAAAAAGCTATTGAGATTTTAAAAGAGTTGTCAAATGAAAAAACTATATCCTTGACTTTAACCCAAGCCAAAGAGGGTAAACATATAAATACTTTATTTATTTTTAATAAGGGTGAAATAGTACACACTCAATCAAAATATGAGCTTTTTGTTTTAAATGATGAACAAAAATATTTTACTGCCGGGAAAAAAGAAGATATAAAAATAGTTGAAATTGATGGTTTAAAAGTAGCCTGTTTGATTTGTTTTGAGCTTAGATTTATTGATTTATGGCAACAAATACGAGGGGCGGATCTAGTTTTAATTCCTGCTATGTGGGGAATTTTACGGAAAGAAAATTTAGAAACATTATCCCAAGCCCTTGCAGTTGCCAATCAATGTTTTGTACTTTTATCTGATAGTGCAAATGATGAGATGGCAAAAAGCAGTGGTATCATTACCCCTTTTGGAAATACTTTTAGAGATGATGAAAAAGAATTTTTAATGCAAGAGATTGACTTAACTGAGATAAAAAAAATGAGAAGGTATTTGCCTATAGGAATAAAGTAGTTTCCTACTCTATTTCATTCCAAGTTCCATACATATTGTTAATATCTTTTATCACATCTTGTTTGACATTGTGGTATCTTAAATATGAGATGATATTTTGATAGTGGTCTTTGTCAAATGTTATAGAGATATTACTCTCATCCCCATAAACTCTAGCATCTGCTACTTTATATAAATTTCTTATTTTAAGTCCTGATATTTCAAGTGAAGTTTTGTAGTATACTATCACTTCCCTCTCATCTTTTAAAGTACCTTTCAGTCCTGATGCAGTAAGAATTTTAAGAGACCTGAAATTTGGGATATTTCTAATATCTACTCTTTGATCTGCTTTAATTTTACCACTTTCTTCAATATCAAAATCAACTTTTATTGTAAGTGTTTCTTTCGCTTCGTTACCTTGTAAACTTAAAGTATATTCTTTTGCCATCAGTCCTGCTGATAAAAGTGTTATAGCTAACAATATTTTCTGAAACATATTAATTTCCTTTTGTCATCATCTTTATAGATGAAATAATCTGCTATAATAATAACATAATTAAAATAAGGTTGATTTAAAATGTTAAGTGATGAGAACTTTGTAAATATAGCACGTGAGTTATCAACAGCTTCTAAATGTGTATCAAAGCAGGTAGGTGCAGTGATAGTAAAAAATGGACGGATATTAAGTACTGGATACAATGGAACACCGGCAGGTTTTACAAACTGCAATGACCATTGGGATGGTGAATATACCAGTGAGCATCATGAGTGGTCAAAAACTTATGAGATACACGCAGAGATGAATGCTATCATTTGGGCGGCAAGAGAAGGTATAAGTATAGATGGAGCAACTATTTATGTAACACTTGAACCTTGCAGCGAGTGTAGTAAAAATTTAATTGCAAGTGGGATAAAAAGAATTGTATATGATAAAGCTTATGAGCATACACATTCTCAAACAATCTCTAAATTTATAGAAGATAACGGTGTAAGTATAGAACAACTTGGCACAAGAACACAATAATAAATTTTATCAAAAAGCCATAAATGAATATGGTATATCAGCACAAGGTGTACACTGGAATTCGAAGCATACTCAATATAAAAGATTTGAGATTATTACCAAATTCATCAAAAAAGAGATCGCAACTTCTTCTATAATTGATGTAGGGTGTGGTTTTGGTGAATATTATAAATATTTAGAAGTAAATAATAAATTGCCACAAAAATATTTTGGTATAGATTGTGAAGAAGATATGGTTACTGTATGTAAAAAACGGTTACCTTTTCAAGAATTTAAAAAACAAAATATTTTAACTGATGATTTGATCAAAGGTGATTATTATATTTGCAGCGGCGCTTTAAATATCCTTACCGTTGATGAGGTTTATACTTTTATAACAAAGTGTTTTGAAATTTGCACAAAGGGTTTTATTTTTAATTTCTTAAAATCTCACAGTTATAACAACCTTCAAGTTGATGAAGTTACTAAATTTTGCAAACAATTAAGTCCAATGATGAAAACAAAAGATAACTATCTAAATAATGATTTCACTATCTTTATGGTAAAGCCTTAGTACTAGGTACTTCTAATACCCCTTCTACAAAATAAATGAAGTGCAGTTTCCTTGAAAAACTGTCACAAATTTAAAAATATTAAGGGATTTTAAAATAAAAATCATTTCATAAAACTTTTGTATCAATTTGGATAAAATAAGTATAAAACTTAGAATATATCAGGAATAATAATAAGGTAAATATGTAATGAATAATTTAACACTTAAAGATGAACTAACAGAATTTTTACTATATACAACACCAAATAGTGATATAAAAGTAGAAATTTATATGAATAATGAAACAGTTTGGTTACCTCAAAAAAGAATAGCAGAACTTTTTGGAGTTGATAGAACTGTTATAACTAAACATTTAAAAAATATATTTGAAAGTGAAGAATTAGAAGAAGATTCAGTTAGTGCAAAAATTGCACATACTGCTGAAGATGGTAAAAATTATAATACAAAGTTTTATAATCTTGATGCAATCCTTTCAGTTGGTTATCGTGTAAACTCTTCACAGGCTACACAATTTAGAATATGGGCTACTAAAATATTAAAAGAGTATATCATCAAAGGCTTTGCTATGGATGATGATAGAATGAAAAACGGTCGTTATTTTGGCAAAGATTATTTTAAAGAACTACTTGAAAGAGTTCGTTCAATTCGTACAAGTGAAAGAAGAATATATCAACAAATAACAGATATATTTGCAGAGTGTAGTATAGATTATGATAAAAATTCAGAAGTTACAAAAAACTTTTATGCAACTGTGCAAAATAAATTTCATTATGCAATAAGTGGAAAAACATCAGCAGAGATAATATATAAACAAGCAGACCAAACAAAACCATTTATGGGATTACAAACTTGGAAAAATTCCCCAGATGGAAGAGTTTTAAAATCAGATACAGTTATTGCGAAAAATTATTTAAGTGAAGACAATATAAAAGACTTAGAAAGTGCGATAAGTGGTTACTTTGATTATATTGAAAGAATTATAAAAAACAATACAACTTTTACTATGGAAAGTTTATCAAATTCTGTAAATAAATTTCTTGAATTTAATGAGTACAAAATGCTTGAAAATAATGGAATGGTTTCAAGAAGTCAAGCAGAAGAAAAAGCATTTAATGAATATGAAGAATTTAATAAAATTCAAAAGATAGAATCAGATTTTGATAAAGAGATGCAAAAGATTTTAAAAGAACATAAATAGTTTTTTAGATTATATTTAACAGGATTATAGTGTATTTATGGTAAAATAACTACTAAATTAACAAAAGGTTAGAATAATGATAAAAAAGATTTTCGGTGTATTAATACTTGCTGGATATTTGAATGCGGGTTTAATAAATGCTATTGCTGTAATTGTAAATGATTCGGTTATAACATTATATGATATTGATGAAGTTATGGAGCAAAGTAAATCTTCTCATAACCAAGCAGTAAGTATGTTGATAGATAAAATTTTATATGAAGAAGAGGTTAAAAGATATAATTTAACTATTTCCGAAGAGGAAATTTTGTCTTATATAGGTAAATTAGCCCAAGCCAACAGTATGACTATGATGGAATTTAAAGAAGCTGTAATAAAACAAAAGCAAAATTATCAAGTATTTGAAGCTGACATAAAAAAACGACTGTTAAATCAAAAATTAATATCTAAAATAGCAGCAGGAAAATTACAGGTTGCTACTGATGATGATATACAATTGTATTATGATAATAATATTGAACAATTTAAAGAAAATAAAAACAGTATTCAAGTATTACCGCTTGAGCAGGTTAAAAATAAAATTTTTAATTTAATTATGAATCAAAGGGAACAAACATATTTGAAAGAATATTTTGAGACTTTAAAAATAACAGCCGATATAAAAATCGTTAGATAAAAAATAGTAAGATAAGAAGGAATAAATATATGTTTGAAGTAGTAATAGGTTTAGAGGTGCATGCTCAGTTAAACACAAATAGTAAATTATTTTGTAGTTGTGCTACTAGTTTTGGAGAAGCACCGAATACAAATGTTTGCCCTACATGTTTAGCCCTGCCTGGAGCATTACCTGTGATAAATAAAGAAGCAGTACACAAAGCAATTCAACTTGGAACTGCAATAGATGCAAAAATAAATAAAAAATCAATTTTTAATAGAAAAAACTATTTTTATCCTGATTTACCTACGGGTTATCAAATATCTCAATTTGAAGTACCTGTTGTGGGTGAAGGTGAAGTTATCATTGATTTTCCTGATGGCAGTCACAAAAGAATCGGTGTTACAAGAGCTCACTTAGAAAATGATGCAGGTAAAAATACTCATGAGGGAGATCATTCAAAAGTTGATTTAAATAGAGCAGGGACACCTTTGCTTGAAATCGTATCTGAACCTGATATGAGAAGCAGTGAAGAGGCAATTTTATATCTTAAAAAACTTCACTCAATTGTAAGATATATTGATATTTCTAATGCAAATATGCAAGAGGGAAGTTTTAGGGCAGATGTAAATGTATCTATTCGACCAAAAGGTGATACAAAACTTTATACTAGATGTGAAATTAAAAATATGAATAGTTTTAAATTTATTGAAAAGGCAATAGCTTATGAAGTTCAAAGACAAGTTGAAGCTTGGGAAGATGGTGTTTATGACCAAGAAGTTGTTCAAGAAACTAGACTTTTTGATGCAAATACAGGAGAAACTAGAAGTATGAGAGGGAAAGAGGACGCCGCGGATTATAGATATTTCCCAGATCCAGATTTACTTCCTTTAATTATTACAGATGAGATGATAGAAAAATTTTCACAAATTCCAGAACTTCCTGATGCTAAAAAAGCTAGATTTGTTAAAGAATTTGGATTAAAAGAATATGATGCAGGTGTTATTTGTGCAACTAAAGAGATGGCTCAATATTTTGAAGATATGTTAGCTGTCGGTATTAGTGGAAAAGCCGCAACTACTTGGCTTACTGTTGAACTTCAAGGTAGATTCGGTGAGGGGATGAATGTTACAACTTCTCCTGTAAATGCTGTTAAACTAGGTACTTTGGTAAAAGCTATTGAAAGTGGAGATATCTCTGGAAAAGCCGGAAAAGAGGTGCTTGACTATTTAATGGAAAATGATGCTGAGGTAGATGCTGTTATTGAAAAACTTGGACTTAAGCAAGTTAGTGATGACGGAGCAATTTTAGAAATCATTGATACTATTTTAGCTAATAACCAAGATAAAGTAGAGCAATATAAAAGCGGAAAAGATAAACTATTTGGTTTCTTTGTAGGTCAAACTATGAAAGCATCAAAAGGGGCAGCAAATCCTCAAGTTATAAATAAACTTTTAAAAGAAAGATTAGCATAAATATAAACTAAAACTGACTAATGATATTTTCATTTTAGTTTAAAAGGTAAGATATGAAAAAATCAACTATAGCAGTTATAGGTGCAGGAAAGTGGGGGCAAGCTCTTCACTTTGCACTTTCACAGAAACAAAAATGTTTAATCACAAGCAGGACTAAAAAAGATATTGAAAATTTTGTATCTTTAGATGAAGCTTTACAATGTGAATATTTGGTTATCGCAATCCCTGCTCAAAGTATTCGACAATGGTTAAGTGATAATTTCAAATTTAACGGGCAAAAAATACTTGTCGCGGCTAAAGGGATAGAAGCTAATACAGGAAACTTTTTAAACGATATTTATAAAGAGTTTGTGCCTGAATCAAATCTTGGGTTTATCTCCGGTCCCTCTTTTGCATCAGAGGTTATAAAAGGGCTTCCTACTGCACTTATGATAAATTGCATAAATAAAGAACTTTACGAAGATTTTTATAAATTTTTTCCACCATTTATAAAAACTTATTACAGTGATGATGTTATAGGTGCTGAAATAGCGGGAGCTTATAAAAATGTATTGGCAATTGCCAGTGGTATTTGTGATGGTTTACACTTAGGACAAAATGCGAGGGCTAGTTTGATTTCTCGTGGATTGGTTGAGATGTCAAGATTTGGTAAGTATTACGGTGCTGATGAGGAAACTTTTATAGGATTAAGTGGTGCGGGAGATCTATTCTTAACTGCATCTAGTGAACTTAGTCGTAACTTTAGGGTCGGATTGGGACTTGCTCAAAATAAAAGTTTAGAAGTTATTTTGGAAGAATTGGGTGAAGTAGCTGAGGGTGTAAAGACAAGTGAAGCTATTTATAAATTATCACAGGAAAATAATATATACACACCAATAGCCAATGAAGTAAAATTTATACTTGATGGTAAAGATTCTAAAGAAAGTTTAAAAGATTTATTGAGTAGTACAAAATAAAAGATTAAAAAAGGAAATAAAATATATGATGACTAAAAGGAATTACTATGTGTAAAAGTTTATGGAATGATAATGATGCCAGTATGTTTAAAACAGATCTGGATTTAAGAGTTTATACATCAAGATTATTAGGGCAGGATCCATCTTTGGTTTTACATGGCGGCGGAAATACTTCTGTTAAATCTACTGCTACAAATTTATTTGGGGAAACTGAAGATATTTTATATGTAAAGGGGAGTGGTTGGGATCTAGCAACTATTGAACCTGCCGGTTTTGCTCCTGTTAAGATGGATATGCTTCTTAAAATGGCCAAATTAAAAGAGTTAGATGATACCAATATGGTAAAGTATCAGCGAATGGCTATGATAGATCCATCTGCTCCAAATCCGTCTGTTGAAGCTATTTTACATGCAGTTATCCCTTTTAAATTTGTAGACCATACTCATACTGATGCTGTGGTTACTATTACAAATACTGCAAATGGTGAAGATCGAATTAGGGAACTATATGGAAAGAAAGTTTTAATCATACCTTACATTATGCCAGGATTTGTTCTTGCTAAACTTATCTATGATATGACCAGAGATATAAATTGGGGTGAATTGGAAGGGATGGTTTTATTAAATCATGGTCTTTTTACTTTTAGCGATGATGCTAAAAAATCTTACGAAAAAACTATAGAGTTAGTTGATAAAGCTGAACAGTATTTAAAAGACCAAGGAGCTTCTTTAGAGATAAAAGAACAAGTGTCAAATATCTCAACTTTAGAATTAGCACAAATTAGAAAAGAGGTTTCTATTTTAAAAGGATGCGCAACTATTTCTATTTTAAATGATTCAAATGAAGCAATTGATTTTTCACAACAAGATATAGAAGATATAGCCCAAAGAGGACCTTTGACACCTGACCATGTGATAAGAACTAAAAGAATTCCAGCAATTTTAGGTGATGCTTTTAAAGCTGATTTAGCTGATTATGTAAAAGAATATACAAAATATTTTGAAGATAATAAAACGATTGAGACTTTACTAAATCCAGCACCAAACTTTGCAATATTAAAAAATAACGGTACTTTGTCTTTTGGTAAAAATGCAAAAGAGGCAAATATAATCAAAGATATAAATGACCATACTTTTGAAGCTATTTTAAAAGCCCAAATGTTAGGTGGTTACCAAGCGTTAAGTGCTAAGAATATTTTTGAGGTAGAGTATTGGGAACTTGAACAAGCTAAATTGAAAAAAAGCGGCAATTCTCCTGAATTTAGTGGAAAAGTAGCTCTAGTAACCGGGGCTGCTAGTGGAATAGGTTTGGCAATTGCTAAGATGTTAAACTCAAAAGGGGCTGCAGTTGTAGCACTTGATATAAATCCTGATATCCAAACATTGTTTTCTAAATCTGATTTTATAGGTGTAAAATGTGATCTAACATCAAGTGATGATATTCAAAATGCAGTTGATATTGCAGTTAGAAAATTTGGAGGTATTGATATCGTTGTAAGTAATGCAGGGATATTTACTCCAAGTGAAAATCTTGATGTTTTAAGTGATGATAACTGGGATAAAAGTATCAATATAAATCTTACATCTCACCAAAAACTTATCAAATATACAGCACCATTTCTAAAATTAGGAATTGATCCTGCAATAGTGATGGTAGCATCTAAAAACTTCCCAGCACCCGGGAAAGGTGCGGCTGCATATTCAGTTGCAAAAGCTGGACAAACACAATTAGCAAGAATAGCGGCATTAGAATTAGGGGAATATGGAGTAAGGGTAAATACTTTACATCCACATGCAGTATTTGATACAGCAATTTGGACTGAAGAAGTTTTATCAAACAGAGCTCGTGCATACAATATGAGCGTTAAAGAATATAAAACAAATAATGTGCTTAAAACAGAAATTAGATCAGATAATGTAGCTGAGCTTGTTTGTGCGATGGCAGGAAAGCCTTTTGCGAAAACAACCGGTTCACAAGTTGCAATTGATGGCGGAAGTGATAGGATAATCTAATGACGACAGAAACGAATACTATAAATAACTATTTAATGACTATAGATGCGGGGACGGGAAGTGTAAGAGCTGTTATATTTGACACTAACGGTAATCAAATAAGTGTAGGTCAAGCTGAATGGACACACCTTGAAGAAAAAGGTGTAAAAAATAGTATGAGTTTTGATTTTGATGCAAATTGGGATTTAACTATAAAATGTATTAAAAAGGCTCTAAAAAATGCCAAACTTAGTGGTTCTGATATAAAAGCAGTAAGTGCCAGCAGTATGCGGGAAGGGATTGTACTTTACGATAAAAACGGTCGTGAACTTTGGGCTGTTGCTAATGTCGATGCAAGAGCAGGGGCAGAGGTAAAATATTTAAAAGAACAATTTGATGGTATTGAAGATGAGTTTTATGCAAAAAGTGGTCAAACTTTTGCGTTGGGGGCGTTACCCAGAATTTTATGGGTGAAAAATAATCTGCCTGAAACTTATGAGAAAGTAGCATCAGTATCTATGATTAGTGATTGGATCTTGGCAAAGCTTGGTGATATAATTTCAACAGATCCCAGCAATGGTGGAACATCAGGAATTTATTCTTTGGAAAAAAGAGACTGGTTACCAAAAATGGCAAAAAAAGTTGGAATTAAAGATAATATTTTTCCTCCGTCTTTTGAATCAGGAGAGGTTTTAGGATATGTTACAAATCAAGCATCATCACAATGCGGATTAAGTACAAAAACTTTGGTTGTAGTCGGCGGTGGAGATGTACAGCTTGGTTCGGCTGGTCTTGGAGTTGTAAAAGCAGGGCAGGTTGCTATTTTGGGTGGCAGCTTTTGGCAGCAAGTTGTAAATATAGATTCTAAAACAAAACCACCTGAAAATATGGATATAAGAGTCAATCCTCATGTGATTACAAATCTTTCACAAGCTGAAGGTATTACATTTTTTAGCGGTTTGGTTATGAGATGGTTTAGAGATGTTTTTTGTGATAGTGAAATTAAAGAAGCAAAGAAAAAAGGTATTGATGTATATACATTAATGGAAGCTAAAGCAGCAAAAGTTCCAGTTGGTTCAAATGGAATATTGCCAATTTTTAGTGATAGTATGAAATATGGGAAATGGTATCATGCGGCTCCTAGTTTTTTAAATCTTAGTATTGATCCAACAGTTTGTAACAAAGCAAGTATGTTTAGAAGTTTACAAGAAAATGCTTGTATAGTATCAAATATAAATTTGAAGAAAATAGAAAAATTTACCGGAATAAAAGCTAAAGAGATTGTTTTTGCAAGTGGTGCGAGTAAAGGTGAATTATGGTGTCAAATATTAGCAGATGTAACAGGCTGTAAAATAAAAGTACCAAAAGTAAAAGAAGCTACAGCTTTAGGCGGTGCTATGTGTGCAGGTGTTGGAGCCGGTATTTATAAAAGTATTGCGTCAGCTTCGAAAAAACTTGTAGTTTGGGAAAAAGAATATTTACCAAATAAGGCAAATCATAAGCTATATAAGAAAATAGAAAAACAATGGATAAAAGCATATAAAGCCCAATTAGAATTAGTAGATGAGGGGATTACAACATCTATGTGGAAAGCACCAGGGTTATAAAATCAATGATGATCGAAGAGAATTGCTATGCTTAAAATTTTATTAGCTCCTGCTGAGATAAAATTAAGCGGTGGAGATGGTAAACCGTTTTGTAAAGATAATTTTGAATTAGTCAATTTATATGAGTATAGAAGAGAAATATTCGAGAATTATCAAGAGTTTATAGCCAATAACAATTTAGAAGATTTGTCGAATTGGTTTGGTATAAAAAGACTTGATGATGTTAAAAAATACTCACAATCTTTAAAAGACAAACCAACAATGAAAGCTATAAATAGATATATCGGTGTTGCATTTGAAGCTTTAGATTATAATAGTTTAGAACAACCTGAGCAAAAATATATTGATGAAAATGTAATAATCTTTTCTAATTTATTTGGTGTTTTAAATGCGTCTGATTTGATACCTGATTATAAATATAAACAAGGTTCACAATTACAAAATATAAATGTAGAAAAGTTTTATAAAGAAAATTTAAAAGATACTTTAGATGAATATTTAGGTGATGAGGTTGTAGATTTAAGAGCAGGGTATTATGATAAATTTTATAAACCGACTGCTTCAACGATTACTTTTAAATTTTTAAAAGACGGCAAAGTTGTAAGTCATTGGGCAAAGCATTATCGTGGTTTAGTTGTAAGAGCTATGGCTCAAAATAATATTGAGAATTTTGCTGAACTTATGAATATGCCAATTGACGGTTTAAAATTAGTAGAGATACAAGAAAAGAAAAATACAAAAACTTTAATTATGAGTATAGAAGGATAAAAATTGAGATTAATAAATGAAAATGATTATGAATATAGATTTGGAACACATGGACCAAAATATTTAACTGACAGCGGACCAAAAATTGATATGGGTGTAGTGGTTATCGGTGTTGGTGAAGCTCATCCTTGTCATAAACATGTTAAACAAGAGGAGTCATTTTTTGTACTTGAAGGTGAGTGCGCTGTTTATGTAGACGGGGTGCGGGTTCTTATTAAACAAGGTGATTATTTACAGTGCGCACCCGGGGAAGCTCATATGTTTATAAATGAAAGTGACGCATCATTTAAATCTGTATTTATAAAAGCTCCATATTTTGAAGTGAAAGACAGTGTTTATATTGATTGGAAACCAGGACAAAAGTTTGTGCGAGAAGAAGATTAAAATATGCAATTTAAAATAGATGCCATAAGTGGTAATGCAAGGGCTACAACATTGACTATGGCTCATGGAGAGGTGCAGACTCCCGTATTTATGCCTGTAGGTACGCAAGGTGTTGTAAAGGCTCTTGATCATACTGATATGTTAAATCTAGGTGCTAAAATTATTTTAGGAAATACTTATCATTTGTATTTACGACCAACTTCTAAAGTTGTTAAAAAACTTGGTGGACTACATGGATTTAGTAAATTTCCAAATAATTTTTTAACTGATTCTGGTGGTTTTCAAGCTTTTAGTCTGGGTAAACTGGATAAAAAAAATACCAAACAAGATGAAAATGGGATAATGTTCAAATCACATATTGATGGAAGTATGCATTATTTTACACCGCAAAGTGTGCTTGATACTCAATATGATTTGGGTAGTGATATTATGATGATTTTAGATGATTTGGTAGCTTTGCCAAATACCAGGGAGAGAATAGAACTATCAATCAAGAGAACGACTAAATGGGCAAAAGAAGCTATAGAATATCATGTATCACAAAAAGCAAAAGGGATAGGGACAAACCAAAATATCTTTGCGATTATTCAAGGCGGTACTGATAAAGAGTTTAGAAAAATGAGTGCCGAACAACTTTGTGCAATGAGTGATTATGACGGTTTTGCTATTGGTGGATTAAGTGTTGGCGAATTAAACAATGAGATGTATGATACTGTTGAATATACCGTACAATTTATGCCAAAAGATAAACCCAGATATCTTATGGGAGTAGGGACTCCTGAAGATTTAATTGAAAATATTGACAGAGGTGTTGATATGTTTGATTGTGTGATGCCAACAAGAAATGCTAGAAATGGAACTTTATTTACAACTTTTGGTCGTATAAATATAAGAGGTGCAAAGTTTAAAGAAGATGGCAAACCAATTGATGAAGCATGCAGTTGTTATACTTGTCAAAACTACAGCAGGGCATACTTAAATCACTTGTATAGAAGTGGAGAGATGACATATTTTAGATTGGCTTCAATACACAACTTACATTATTATTTAAATTTAATGAAAGAGTGCAGAGAAGCTATTTTAAATGATAATTGGAGTGAGTTTAAAAAAGAGTTTTATTTGAAACGAGGTAAAAAATAGCTACAATGCCAAATCATAATTGGGACAATTCACACGACGAAGTCTTGATTTATAAAAAAAACTTTTATATTAAAAGGAAAAAATAATGACAATAGATGATACACTGATTAATAAACTATCAAAACTATCTTCTTTAGAAATTGCAGAAGAAAAGAGAGAAAACTTAAAAGCTGAACTTGCAGAAATTGTAGAGTTTGTAGAAAATTTAAATGATATAGATGTCAGCCATGTTGATGCTACCTTTACAACAGTTGAGGGAGGTGCTGCATTAAGAGAAGATGTAGCTGTTCAAAATCAAGAATTATCAAAACATATAATAGAACATTCACCTAAAAGTGAAAATGGATATTTTATAGTTCCTAAAATTATTGAATAATTAAATGACTAAAATATATGGCATAAAAACCTGTGGAAGTGTGCGAAATGCTATCAAATTTTGTAAAGAAAGTAATATAGAATTTGAATTCCACGATTTTAGAAAGTATCCTTTGTCAGAGGAAAAAGTAAAGTACTTTACCTCAAAAGTAGATATAAATTTACTTTTTAATAATAAAGGTACAAAATATAAAACACTTAAGCTAAAAGATTTAAACCTTGACGAAGCTGGAAAATTAGAATGGCTTATTAAAGATAATATGCTATTTAAAAGACCGGTTATTGAGTATGGTGATGATAAGGTTTTAGTCGCTTTTAATGAAGATATAAAAAAAATATTAATACCAGTTGTAAAAGAGAATTTAAGTTAAAATTGTTAATATTCGGACAAAAAACAAGGGTTTAAAAATTGAGAAGATTAAAAGAATTTTTTTACAGTAAATTTTATATAGAACTTATTTTGGCATCAGTTCTTTTTTTAATTGCTGTTTTTACAAATAGTATGATTTTGATTATTATCTATTTACTATATTTTATTATTATGCTTGAGATTGTAAGAGCAGTTATGAGTTTTCTTAGAGAAAAAAGAGTTAAAATAGGGATACTTATTGATGCTTTTATTATATTGACACTTCGTGAATTTATTGTAAATGTTGTCAAAATAAATGAAGAGGATATAAATAGTTTAGAGTCACTTATGGCTAATGGTACTAACTTTAATATTATGATATTTGGTGGAGTATTAATGTTTTTATTTATTTTAAGATGGGCGGCTATGTTTACTTCACCCGATAAAAAAGAGATAGATAAAATTAAAAATTAAACACATTCAACTTTAAAATATTTTTTTAATAAAAATGGCGGTACTACAGTTGTGATGATGATAACAAAAATCAACATTGCATAAATATCATTTGGCAGTACTCCATTTATTCTACCCATTTCGGCAAATATCAAACCAACTTCTCCTCTTGGTATCATAGACACTCCAATAATCGCATTGTTTCTTATTGATTTTTGAAAAATAAAAAAAGCACCTATAAATTTACTGAAAAATGCAATAAATATAAATGCCAAACTCATAACCCAAAATGAAGAGGATGAGAAGTTTATAACGCTAAGGTCTAAAGATAAACCAACCATTACAAAGAAAATAGGTGTAAACATTTGTATAATCGGTGTCATACTTGTTTTTACTTCATCAAGTAATTTTTCATTTGTACTTAAAAATGCTCCAAATGGCAAGAAAAATCTACGGGACAGCGCAATACCTGCAGCAAAAGAGCCTAAAATGGCAGGAGCTCCTACAAGATGTGAAAGGTATGCAAAAAGTAATATAAGCGAAATAATAATAGTAGGCATATAGCCCGATACTAAATTCTTACCATGAAATTTATGTATCAAATACGAGAGTGCTTTAGCTAAAATTGGAGCTAATATTAAAAAGCCTACAATCATACCCGTTACGCTTAATGTATGATCAAAACTAACCTCTTTCGCGATAGAATAATCATATATAAAAACTAATAGAATAATACCGATAATATCATCAATAACAGCCGCTCCAATTACAATTTGGGCAATATTGGTATTTTCCATATGTATATCTTTTAAGACTCTAAGTGTGATACCTATACTAGTTGCAGTTAAAGTTCCCCCTACAAATAATGATATATCAAATGCCAGTCCAAATAAATAATATGCTGTTAAAAGTCCAAATGCAAATGGTAAAACTACACCTAAAATCGCTACAATCATAGATTTTTTACCGGCATCCTTTAATCTGTCAAAATCTGTTTCTAAACCAACTTCAAATAAAAGTAAAATAATACCAATTTCAGCTAATATTTTTAGAACCTCATTGGGCTCTACCAATCCTAAAATAGATGAACCTAATAATACTCCGGCAAAAAGCTCTCCAAGTACGGATGGTACTCCAAATCTGGCAAAAACTTCACCTAGAATTCTAGCTACAATTAATATTAAAAAAAGTGTTAAGAAAAAATCATGTATAACCATATAAAATTATACTAAATATTATTTAGTAATATGATTAATTGTAACCAACCTGTTATTGATGGTATTAATTTCACTTAATGCTTTTGCTGTTTATCTACGGAAAAAGTTTGAGGTTAAGTGGTAATCAAAAGATAACACAGCTTTACCACATTATTTTGATACAATGTCTCAAAAGTTATATGAGGAGTAAAGTATGTCTAAGTATATTGAACATGGAATATCAATAGGTGTCAGCAGAGTTGGAGATGTTATTTTTATGAAGCTGAAAATAAATGGAACTTTGACGCATAAAGATTATGAACTTATGATACCAATGATTGAAAATGCAATAAAATCAGTTAAAGAACCAAAAATAAAAGTTTTGGTTGATGCTGTTAATTTTAATGGTTGGGAAGCTAAAGCTTTATGGGATGATTTAAAATTTAGTTTGAGTCATCTAGAATTATTTGCAAAAATAGCTTTTGTAGGTAATAAAAAATGGGAAGAATATGCGATTAAAATTTCAAATTGGTTTATGATTGGCGATATACAATATTTTGAGAATATGGATGATGCTATTGTTTGGATAAATACTGAAAAACCAAAAATGGATGCTATTCAAAAAGAATTAGCTAGTAGAGAAGGTGAGATAAAAAAATCGTTAGAGTTGTTATTTAAAGCAAATATGAAAATTACAGACTGGGATGTTCCAGAAGCTGATGATCAAAAGGCAGCTGAAATTTTGGTTGATATTTTATCTAAAAAACTTGATGATATTAAATCAGATGTTAAAAATGGGAAGTATAAATACTATTAAAAGTTAAAAAGTGAATAGTTTTATTCATCTTCTATTCATCTTTATTAAATATACTTATATATCTATAAACAAGATGAAAAGAGATGAATATAACATACTATTGTCCTAACAGAATAAAACCAAACCTATTAAGAGAACAAAAAACAGAAGCTTTGCTTGTATTTATAAGAACCATACTTGAAGAATCATTCAATGAAAATGATATATTAAAAATATGCTCTAACGAAGATGCTAAAATTATCCATAATACTTTATCAAAGCTATTAAAAGAACTTCAAAAATATGTAGTAAATGCAAGCTATTTACAATATGTAAGAATGAATACTGATAAAAATAAAGCATTTCATATATTAGCTACAAAAGAATCGCCGCTAATAGTTTATTATAATGCATTATCAAAAGGTATTGTAGCAAGTATATCCGCAGAATCAACTTGGATACCGGAACTTGTAATAATTGCACTTTTAAGTGAATGGATACTGGAAGAAGAAAAATCAATATATTTGTATCCTTTTTTAAAAGATATTGATTATACGAGTTTAATAACTATCTTTGATAAGGCAAGGATTGATGTTAGAAAAATAGATATCCAAAGATATAATTTTGAAAAAGATGTAATGATGAATATGTATAAAGTTTCTAGCAATTTAATTGATAAACTTAAAAAGGTTAAATTTAAAGCTTCCAGTTATAAGAAATCTAAGAAGCATAGATAAAAAATATAAAAAATCATTATCTAATAAATAACACAATTTTACCACTTAATTTTTTTATAATATAAGCATCAAGGAGATTAAATGGCTTTTATACAATCATTCGGAGCGGCAAAGGTTGTTACAGGTTCAGCTCATCTAATAACATTGGACAATGGCAAAAAGTTATTGATAGATTGCGGAATGTTTCAAGGCGAAAATGAAGAAAAAAATATCAAATCCTTTGAATTTAATCCGTCAGAAATAGACTGGTTGATTTTTACCCATGCTCATCTTGATCATGTGGGGCGAGCACCAATTCTATATAAAGAGGGTTTTTTTGGGGAAATTATTGCTACACATTCTACTTTTGAACTGGCAAAGGTTGTATTGCTTGATAGTGCACGACTTGCAAAAGAGGAGTATTACACATACTATAAAAAAGCACAAAGAAGAGGTGAAGAAAATTTAATTAAACCACCGCTTTATACACCAGAAGAAGTTGAATCATTTTTAACTCTAAAAAAGCGTTATGCAGTATATTCAACACCTATTATTTTAACAAAAGATTTAAACATAACATTTCATAATGCAGGGCATATTTTAGGCTCATCATTTGTTGAAGTTCGTTTTATTGAAAACGGTGTTGAAAAAGTGCTTATTTTTAGTGGAGATTTAGGTAATAAAAATGATATGGTTCTGCCTTTTATTCAAAATGTAGAAAAAGCAGATGTTCTTTATATAGAATCAACTTATGGAGACAGAAATCATAAGAATATGAAAAAATCTCTCAAAGAATTTAAGAAAACTGTTTTAAACACACTAAAACATGGCGGTGTTGTGTTGATACCCTCATTTGCTATTGAAAGAACACAAGAGTTATTGTGTATTTTTAAATTAATGTATAAAAATGGTGAGTTGCCAGCTTCGTGTAAAATATTTCTAGATAGTCCTATGGCAATTCGTGCAACAAATGTTTATAACAAATATCCTGATGAGTTAAGCAAATTATGTCAAAATTTTCTAAAAGAAGATGGATCTGTTTTTAATTTTCCACAACTTGAATTTACACAAACACAAAAAGAATCTCAGAAAATCAATTTAATACAAAATGATGCAATTATTATAGCCGGAAGCGGTATGTGTAATGGTGGTAGAATTTTACAACACTTTAAACATCGTTTGTGGAATAAAAAGAATTCAGTTTTATTTGTCGGTTATCAAGCAAAAGGGACATTTGGCCGCCGTTTGGTTGAAGGTGCAAAATGGTTTAAGTTTTATAATGAACGAATAAAAATCAAGGCAAGTGTACACACTATCAATGGTTTTTCTGCACATGCTGATCAAACTGGATTAATACGGTGGTTAAAACATTTTGATAACCTTGGTAAGATTTTTTTAGTTCACGGTGAAGAGGATAAACAAATTATATTTAAAAAAGCAATTAAGAAAAAACTAGGTATTAAAGCACATATAATAGAAAAAGATGATGAGATTTATGTATGAAAAAAGAGTTATCAACGCAGGAGATATTAAACCAACTTGATACAAATGTAGAGACGGGTGATCTGGCTACAAGAATTCATAAACAATAAATCAGCAGTTTTAGTTGATTTTCTTTGAAATAAAAATTTGTTTATCGAATTCTTCAACATCATGAAGTTTAAATTCCATTACAGATTCAACATCAAAACCACAAAATTCCAGCTCTTTTGTTAAAAATTCTTTTGAATGATAATATTGTTTTATAGTTCCACTTTCTTTTTTATATAAATCTTTAATTGATGAAAATAATGTAACATCAGTTTTTAGTATTTTATTTTCATATAAAGCATCAATGGCAATAAATTTATCTGTCATATCAATGGTTAAAGAACCTTGCGCAACTTCTTCAAAGCCATATAAGGTATTTACATCAAATACAAAGTAACCGTATTTGTTTAGGGTTTTAAAAGCACAAGTAAAAAAGTTTCGGATATTTTTCTTAGGGATATAATTTATTACATCAAATATTGCAGTTGCACAATCAAATTTTTCATTAACTTTACATAAATCTATACATTTGGCATTGATCTCTTTTTTATGACAAATTTCAATTTGTGAAGCACTGAGGTCAATGCCAAAAGTTTCAATCTTTGATGATTTTAGGATTTCTAAAAAAGCACCTTGTCCGCAGCCAATATCAAGTAAACTTTTTGGCTCCAGCTCATCTATAATATCTTTAAAAGTATTGTGTAGGGCTTCTGTCTCAGCATCAATTTCAAGATATTGCTCAATACTTGCATATAAGTCAAGTCCTTGCAAGCTTTTCTCTTAAATCTAGAATTTCCTCTTTTTTTGCATAAAACGAATTTTTATTTGCGATTAGGTTGGCACTTGAATACATAATGGTATCCCCAACTTCTAAACCGTTTTGTTTCATAGTAAGACCAGTTTCTACAATATCTACAATACAATCACTAAGACCTACAAGCGGTGCTAATTCTATCGAACCATAAAGTTTAACAACTTCTACTGCCATAGCTTTTTTCTCAAAAAACTTTTTAGCTATTGTAGTGTGTTTGGTAGCCACTTTTATGCTGCTTGCATTCCAGTTTATCTTTTCACCTTGTTTAAGTCCAATTGCAACTTTACATTTTCCAATTTCAAGGTCAAGCAGTTTCATTAAATCATATTCTTTCTCTTCAAGTACATCAAGACCAACTACGCCCAAATCAGCAGACCCATACATAACATAAGTTGGTACATCTTGGTTTCTTACATTTAAAAATGTAAAACCTGCTTTTTCTAAAATAAGTTTTCTGTCTTCAAATACAAATTTTTCATTAAACACTTTTTCAAATTTTTCTAAAGTTTGTTCAGCAATTCTACCCTTTGGCAAAGCTATTGTCAGCATACTTTTCTCCCATTTTTTATTATTTTTTTATAAATCAAAATTTCTACTATGTATCAATTGTGTCATTGAATTAAATATCAAATCTTTTTTATATTTTTTATATTTAAAATATTTTATTAGATATTTTGAGTCTTCACCTGTAAAATATATTTTTAATTTATACTTATCTTGACAACTTTGAATTGGCAAAATAATTGATTTTAATATCGCATAACTTATTGCATCATCTGTATTAAGTGGCATTTTATCCAAATTTACTTTTTTTGTAAAATTAAAATGTAGTTTTTGCGATATTTGCGGATAAAAACCAATTGATTTTTTGATACCGTTTAAAATAAAACCGCCTTTATGGTTACCATTTTTCATAACATCAACTGTAATAGCACTTCCACAATCTACTATAATACCATTTTTGATGTTTTGACAGGCAATCTTTCTATCAGATCCCATCCCTTTATACATGGTGTCAAAATCTAAAAATCTTTCAATATTAACAGCTTTTGGGTATTTCTTCAAAAACTTATTCGTTGCTTTATCATTTACACTTATAAAATATATTTTATTTTTAATTGTCGGTAAATCTTTTAATTTAGCATCAACACCAACTTTAAACTTTTTTCCGTGATGAAAAAAAGCAAAAGTAGTATTTCCAATATCACATAGAGTCATTTTAAATAAAGCTGATTATTTTAATTTGATATACTCATCATCGAAGTATAAAGTATCACCAATTGCAATAGTTTTAGAAGTTTCATCAAAATCAAAATCATAAACTTTTGTAGTAGAAAAATCACTACCTAGATTTATTAAGTATCCTTGTGATTCCAAAGCATATAATGAAGTTCCAAACCCAAGTGAATAAATTTTTGCAAATTTAAATTTTCTTGATACTATCTCTTCTAGCTGTAAGTTTAATTTGATTATTTTACCATCAAGCGTTGAAAGATATAAATTATTGGCAGCTGATATAATATCATTGATTTCATAATCTCTAATACTAAACGAGTTATCTGCTATAGATAGAACTTTATTTGGAGTTGCGACAACCATTGCGTCGTTAATAACTTGTAAAAATATCACATTGTTTATTTGACCGCTGGGGTCAACATTAATTGTTTTAATAATTTTATTTGTATCAATACTTACAAGTATAACTTTCCCGTTTAATGTAGGAAAGATAGCAATATCATCTAAAAAGATTGGATTGGCAATTTTTGTGTCATTTAGCAAAGAGCTGGCTAATTTTTCTTTTAGCTTGAACTTTTGTGTAGTTAAATCATATAACACAATACTGTTATTAGAAAGAATCAATGCGGCTAAATTTTCTTTTATTGAAGCGGCTACTACATTTTGTCCTAAGTTGATAATCTTTTTATTAATAAGTAAGTTACCTGTTTTATCTGAAGCAATTACCGATGAATTGACTTTATTTAAAAAGCTGTAGCCTTCAGGTAAAGAATAAGTTGAGACACCATCTTTATTGATTATTCTAAAATCTTCCAGAGTTGCTCCATCTTTATTTAGCGTTGCTATCTCACTTGAGATTTGTGTTGAGCTATAATCAAAATCATAAGTTTCTTCCGGTTCAAAATATTGCTTGCTAGAACATCCTGTAAAAATATAAACAGCTAAAATTATACTTAAAAATAGTTTCATCAATTTCCCTTATTTTGTTAATAAATAGTGATTTAATTTATTAGACAATTTTAAAACAGGAGAATTAGTCGGGATTAGTTTTAATGTTTCTTTCGCGTCAGTATATTTTAAATTTAAAGTTTGCATTAATGCTTTTTGAAAAATAGCATATTCTTTTAGTAAAAACTTAGAACCCAAAATAGTTTTATTTAGTTTTTCTAAATCATTTTGGTCTATTGCCATATTAAAAGAAGAAATTTCATCTATAAATTTAAGATTTACAGCTGTATTTTGTTTGCTTGCAAGGTGATTTGCCACTTTTAAAAGTTTTGGATTTGTATCTTTTAAAATAGCCGATGCAGTGGCATCTTGTGGATTTTCCAGTAAAATATTAAATGCTGTATTTGCTTTGATTTTATTCTGTGTTTCTAAATATTTATTTATATTTATTCCTGCAAATGCTACAATAGCAAGTGTAGCACCACCGATTATAACTAGTTTGTATTTTTCCCAAACTTTTTCTAATTTAAAAAATCCTTCAAAGAATTTTTCTTCTGTTGAAATTTCTTCTTTTAAAAAATCTACATGTTCTTTAACGCTCATATTTTATTTCTCCAATTAATTATAAATAATCATTAATAATACTATTATTTAGATTAAGATACAATAATCACTTAATTAAAACAAGGGAAAAGAATGAAAAAACTATTGATTTTATTGCTTACAGCTACATTATCATTCTCACAAACCGTAAAAGAGGAAGAGAAAGTTCCCACAAGATTGGAGTCTTACGGAAAACTTCAGCAAGTGATTGGTGCAGTGGAAAGAATATATGTAGATGATATTAAACTTGATGAGATAGTTGATAAGGCTATCAAAGGTTTAATGCAAGAATTAGATGCTCATTCATCTCATATGGACAAAAAATATTTTAAAGAATTTAAAGTACAAATGAAGGGTGAATTTGGCGGTCTTGGTATTGTTGTCGGGATGAGAGACGGTGCTTTAACCATAATTTCTCCTATTGATGATACTCCGGCTTCCAAAGCAGGTGTAGAGTCCGGCGATATAATTTTAAAAATAGATGATAAATCAACTTTAAAAATGACTCTAAATGATGCAGTTACTTTGATGAGAGGTAAAGTGGGCACTCCCATTGATATTACAGTAGTAAGAAAAGAAGCTTTAAAACCTATAAAAATTCATATTGTAAGAGGGATTATTAAAGTTAAATCAGTAAGTTATAAAACATTGGGAGATATTCTTTATTTAAGAATCGCATCTTTTGATAATAATGTAGCAAAACAACTTATAAAAATAATTAAAGAGCATAAAGAAAAAACAAAGGGGATAATTTTAGATTTACGAAATAATCCGGGGGGTTCTTTAGCCCAGTCGATTAAAACAGTAGATCTATTTGTAGATAAAGGGATAATTGTATCTCAAAAAGGCAGAGACCCAAAACAAGATAAACATTATGATGCTACTAAAGAAGCGACTCTTACAAAGGTACAAATGGTGGTACTTGTAAATGGTGGAAGTGCAAGTGCCAGCGAAATTGTCAGCGGTGCTTTACAAGATCACAAAAGAGCAGTTATAGTTGGTGAAAAGACTTTTGGAAAGGGATCAGTTCAAGTAGTTTTACCGTTAAATGATGTGGAAAATGAAGCTATTAAACTTACTATTGCAAAATATTATCTTCCAAGCGGTAGAACTATACAAGCCAAAGGGGTGACACCGGATATTGAATCTTTTAGAGGGGAAGCTGTCAAAGAAAAAGATGATGAATTTTCTATTAAAGAGAAAGATTTGAAAAAGCATTTGGAAGTTGAGCTTGAAAAAGTAAACGGTACAAAGAAAGAAGATAAGAAAAAAGAAAAAAAAGACAATAAAATAATAAATGAAGAAGATTTGTACAAAGACAATCAACTAAAAACGGCAGCTGATATTTTAAAAGCATTAATATTAATAGGTGAAAAATAAAAAGGAACAATATGAAGATAAATGATATTACAGCACTTGATCTTTGGCCCCAATCGAAGAAAACTACAACCCAAAAAGGTATTTTGAAATTAGAAGACTTAGGGTACAATCTATTTTATATTGGTAAAAATGCAGACCTTTACACATGTCCAGGTGATGATCCAAAAGTGCTTTTAGTGAGAAGTGATCGTTGTTCAGTATTTGATATTCCGCTAAATCTCCAGATTGAAGGGAAAGGTGTTTCTCAAACTGCTATTTCAAATGATGGAGCAGCCTTTGCTAAAGAAGCTGGAATTAAAACAGCTATTTTATTGGAAAATGTAGATAAAACTTTAAGTATAGCACCAAGATGTCAGATTATGGAACTATGTAAGCCGTTAGAGGCTGAAATTGATGGAGATGTTGTCCAGTTTGAATTTATTTTTAGAAATTATCTAACCGGTTCTTTATTTGAAGCATCTCAAAATGGAAATGACCCTTATGGATTAAACTTGCCAAATGATTTAGAACAATGGCATAAGTTTGATACACCAATTTTTACACCAACTACAAAAGGTATAAAAGATGAGCCATTAAATTCAAATAGTGTTAGAGAACTATTTCCTGATATTATTTCAAGTCTTGAAAAACTGTTCAAAGATTTTACTCAATATGCTCAAGACAATGGTATTGTTATAGTTGATACAAAACTTGAAGTGTTTGTAAATGCAAAAGGTGAGTGGATACTTGGAGATGAGATTTTAACGCCAGAAAGTTCAAGATTTATTGATAAAGAAAATTTCGATAAAGGAGATTATATCTCAATGGATAAGCAAATTCTTCGTAATTTTGCTAAAGAGAATAGTTGGAAAGAGAAAGCAAAAGATTTACAATCAGGGCAAAAATTAGATGTGGAAGTTCCAGATACAATTAAAAATGTAATTATAGATGGGTATGAAACTATCTATAATAGATTGCATAAAGGCTAAAATTGTCTAAATTGTTATAAGGCAACTTTAGATATAATCGCAGAATAATTAAGATATAAGGTAAGAAATGAAAGCAATAATTAACATTGGACTTAAAAAAGGTGTTTTAGATTCACAGGGTAAAGCAGCTCATCATACACTTGATACTATTGGATTTAAAGACATAGTAAAAGATGTAAGAATTGGTAAACAAATTATTATGGAACTAAACACTTCAAATGAAGTTGAAGCAAAAGAGGAAGCTACTAAAATGTGTGAGCAACTTTTGGCAAATACAGTAATTGAAGATTACGAAATAATTATAGAAGCTTAATATGAACAATGTAGTAGTATTACAATTCCCAGGAACTAACTGTGAATATGATGCAAAATATGCTTTTGAGATGTTAGGTGCAAATGTTACAATACTTTGGCATGAAGAAACTGTACTTCCTGATAATACTTCATTAGTAGTAATCCCTGGCGGATTTTCTTATGGAGATTATCTAAGAAGTGGAGCGTTAGCGAAGTTTGCTCCTATTATGGATGCTGTTAAAGTTTATGCCTTAAATGGTGGAAATGTTTTAGGAATTTGTAATGGTTTTCAAATTTTAACAGAAACTGGTCTTCTACCAGGTGCTTTAAAAAGAAATGACAACTTACATTTTATTTCTAAATATCATCATATCAAAGTTGTAAATAATGATAATGATTTTTTAACAAAATTAAATACTGGTGATGTATTAAATATCCCTGTAGCACATCATGACGGAAACTATTTTATTGATGAATCAGGACTGGAAGAATTAAAACAAAATAATCAGATTTTATTACAATACTGCGATGAAGATGGTAAAAATGAAGTTTTAAACGGAAGTGTAGAGCAAATAGCTGGAGTTTGTAATAAAACAAAAAATGTATTTGGTCTTATGCCTCATCCTGAGCGAGCAATGGAAACATTACTTGGTTGTGTTGACGGTATAAAAATGCTTCAAGGTTTTCTTAAATAATTTATAAATAGGTGTGAGTCATTAAAAAATTATTTGCATCTATTATCTATTCTTTTTTATTTGTAGTCTATTTATCAGCAGATTTGGTAGATACGAATACTACAGTTTTACAAACATCCAAAGAACTATATCTTAAATATACAAAGTATCCAAATTCTGTGTATTCTCAACAAAGATTTACAGTTGAAGTGGAAGCTAGAATTCTGTCTAATAATGATGACTACTATGATATAGTGACAACATATTCTAATGAAAAAAATATAGATATTTTAGATGAAGATATCTCTTGGCTGGCTCAAGGAAATGAAGATAAATATACTGCAAAAATTACATATAAAGCAAAAGATAAAGATTTTGTATTACCTACACTAAAATTAGCTGTAACTCAATATGATAAAGATATAGATTTTGTGATACTTAAACCACCAAAAATAAAGTATAATAAAATAGCAATAAATCAAGAAAGATTTTCAAATATTATAGCAGATGATTTACAAATAAAAGAGATTAAAGTTAGGCAGTATAATAATAAAATGCTTATGCTGGTAGTTCATATAGAAACCATCAATGGAAATCTTGAAGAGTTTAATATCAAACAATTTAAAGAGCAGGGGGTTGAGAATTTTGAAGATCATTATCCTTTGCAAATTGTTTATTACTATATAGTGGTTCCAAATTATCTTGATAGTATTGAATTTGATTATTATAATCCTAAATCATCTTCATTTGTAACTGTTGAGTTACCAATTATACTTGAAGAAGATTTGGTTAGTACTCAAACTGATTTAAACCCACATGATAGTAATTTATTATTTTATAAGCAAGCCGGCAGTTTAATCGTAATTTTACTTTTTATGCTATTTTATGTGAAAACAAGATATAAAATATTTAGTTTATTTGCTTTTATTTTTATAATGGTGTTTATAAAACTTATTTTACCAAATGAAAAGGTTTATCTTCAAAAAGATACCAAAGTGTATATTTTGCCTACAAAATTATCAACAGTATATAAAATAACTGATAAAAATGATGAGGTAGAGATATTAATGAAAAGAGAAGACTTTGTAAAAGTGTTGTTTAAAAATAAAAATATAGGATGGGTGAAAGAAAATGATATTTAGTAAAATAAGGGCTATTTTTACAATTATACAAATGGCAATAACTGTTACAATTACGATAATTTTAATGTACCTTTTTAATAAGCATAACAGAGTTATTAGAAGAGCTTGGGGTAGATTACAAATGACTCTTCTGGGTATAACATTGGAAATTGAAGGTGAACTTGATCCAAATGCAACTATGCAAATTATGAATCATCAATCTGTGATAGATATTATAATATTTGAGTATTTGCACCCTAAAAATATAGCTTGGGTAGCCAAAAAAGAGATAGCAGATTTACCTTGGTTTGGGCATATTTTAAAAGCTCCTGATATGATAATCATTGAAAGAGAAAGCAAGAGTAGTTTAATGAAATTAATTAAAGATACTAAAAAAAGATTAGATGACAACAGACCTATCGCTATTTTTCCAGAGGGTACAAGATCCAATGGAAAGAAGATGCGTAAATTTAAAGCAGGGGCTAAATTAATCGCTGAAAAAAATAATTTAATTGTGCAGCCCGTTGTAATAATAGGTACAAGAGATATCCTAGATTCACAAAAATTATTACAAAAAAGTGGCGTAGTTAAAATTATATATCTTCCTAGCGTTGAGGCAGTACGAAAAACACCTTGGTATGAAGAAATAGAAGAAAATATGCGAAAAGTTTTGGAAAAAGAGATAAGAAATGAGAGAAGATGCAATTTAGTTGGCAATTGATTTTAGCTGTTGGAAGCGGTGGATTTTTTGGAGCTGTTAGTAGATTTTATATTAACACTGTAGTGTCAAAAAATTTCCCTCATGATTTACCTCTTGCAACATTGGGAGTAAATATCGCCGGTAGTTTTATTATAGGTATTTTAATCGCTTTATTCTTACATATAACACCGTCTGAAACTACAAGAGTATTTCTAATTACAGGATTTTTAGGTGCTTTGACAACATACAGTACCTTTGCAATTGAAAGTTTCTTTTTGTTAAACAGTTCTTTTTTATATGGAGTGTTGAACATAGTTTTAAATGTGGTAGGTTCAATAGTTGCAGCGGGAACTGGTTATAAGTTGTTGCTAAAAGTCATGTAGTAGGAAAGTATTATATATTCTTAAGTAGTAAAAATGTATAATCTCCGATATTAAAAAATTAGGAGACTTATTATGGGTATGCCAGGTGGATTTGAATTATTTGCAATTGTTGCAGTGGTAGTGTTACTTTTTGGTGGTAAGAAAATACCAGAATTAATGAAAGGTTTAGGTCAAGGGATCAAAAACTTTAAAAGTGCTGTAAAAGAAGATGAACCTTCAGAAGTTGCTTCAAAAGATAGTGAAAAACTAGAAGTAAACGAAACAAAAACTACTTCTGAAAAAGAAGACAAAACTACAACAGTATAAGAAGTTATATTGCAAAAAATTGTAAAAAAGTTTATCGAGCAAAAGCTTGATAGGCAAATAGTATTAGAAAAGCCTAAGGATCGTTCTTTAGGTCACTTCGCGACACCCGTTGCATTTTCATTAGCAAAAGAATTACGGAAAAATCCTATGATGATTGCCGAAGATTTGGCAACTAAATTTGACAGTGATACTATGTTTGAAAGTGTTCAGGCTGTTAAGGGATTTATCAATTTTAAATTATCAGAGAGTTTTTTATCTGTGAAAATAGATGAGGCATTGGCAAGTGGAGACACATTTGCCAAAGGTAAATCTAACGGACAAAGAATCCTTTTAGAATATGTCAGTGCAAATCCGACAGGACCGCTTCATATTGGTCATGCCAGAGGTGCTATTTTTGGAGATACACTTTTAAGAGTTGGCCGGTATTTAGGATATGATATAAGAAGCGAATATTATATAAATGATGCAGGTTCTCAGATGGATTTACTTGGATTATCTGTATATTTAGCAGGTAGAGAATCTATTTTAAAAGTAGCAGTTGAATATCCCGAACAATATTACAGAGGTGACTATATCTTTGATATTGCAAGATTATGCGAAGAGAAATTTGGTAAAAAGATTTTTGAAGATGCTATAGGAGAAGATGAATTAGCACAATTTGCAAAAGAGGAAGTGATAGCCTTAATTAAAAGTGATATGTCTAATTTAGGTATTGAATTTGATAATTATGTAAGTGAAAAGTCTTTATATGTAAATTGGGATGAAACTAAGGCTGTATTAAAAGCTAACGGAAGTATTTACCAAAAAGATGGTAAAGACTGGATAAAATCAACCCAACTTGGCGATGATGTCGATAGAGTGGTTGTAAGAGAAAATGGGGTACCAACTTATCTTGCAGGAGATATAATTTATCATAAACATAAATATGATAGAAAATTTGATAAATATATAAATATTTGGGGCGCAGATCACCATGGATATATTACAAGAGTAAAAGCTGCTATTAAATTTCTTGGTAACGACCCTGAGTCATTGGAGATTATACTTTCTCAAATGGTTTCTTTACTTAAAGGCGGTGAGCCTTATAAGATGAGTAAGAGAGCCGGTAATGTGATATTGATGAGTGATATTACCAAGGAGATTGGTGCTGACAGTTTAAGATTTGTATTTTTGACTAAAAAAAGTGATACTCATTTAGAATTTGATATTGATACTTTAAAAAATCAAGATTCATCAAATCCAGTTTTTTATATCAATTATGCACATGCAAGAATTAATCAATTGTTTAAAAAAGCAGAACTTAACTTTGATGATGTAAAAGATGCCAGCTTGGAAGGTATCAATCAAGATACTAAAGACATGGTATATGAAGCATTATTGCTGCCATCTATTTTAGAAGAAGCTTTTGATAAACGAGATATGCAAAAAGTAACTGATTATTTACAATCTTTAAGTGCTTCTGTTCATAGATTTTATAATGAACATAGAATCGTTGGAACTGCTTCTGAAAAAGCATATCTAAAATCTTTGAGTATGGTTGCCTTATCAATAAGAACAGGGCTTAAAGTGCTTGGAATAACTGCAAAGGAGGTAATGTAAAATGCTTAAGTGGATAGGAATTATTTTTGTAGCTGCATTGATATATATGATTGTAACAGGGAATATGGGTGGAGCTAAAAAAGCCACTTCTAATTACCATCAAGTGATGGGGACAGGAAAGTAGTTTTACAAACTACCTTTCTTTATCTCTGCTAGAAATTCTTCCATTTGATATTTTTCTCTGTATGCTTCACTCATTAAATGGATTAGGATATCGCCTAAATCAACAATGGTCCAATCATCAGTTTCATCAATTCTAAGAAATTCTTCACCATCGCCTTTAAGGGCTTCTTTTAAGTAGTTTACTAAAGAGTAGGCGTGTTTTGCATTTAGAGTAGTTGCTATTACTACTTGATCTACTAAATAATTTTTGCCGGTTAAATCTATAGCTTCAATATCTTCCGCTTTTCTTTCATCTAAAACTGCGATAATTTTTTTTATTCTATTTTCCAAAGTTTTTTCACCTTTTCTTTTATTTTGTTCGGTATTAAAGTTATATCCAAATTTTCTCTAATTTTCGTTGAACTTATATTAAAATCTACTTTTAATGTTATAAATTCATCAGTTTTAATATTATCTCTAGATGCCACTACAAATTTAACCAGCTGTTTTAGTTCATTATATTCTTCCCAAAGATGAAGCTTTTTAAGATTATCTGCCCCAATAATCAGATAAATATTTTTACAATTCTTATATTTGTTTTTTATATATTTAATTGTTTGAATTGTCGGTGTTGCCTTGTTTTGTTTAATTTCATAGTCAGAAACTTCCACTTGTTCTAAATCCTGACAAAGCTCTTTTATAAGTTCATATCTTACTTTTGGATCAAAAGATGAATGATATTTAAAAGGATTTAAGAAAGCCGGGACAATTATGAGTTTATCAATTTTCAAAGATTTTAAAACCTCTTTTATAATGGCTTGATGTCCTAAATGCGGTGGATCAAAACTTCCACCAAAAATTGCTATATTCACTTTTATTCTATCTTGCTGCAGTTATAAAATCAACTGTCTCATCCAACTGATATCTTCTCTTACTTATTACAACTTTTTTTGCTTGATTAAACCAACTTAGTTTTAATCGGTTTATATTTATTTTTTGGTACTTAGTTAATAAATATCTTTTAATACTTTTTGCTTTTTGTTTTGCTAATATCTTATTTTTCAACTGATATACAACAATATGAATAGAGATCTTTTTATTGTCACTTAAGACTTTTCCTAAAACATCTAAAGAAGGTTTAGAATCGGAGTTAAGCTCTGCACCAAGAGGCTTAAAAGTAATATTTCTTAACGTAATTGTTTTAAATCCAATTAGATGGTTTCTATATTCAAAATTACCTTTTTCATTTAATTGTTTTACCGCATTTCTAGCAAGTGCTCCTGCTGGATAATAAGAAAGATATTCTTTCCATGCTATTTTCTCTTCCGGTGTTCTGCCAAGTTTATTTAAAGATAAAGCTCTATTGTATAATACGTCTTGACTTTCAGGAACCAATTTTAATGATGCTTTGTAATATTGCAGCGCCTTAATATATTCTTTTTTATCAAAATAATTATGAGCCAAATATGTTAATGCAAGTATATTTTCTTTATCAAGTGTCAGTGCTTTTAAATAAGCACTTCTTTCATTGTTATATTGCTTTAAAGATGCATAAGTTACTCCTAACCAACTGTAATAATCAGAATTTCTTGATTTAAGAACAATAGCTTTCTTAAAATGTTTTAATGCTTTTTTAGGCTCATCTTTTGCTAATAAAAATCGACCATAATAATAATGCGTTACTGCATCATTTTTATCAGAAGACACCTCTTTCTTGAAATGTTTATATCCATCATCATAATTATTCTGTTGAAGATAATAGTCTCCCATAAACTGTTTTGTTGCACTGCAACCTGTGAAAATTAGAAGAAAAAATAAAGAAGTAAAGATAAGACTTATTGTTTTCATAACACATCCTTAATAAATGATTTATATAAAAATTATTTTACAAATAATATTCTAATATGCGGCTTAATTAAAATTATGGACTAAATCAAGTAAAAAGTTTATAAAGTTTTCTTAAGACCAAAGTTTTATACTTTGAAACTCCACAGCTTCAGAAAAATCATCATTTAAAAACTTGATAAACTCTAACTCACCAAAGTGCTTATTTAATAAATCTATCTCATTCCCAACTTCTAGCTTGATATCTTTTTTAGTCTCTATTTTTCCCAAAAACCATAAAGCTAAAAAGTTTGCAGATAGATGGTTTAATATATGAAGCGAAAACTCTTCAAAATCGTCGTAGATACTGTTTTCAAACTCATCTATGATAAGGTTTAACAACTCTTTTAGATGTGTTAAAGGAATTGCTAAAAATATCAGTTTTGCTACTTGGGTTCCTAAAGTATACTGAGCTCCTAAATATAATCGTGCAGTTTTTTGACTTGTACCATACATCGATGAACGCAATCCCACAAGACCCATATCGCTATGTTGATGTTTTGCACAACCTCTTAAACATCCTGAAAAACCTATAAGAATTTTATGTTCTTCAATTCTTTTTAGTGGTAAGAAGTTTGTTTCATCTTTGATATTCCAATATGAATATGGACAAAATTCACTTCCCGCACATGCTAAAATTGTACGATTGTCATTATCATGTGATAGAGGAAAGCTTTTATCTTTTAATCCAAAGATATATAATTGTTGATCTGTACCTATTCTTACTTCATAATTATTTTCAATTGATAAATTAGCAATATCAAATAATTCTTTAGCACTAATTCTTGCAAATTTAGAGTGATAACAAAATGAATACTCACCGTTCTTAAGCTCTTCAAACTCTTCAAAAACAACTTTTTCTAAAGCTATAGTACCTTTTTGTGAGAAATCTTTTTTATACATTTTTTTAATATATGACTTAAACTTTTCTATACCTATATCTTCAAGAAGATGAAAAAGTCTAGTTCTATCTCTATCAAATCTTAGACCGTGTTCTTTAAATGTGATAACAAAAGCTTTGAAAAATTCTACAACTTCTTCTTTTTCTAAAAAGATATTTGCATCAAGGGCTAGTTCTGTATTTTTACCACCCATATAAACATTGAAACCATAAATATTATCTTTTTTAGCCAAAGCAAAATACAAATCACTAGCAAAGAAAGAACCGCCATTTGCGTATGAGCCAGATATCCCTGTAGATATTCTTCTTGGTAACAACCCAACATATTCAGGAACTTTTAAAATAAACTCCTGCATCTGTTGTATATATGGATAAACTTCTATAATGTTATATTTCCCACAACCGTCAAACACATCAGTTGCAACATTTCTAACATTATCACCAAAAGTTTGCCATGAGTTTATCCCTAAATCATCAATTCTTTCAAAAATTTCAATTATATTATCTTCATCTAATCCATGTAGTTGCATACCAGACCTAGCTGTTAAGATTATATATAAATCATGTTCTGTAACAATTTTTGCAATATCTAAAAGATTTTGATTTGAGATTCTTCCTCCTGGAAATCTAAGCCTTAACATATACTCATCATCTGTTAATTCATTGTTATAGAGTCCAAAATCTTGTAGATAATAACGATCCCCATTTCCTACAGAATCAAGATGTAATGTAGCTATCTCTTTAAAATAGTCAATCGGTTTTAAATTTAGTTTTTGCTTCTCTATACTATTTAAATCTTCTTGTGTTTCTTTGTCATCCATATTAAAAGGTTTTACTTCAACTTTAGTCATAAAAAAATCCTTGTTAGTTATAATTTGTGGATTCTATCTTTTTTAGACTTAATAAAATATTTGTGTGTGTAAAATATTACATATACAGTTACTCTTGCATTATATCTATTTGTATTATAATATAACAAAATGTTTTTTCTAAAAGATAGTGAAAAATAAGTGGAAAAAAGTAATATTTAAGACAATAAAAAACCCTCATAAAATCACTCTAAGAGTAGATTTCATAAGGGTTTATAATGGTACGCCTGGAGGGATTCGAACCCCCAACCACCGGGGCCGAAACCCAGTGCTATATCCAGTTAAGCCACAGACGCATTTTTTAAGTAGTGGAATTTTATCTAACTAAACTTAAAAAGAAGTATAAAAAAAGGGTAGCTATTTTTAGCTACCCTTTTTATTTAATATTAAAGTATTACAATACTAGTATCTGTATCTAATATATGCTCTAATATCTTCTGCTTCTGTAACATCTGTTCCACTAAGTGCATCTGGAGCACTGTTAGCACCAAAAAATCCATTACTACCTTTATAGTCATAATCAATTTTAGTATATCTAATTGATGCACTCAATGCTTTTGTAAGTGGTTGATGATAGTAAGCTTCTATTGCAGTACCACGAGCGGCAATTTTACTACCTATCATAGTATCTTCACCATAAGTCATACTTCTCCAGTATTTACTACCTTTATTCCATTCAATTCCAACTCTACCATCTTCAGTAAATGGAGATGGAAATTGAGCACCTATCCAAGTAGAATTACCAGTTTGGCTAGTTAAACTTCCTAGCATCCCACCATGAGTACCATTTGGGTCAGTTTTAGATTGAGCAAAACTTACAAAGAATGTTGAATCATCAAGAGTATCACTGATACCTTCCCCAATACCATCAGCTACAAATGCTGCTGTCATCCAACTCATACCCCCAAAATCATAAAATACTCCATCAGCTGGTGAACTATATCCAACCAAGTTAGTTGAAGTAGCCCAATTTGTATGAATTGAGTATTGACCATCATCATATGGTACAAATATAAGTCCTATCATATTACTGTCATCCATCTCAGTTGATTCTTTAGCATAAGCTTCACTAGTACTGTCAAATCTTGGAGCAGCATTTGTTATACCTCTACCTAAACATAATTTAACCCAGCTTCCTTCCATAGGTGTAACTTTATCAAGATTCCATCTAAAACTAGCACCGTCAAACTCTACATTTACTGTATGTGCAAGTGCTGATTGTCTTTTTTGGTCTTCTCTAAGATTTGCTAATAAACCATCTGTAGCAGGTCTTCTACCAACAGAAGCCGTCCAAGAAATATCACTACCTAAGAAAGTATCATTTTTATATAGCCAGTATGCTTGTTTAACACTTAAAGTATTTTCCCCTTGAGCATTTTCATTTGTTACCCAATCATAAGTAGAAACTCCACCACTTCTTTGACTATTTTGCATCTCTGCTCCATAAGCTTTTAAGTATGACAATCTACCATAAAATGAAACATTTTGAGATGGAGCATATGCCATATTCATCCAAAGTCTATTTGTAAGTAGTCCATCATTAGTACTTTTTGAACCATTTGCATGTTTATAAGTAATTTTATCTATACTTGTTCTAAAATCAATATTCCATTTAAGATTATCATTATTTGCTAACATCTTAGCTTGGCTTGCTTTTTTAGAAACCTTTTTAATTGTTTTCTTATTCTTTTTAACTATTGTGTTAACTTTTGTAATTGACTCAGTATTTGCATTTAACCTAGCTTCTAAAGCTGCTATTTGCTTTTTTAACATTTCTAACTGTGCTGCCATATCTGAATTTGCATTAGCAAAACTAGTAGTTGCGAATGCTGCTGCTATAGAAAGTGCTATAACCCCTTTTTTCATATATTCTCCTTAATTTTTAACTACATGATTTTAAATCTTTTCTGCTTATAGGCTTCTTAATATTGTATTAAATTTACTTATGATTAAATTAAGTACTTAAGGGCTTTATCATAACATACACTTATATAAACAATATGTTATAATAATATAAGTATAAAATAGTTATAATTTTCTACTTAAAAAAGGAGAAAAAATGAATAGAATCATTAAAGGGTTTATTGCAGTTGCACTTCTTGCTACTGTTATGTTCGGAAGTGGAGATTTAAATATCATCTCATTAAAGAAAGCTAAAGGTATGTACAATGCAAAGAGTGCACTATTTTTAGATGCTAGAGGATTTAAACTGTATCAAAAAGGTACAATTATGGGTGCGGTTCATTTACCAAATAAAAAGTTTAAAAAATTCAAAAAGTGGTTACCTGCAAGTAAAAAAGCAAAAATTGTAACTTTTTGTAATGGGTTTAAATGTGAAGAATCTGATCATTTAGCAAAAAAACTTATGAAACTTGGATATACAAGAGTTTTAGTATATAAAGGCGGATATCCTGAGTGGAAAGAGAAAAAACTTCCATTGATGTCTTTAGTAAAAGAGTGTAAAAGTGCTCCAAAAGGTCCATATAAACCAAAAAATCCAGCAATTACTATCAATGGTGCGAAAGTTCATTTAGGGGGAGAGAGTGCTGAAGATGGTATGATTGATCAGTTCTGGTTAGCTGGTCTTTTAAATGCCAAGAAAGATGTTCCTGCAAATGTTCAACTTGTAGATGTAAGAAAAATATCTGATTTTGAAGAAGGTCATGTTAAAGGTGCTATTAATATTCCTTGGGATGCTACTGCTGAAAAAATTGATTCAACGAAGTTTCCTAAAGGAAAATTAATTGTATTTTATTGTAACACAGGTATGATGTCAACTGATGCGAGAAATGCCTTAGATGAAGATATCGCAAAAAATGTATTAATATTTGATGCAAATATTAAATGTGAAAAAGGAAGCTGTAAAATTGAGGCAAATGAGGATTTATAATTCAAATTTGCTTTTTTGCAAGATATAAAAAAGGCTAGTCAAATTTGACTAGCCTTTTTTAATCATTGTTAATTTATATTAACAAGATGGAACATTTCCTGAA